>DATCDR010000182.1:0-3833 GCA_036510575.1 Acidimicrobiales bacterium | reverse complement strand
TACTCGTCAACCTCATCCTCGGAGAGGCCTCCGAACGGGTGCGGGCAGCGGCCGAACAGCGCGGCGTCGAGGTGGCGCTAGTAGAGCCCTCGCCGCCGGTGGCGATACTTGGAGATCGTCGTCAGCTCACCTCTGCGGTCTACAACCTCTTGGAGAACGCCGTGAAGTTCTCACCGGATGCCGGCGTCGTACATCTCAAAGGAGGCGTGGACAACGGCGAGGTCGTCATCACGGTCAAAGACAGCGGCATCGGCATTCCAACGCGCGAGCTAGAGCGGATATTCGAGCGCTTCTACCGGGTGGACCACGGGCGATCGAGGTCGACTGGCGGGACAGGGCTCGGGCTCGCGATCGTGCGCCACGTGGCCCAGAACCATCGCGGCTCGGTCCAGGTCGAATCTCGGGAAGGCGAAGGCGCCACGTTCACGTTGCACCTGCCGTTGCAGGCACGCTCAGAATGACTCAGACTCTAGGGATGAACGACAACACGGAGAATCTGATCCGCGTGCTGCTCGCTGAAGACGAGGAGTCGTTCATCGAGGCACTCGAGATCGGCCTCGCTCGAGAAGGCTTCTCGTTGACGATTGCCCGCGATGGGCTCTCCGCGCTCGAGCTGTTCCGAGCTGGCACGTTCGAGCTCGTCCTCCTTGATGTCATGTTGCCGAAGATGTCCGGCCTCGACGTCTGCCGAGCGATTCGTACTACTTCGAATGTCCCGATCATCATGGTCACGGCGAAGGCGGCCGAGATCGACACTGTCGTAGGTCTTGAGGTTGGCGCGGATGACTACGTCGCCAAGCCCTACCGACTCCGAGAGCTCATCTCGCGTATGCGGGCCGTACTTCGGAGGGTCCCCGCGAATGTCGCTACCGTCGTGGCGCCAGGAGCTGATGACGTCCGGACTCCGCAAGAGTCCGAGACCGCTACGACGGTACTGGCCTCCGGCGATATCGAGCTCGACTTGGATCGTCACGAGTGCGTCGTGCGCGGCCACGAGGTTCAACTCCCCCTCAAGGAGTTTGAACTGCTCGAGCAGCTCCTCGCCAGCGCCGGCCGCGTCGTAACGCGAGAAGCGCTCATCGACCGCGTGTGGGGATACGACTACGTCGGCGACACAAAGACCCTCGATGTTCACATCAAACGACTGCGATCACGCGTTGAGGTCGATCCGTCAAAGCCGACGCTGATCACCACGATCCGAGGGCTCGGCTACCGACTAGAAGCAGGACGGCGCCCGTAACGGCTTCGCTGTCATCAGCGACCCAACTTCGCCGGATGCCCAGATTCGACCGCTCCACCTACGATTGCCACAAGGTGCCTGCGATCTCGGTAAGTCAAAAGACATTTCGGAAACTCAGCGTCGCATCCGTAATCTCCTACGTACTTCTCGTCGTGACGGGTGGCGCTGTCCGACTGACCGGGTCGGGACTCGGCTGCCCCGACTGGCCGTCGTGTTACCAGCACCAGCTCACCGCCGCGTATTCGTTCAACTCATGGATTGAGTTCGGCAACCGCCTCGTCACCGTCGTGGTCTCCATCGTCTCCATCGTCGTCTTCCTCGCCGCTATGTCGCTTCGACCCAAACGGCGCGATATCAGTTGGCTCTCTACCGGGTTGCTCACCGGTCTGGTCGCGCAAATAGTTCTCGGTGGCCTCGTGGTGCTCTTTAAGTTGAATCCATACCTCGTCGCGCTCCACTTCTTTTTGACACTCGTGGTCTTGGGCGACGCGATCGTGCTGTACTGCGTCGCGGACGCTACGCGCGTTCCGCACCTACCAAAGCCAATCGTGCGCGACGGAATCGTCTGGTTCGTCAGACTGCAGTTCGGGGTGCTGATCGCCGTCATCCTCGCCGGAACGATCGTGACCGGCTCGGGACCACATGCCGGCAACACGGACGCGAGACGCATCGCTATCGCCTTCCGAGACGCCGCCGAACTCCATTCGACGATCGCCCTGTTCCTTATCGGTGTGACACTCGGAGGCCTCTTCGCGTTCCACCTCGCCGGCGCCCCCGCCGGCATCCAACGACGCGCCCAGCTCGTGCTCGAGATTTACGCCGCCCAGGGTGTGCTCGGCTACTTGCAGTACTCCCTCCACGACAACGCTGCGGTAGTCGAACTACACATGATTGGCGCGACCTCGGCCTTCGCCTCGACGTTCTTGTTGTTGCTCGCTTGCTACGGACTTGGCCCGGCAGCAAGCGATCGGTCGAGCGCATCTCGAAAACAGCGACCCTTCGCTGACGAACATGAGACGCTGAGCGCGTGAGCGTGCAAGCTTGGAACCTCGTCGCCTCTCGGACTCGGGCGAGCGTTGCCCCCACGGAGGTCGTTCCGGACCTCGACGAGATCGTCGAGAGCGACGAAAGTCTGAAAACAGACGAACCGTGGCTCGTCATCGTCTGGAACGACCCAGTCAATTTGATGACGTACGTCACCTTCGTTTTTCAGAAGCTATTCGGATATTCGAAAGAAGTCGCAACCAAACTGATGCTCGACGTTCACAACCGAGGGAGAGCCGTAGTGTCGAGCGGCACCCGGGATCACGCCGAAAACGACGTGACGAGGCTTCACGCGTACGGACTGTGGGCGACGATGGAGCAAGCGGGATGAACCTCCGCCCGCAGTCACGGCTGAGAAGGCTTCGCAACGGAACGTACGCCCTGCACCTCCCTCCAGACGAGCGAGCACTCCTCGGAGTTCTGCCTCAACAACTGCTCGCGGCGCTCGAACTGCTCGAGAGCGACGACGACCTAACTCCCGACGCCGCACGCCGCATCTTGCCAATAGCCCACCCGCGAGATGCAAAGGCCGAGGAGGACTACATCCGTCGGCATCGTCCCAGCTTGCTCGCTCGCCACATGGAGTCGCTCGACTTGATCGCGCGTACCGCTGAGTCGAACAAGCTCTCAGCTGACGAACTCGACTTGTGGCTCACGGCCATCAACGACCTACGCCTCGCGCTCGGCGTCACGCTCCGTGTAACCGAGGAGCAGGTAGAGCCTGATCCGGATTCACCTGACTTCGCGGACTGGATCGTTTACTTCTACCTCTCGTTCCTACAAGGCGAGATACTCGAGGTCCTCGAAGATGACCTGCCACCTTCTACCCCAGGTGCAGGAGCGGATCTGCCTGAAGATCCTTGGGGAGATCCACTTGGGGGCTTGCGCTGGGATGGGACGCCCCTTCCTCCAAAAGAGCGGTAGTCCCCTCGCCGTCGCGGCCGCGGCCGCTCGGTCCTTCTAGTCACGGGACGACTGGTAGGGTCGGGCGGCGTATCCGGCCTGGCCCCCATCGTCCAGCGGCCGAGGACGCCGCCCTTTCACGGCGGAAACACGGGTTCGAATCCCGTTGGGGGTACTCCTTGGGCTTGACCCAATTCAGTGGACCGCAGTTGTGAGACACAGATCGATAGATCGGGATTACGCGACGGCGACAACAACCGACACGTCACAGGTGAGATCAAGCTTGAGGCGCGCAACGCTCCGCTGATCCCAGCGTCACTTCCGTGGATTGCGACCGAATACATTTGGAAAACCCCCTCTTATCGGAAGGAAATAACGGCTTCGCGGGGGGTTGACGTTGGGCTGCATGCGCTGTGGCACAGGTGGCGCACTGCACGATTCGCGCGGGAGGTCCTACGGGTTCTTCGCGGAGCATGACGGCTGGCCCGGTTTACCAACGCTCTTCGATAACCGAGTCCTTGAGGCACAGTGCCACGCCACAACTAACGCACACCGCGACCGCGGTCGTTTGCACATGGGCGAGTGCACAGTTACGGCAATGCATCAATCGCCCGCGTCATGATTGGCGAGAGGTTGGAAAGAAACG
>DATCDR010000181.1:0-5594 GCA_036510575.1 Acidimicrobiales bacterium | reverse complement strand
GTCTTCAACCTGAGCGGAGAGATGCGGCGATGATCGGGCTTCGACGGCTACCCGACGCGATCTTGCAGCATTGTGAGCCCCCGTCGCGCGAGGCGTAGGTGCCGCACGCCGAAATCGTCTGGCAACCGCTCGTGCAATCAGGTGGTCTCACCGACTGGAAGATGCTCGTATCACGCTCGGCGCTCGCTTCGACCGCCGCCGTAGGCATTGCCAGGTGGGCTTCTTAGAAGGGGTTGCGGTCGGCCCTGGCGCTACCGCGGCTGTCGGTGCCTCATGTAAACAAAGGGCGGTCCCGGGCGTTTTCGTCCGGAGCGGTGCAACGTCGAGTCTTGCCGACATTTCTGTACCCGAGAGTTTGCAAGGGGAGACCTTCGCTGCGATTCGGGTCGGCCGGGCGGGCGACAGTTTGTGCTGATTCGTGAAGCGGGTACGGAGCGTGCCGAGGTCGTCGGTGGGCCCGGTGATGCCTGGCAGACGCTCGCCGTGCCGCCGGATGGTCAGGTCGACGAACTAGCCGTCGACACCACGTTGCTCTCCGTGTGGCGGCTCGGCGAGAACGGGAAAAGTTGGGTGAAGGTGCAGGTAGTAACCGTTCCGATTTCCTTTGGGTCCTCCCGGTGATTCGAGCGCTCGTGGGGCAGACGCACACGTCGCCGCCCAGTCGGAGCGTTGACTTGACACCGCGCTGGGGCGGGGGCTTAATATCAGGCACGCCTGATATCAGGCCTGCCTGATATTTGAGGAAGGTACCCGATGCTCCGCTCTAGGGCGATGGTTGGGCCGGGCAGTGGTGACGCTTCGAGCGACGATTTCGCCAGATCAACGCCGGGGCTCGACACTCGAGCGAACGGCGCGCCCGGGCGTTTTCGACCACTCGAGCGCTCATCCACGACGATCCCCGCAAGCGTGGTCGTGCTTTCGCTGGCAGCCGCCGTGTGTGGAACGTCCTCAGGTACGAAAACTCAGGCGGGTTCTGGAGCAGCGGTGATCGCGGCCTCGGGCCAGCACCTGGCGGAGGCGCTCGCCGATGGGCCAGATCCTGATGCCGACCCGGTCGGGTACGCGCTAGCGCAGGTCAAGCCCCTTACAGCGATTCACACCTCTGACAAGTCGCTTGGCGCTGCGATTGCTGGCTTGGCGAGCGCCTGTCAGACGTTCTATGCCGATAACGGTACGAAGGCGGTGAACGCGCTCGTCACCGCGGCTAGTGACCGCATCGACGAGTTCTACCCAGGAGCGACGTCATGATCAGCCGAGCCCGTGTGCGGGGCTCGAAACTCCGCGCCGCGAGCGGGTCTGCCTGGATGGTCGCGCGACGAGGGGGAGTCATGAATCGAGGTCGAAGGTCAATCGGGGCGCTCGGGGCCGTATCGGTGCTGGCTCTCTCGCTTTCGGCCTGCGGCGCCAAGGCTGCGAGCCAATCAGCTGCCCAGGTGACCCTCACCCTCTACAACGGGCAACACGTCCAAACCACTGACTCGCTCGTCACCGGTTTCGAGGCGGGCCATCCCGACATCAAGGTGGTGGTCAGGAACAACGACGAAGACACCTTCGACGCAGAGATCGTCGCGGAGGGATCGCGGTCACCGGCGGATCTCTTCTATACCGAGAACTCACCAGCTCTCGAGTTTCTCCAGCAGAAGGGCCTATTGGCCAAAGTCGACTCCTCGACGCTTGCAAAGACACCGAGTAAGTACAACTCGTCGCAGGCGGACTGGCTGGGCGTCTCGGCGCGGGTTAGCGTCCTTATCTACAACCCGGCTCACATCACCAAGGCCGAGCTTCCAACAAGTGTCCTGCAGCTAGCCAACCCGAAGTACAAGGGCAAGTTGGCTTTCGCGCAAGGAGAGACCGACTTCCAGCCGATCGTTACTTCCGTTCTGAACGCCTATGGCAAGGCGAAGACGCTCGCGTGGCTAGACGGTATGAAGGCCAACGCCGCGGGCCACATCTATCCCGACAATGAGACCATCTCGGATGAGGTCAACCGTGGCGTGGTCGCCTTTGGTGTCGTCAACCAGTACTACTGGTATCGGATGCGTGCTGAGATCGGTGTGTCGAACACGCACTCGGCGATCGCCTACTTCGCGCGACGTGATCCGGGCTACGTCGTTGACGTCTCCGGCGCTGGCATTTTGAAGTCGTCGAAGCATCAAGTGGCCGCACAGGCTTTCCTGGCGTTCCTCGTCTCGGCCAAGGGCCAGGAGATCATCGCCCACTCGATCAGCTTCGAGTATCCGATCGCCTCAGCAGTGGTCACGTCCCAACCAGAGACTGCTTTTACGGACTTGCAGCCGTATCCGTTGACGATCGCGCAACTCGGGACCGGCGCCGCGGCGATTGCGCTGCTCCAAGAGGTACAGCTGCTCTAGGGCCGTCGGGTAGTTCGGCACCGAACCGCCGATTCTCGACAACTGGGAAGGATCATCGATGAACCTGCGCCGTGTCGGAGTTCTCTCGATCCTCGTGATGCTCGCCCAGGTACTTCTCGGCGTGAATCTCTGGGTCACGATCGGACCGATACGCCCGTGGTCGCACATCAGCCACGCAGCGCTGCTCGTCGTTCACGCTGCGGTTGGTGTCGCGCTGCTCCTCTTGGCCTTTCTGGTGCTGGTCAAAGCGTTCGAGGAAGCGTCGAGACGCGACAAAGTCTCGGCGGCGACAGCATTTGCCGGAGCCGTCGGACCCTCTGTTGCGGGATCGCCTTCGTGGCGAGCGGTGGAGAGCCGGGGCTCTCCTTCGGTATGGCACGCGATTGGGCCGTCGCGCTCGCCGCCGACCTCTACCTGGTACCTCCGAGTGGGGAGCAGGCCTTGTTGGGAGTCACCAAGTCGAGTAGACCGGACGTTGAACCAGAAGCCCGATACCTATTGGAACCCGCGCTCCTCAACAGGGGTTTAGTCCGAGGTAGTTTCGCTTACGAGCGGCAAAAGAGCCCCGAGTTTCGCGTCTACACAGCCTGGTGGAGTCCGCCGGCAGTTGTGAACGACTCGACGAGCGCGACTGCTGCGCGTCCGTCGTCGGCGACGGCGGTCACGCCCCGAAGGATGACCTTCTCGAACTCTGAGACCGCGAGGCCGCCGACGAGGATCGGGATCTCCCGATCGATGCCGCGGACCTGGTCGACGACGTCTTGGACGGCGCGGAGATTCTCGGGTTGGGTGACACCGATCCCGACGCAGATCAGTCTCGGCGTGCGGGCCGCCGCGGAGGCGAACGCCTTGCCCGGCACGTTCGCCCCGAGCTCGAGGACGTCGAAGCCCCGTAATCGGACGAGGTCAGAGACGATCGCGATCGGCAGGCTGTGAAGTTCGCCTGGCGGGGCGCCGAATACCACGGTGCCGCGAGATCGCCCAGGGCGCCGAAATCGGGCGCTCAGGCGGGCCACGATCCGGATCGCGACGCCGGTCGCTAGGAACTGGTCGGCGATCTCGAGCTCGTCGTTCGCCCAACGGTCGCCGATCGACTCGAGTGCAGCCGCGATCACCTCGATATAGCACTCGGTCGGGGAGTGTCCCGCGGCGAGCGCATTTTCGATCACGCTCCAGGATGCAGTCTCGTCTCCGGCGAGAAGACAGCCTTCGAGGCGGGAATCCCATTGGATCCGACGTGTTGTCGACGCCTTGCTAGCTTCGACGGCTCGAGACGGATGGTCTTTGAACGACTCCAGGGTGCTGCGAGCGACTCGCCATTCGGTTCCGCTGCGCTCGGCGGGAAGTCTGCCCTGGCGTACGTAGCGATACACCGTCATGTAGTGGACGCGGAGGAGCGCGGCTGCCTGTTTGAGGTTCAACATGTCCTCGTCGGAGTCCGTGAAACCCGGGCTGAGGAGCGGATATTTCATGTACACGACCGTATCCGTCGACTCCCAAGCCGTCATTTAGCACTCAAAGACACCCGTTAGCACTGAATGCCAAGTATTGCGTCAGTGTAGTTACGCGGCTGTAGTTGTCAAAACCTGGTGGTCAGAGGTTTGGAAGCCACTACATCTAGTGGTTAGCGACGATGAACGGAGCGGCTATGGCAGTCATAGATACGGGCGTGCTCGCGCCTGAGTCGGATCGGATCGAAGGGAGCTTGGGCGGCTCGCAAGGCGCCGGCGAAAGCGCTATGCGGGTTCGAAAGCGTAACGGCGATCTCGAAGCGGTTGACGTCAACAAGATCGTCCGTGCTATCGCCAGATGCGCCGAAGGGTTAAGTGGTGTCGATCCGATGCAGATCGCGACTCGCACGATCTCGGGGTTACGAGATGGCGCGACCTCACTCGAGCTTGACGAGCTTTCGATCCGAACTGCGGCGGCGTTCATCAGCGTCGAGCCGAATTACTCCCGGCTCGCCGCCCGGCTCTTGTCGACGGTCATCGACAAGGAGGTTCGCAACCAGGACGTGCATTCCTTCTCGCAGTCCGTCGCCCTCGGCGCCGCCGTCGGTCTCATTGCCGACATTACGGCCACGTTCGTTCACACCAATCGACGCAAACTAGATGATGCGGTCAACCTCGAGAATGATCGGCTCTTCGAGTTCTTCGGACTTCGGACGGTCTATGACCGTTATCTGCTTCGCCATCCAGACGCGCGAGGTGTGATCGAGACCCCGCAGTACTTCCTGCTCCGGGTCGCCTGCGGCCTGGCTCGTAGCTGCGACGAGGCAATCGAGTTCTATCGCTTGATGTCGTCGCTCGACTACCTGCCGTCGAGTCCCACGTTGTTCAACTCCGGTACGACGCATCCACAGATGTCCTCGTGCTATCTAGTCGACTCTCCTCGTGACGAGCTCGAGTCGATTTATTCACGGTATGGGCAGATCGCCCAGCTGTCGAAGTTCGCCGGCGGAATCGGCTTCGCGTTCCACCGCGTTCGCTCCCAGGGCTCGCTCATCCGAGGCACGAATGGGCTTTCGAATGGCATAGTGCCATGGCTAAAGACGCTCGACGCCTCGGTGGCAGCGGTCAACCAGGGAGGTCGGAGGAAGGGCGCTGCATGCGTCTACGTCGAGACGTGGCACGCCGACATCGAGGACTTCTTGGAGCTTCGAGACAACACCGGCGATGATGCTCGCCGCGCCCGCACCATCAATCTCGCGAACTGGATACCCAATCTGTTCATGGAGCGGGTGGAGCAGGATTTCCTCTGGTCGCTCTTTGACCCGAAGAAGGTGCCGCACCTCTGTGACACTTACGGCGAGGAGTTCCGTGCGGCGTACCTCGCCGCCGAAGCCGACGGAAGCTACGAGCGCCAGGTGCCCGCCCGCCAGCTCTACGGGAGGATGATGCGGACGCTCGCCCAGACGGGCAACGGCTGGATGACCTTCAAGGACCGGGCGAACGAGCTGTGCAACCAGACCGCAATCAGCGGCGCCGTCGTGCACCTGTCCAATCTCTGCACCGAGATTCTCGAGGTGACGAGTGACGACGAGACTGCGGTCTGCAACCTCGGATCGATCAATCTCGGCCAGTTTGTCGAAGACGGCGAGCTCTCCCTCGACCGGCTTGGTCAGGTGGTGCGCACCGCGATCACCTATCTCGATCGGGTTATCGACATTAACTACTACCCGAGTCCCGAGGCCGAGAGATCAAACGAGCGGTGGCGACCAGT
>DATCDR010000180.1:0-4054 GCA_036510575.1 Acidimicrobiales bacterium | reverse complement strand
ACGTCTGGTAACACCAGGGGCATCGCGGGTCGAAGTGGAATTTCACCTTGTCCATGTCGTTCTCCTGTCAACCAGCTGTTCGGTGGGGCCGATGCGACCGCGCATCGCTTGTAGGTGTGATGTTAGGCACGTATCGAGCCGACGTCTCCACGGCCGGCCAGGCCGCCGCGGAGCTTCGTTAGGTATGCTAACGACGATGTCGTTCACCGTTCGCCCTGACCGCCGCTCGGGCGCCGGCCGTGTCGTGGCGCGCCCGCCGCAGTGCGGTCTCGACCTCAGGTGAGGGCGCTCGAGGAGCTGCGCACGTGACGACGGACGCCAGAGCGGTCCCGAGCACGCTCGCGGAGCCTGTCGCCGCATTCGCCGACGCAGGAGACCCCGATCCACGTCGCAAGCTCATCTTCTTCATCGTCGCGATCGGCCTGTTCATGGCCTCGGTCGACGCCACGATTGTGGCG
Organism: Acidimicrobiales bacterium; assembly: GCA_036510575.1. GTDB lineage: Bacteria > Actinomycetota > Acidimicrobiia > Acidimicrobiales > Bog-793 > DATCDR01. Next base: position 3,596 of record DATCDR010000180.1, on the reverse strand, counting down.
ACCGCGATCAAGCCGATCGGGATGTCGCTCCACTCGAGAATCAACTGGACCGCCTGGACCGTCACGATCTACCAGCTCGGCCAGATCATCGCGATGCCGGTCGCCGGGAAGATATCGGACCAGTTCGGACGGAAGAAGGTCTACCTGATCTCGGCGGGGGTCTTTACCGTGACCTCGCTCGCATGCGGGCTCTCCTCGAGCATCGGCATGCTCGTCGCCTTCCGGTTCATCCAGGCGCTCGGCGGAGGTGCATTCATGCCGTCGGCGACCGGGATCGTCTCTGACCACTTCGGGCGCGACCGGGACAAGGCGCTCGGGATGTTCACGAGCATCTTCCCGATCGGCGGAATCGTGGGACCGGTGTTCGGCGGCGTCATCACCCAGGACTGGAGTTGGCGCGGGATCTTCTTCGTCAACCTTCCAATCGGGGCCATCCTCATCATCCTCGGGATGAGGTTCATTCCGAAGTCGATCCCCAAGCCCTCGGGAGGAATCGACGTGCGAGGCGTGTGCCTGCTCGCCTCGATGATCCTTTCGGGCATGTTCGCGATCTCGGTCCTCGGCGATCTGTCGGCCGCGAGCCCCGCCTTCTACCTGCCGCTCGTCGCCTCGGTCATCTTGGGCGTGGGCTTTTTTCGGCACACCAAGCGGGACGCGGAACCGTTCATACCGCTCCGGCTAATTGCCGGTAAGGGGTTCGCCACGATGAACGTGCTGAACGTCTTTTACGGCTCTGCCGCGCTCGGTTTTGGAGCCCTTGTGCCCCTCTATGCCGAAAATCGGTACCACATCCATATCGCGAATGCGGGAACGTTGCTCTCAGCCCGTGCGATAGGCATGATCTGTATTGCGGCGGCAGCGGCGATGATGCTGCGGAGAACCGGCTACCGGCTGCCGATGATCGTCGGATTCACGGCGATCGCGATCGGTCTCGTGATGCTGTTCGTCCCCTGCCCGCACGGCTTTCCTGCGTACTGGTGGCTCGCTGGATGGTCGATGCTCACCGGTCTTGGCATGGGCGTCTCCGCGCCTGCGACGAACAACGCGACGTTGCAGCTAGCGCCTGATCAGGTTGCTCAAATAGCTGGTCTTCGAGGGACCTTCCGTCAGTCGGGAGGCATCTTGTACGTCTCGCTTGCGTCGGCGCTGCTTGCTCGGAGCGCCGATCCCGGGATCGCACAGTCCCACTTCTTCCTCGTCCAGGCGGTGGTGCTGATGGTGATGATCAGCCTCGTGTTCCTGGTCCCAGAGCACAAGGGCAGCTGGTAACCGTCCCTCGCCGCGAGCCACTGATTTCCTCGGTAAGGTCGTGCCGTGGCTGATCAGTCCCGCTTTGCCGACGAAACGATGGAGTTCATGCCGTCGCTGTACTCCGCGGCGATGCGGCTGACGCACAACTCCTCTGACGCTGAAGATCTCGTCCAAGAGACGTACCTAAAGGCATATCGCGCCTACGGGGGCTTCCGCGAAGGCACGTATCTCAAGGCTTGGCTCTACAAGATCTTGACCAACACCTTCATCAACTCCTATCGGGCCAAGCGTCGTCGGCCCGAGGAGTCTGAGCTTGATGAGGTCGAAGACCTCTATCTCTACCGACGTCTCGCGCAAAGCGAGGCCGCCGACGCGGGGTACTCCGCCGAGGACCGCGCGTTGGAGCGGATCACCGACACCGAGGTCAAAGAGGCGATCGAGGGGCTGCCAGAGGCCTTTCGGATCCCGGTCATACTCGCTGACGTCGAGGGTTTCTCCTACAAAGAGATCGCTGAAATCACCGATGTGCCGATCGGTACGGTAATGAGCCGACTGCACCGGGGAAGAAAGGGGCTCCAGAAAGCGTTAGCTGACTATGGGCTCCAGCGCGGTCTCGTAGTGGCGGAGCCGGTCGAGAGATGAGGTTGCACGTGTGTACCGAGAACAAGCGTGTGACGACAGCATGAGAGCCACGAGATCATGACGAGTCACGTTCCCGAGGTCGACTGCACCCAGACGGTGGAGTGGCTCTATGAGTTCCTTGACGGGGAGCTGACCGAGGAGCGGCGCATCGCTATCGAGATCCATCTCAACTTCTGTCCGCCGTGCGGCAGTGTCGTCTCCTTCGAGTCCGAGCTACGTCGCGTGATTGCCGATAGATGCCGCGACCAACTGCCGGACCAGCTTCGTGAGCGGATTCAGGCGGCCCTCGCCGAGCTCGGCGAGCAAGCATCGAACTGAACCACCTCGTCGCTAGCCCGATGGTCGTCCTGTTGCCTCACGTCAAATCCTCCGGCAACGCCGATTCGTTGACTCATATAAAAACCTCCGCCTAGAGGGTGGCGTTCCAGGCCCGATTCACGGCTCGTTGAGGCGCCATCGTCTTTTCGAGCGCAAGGCGCTCGAGTTGCGTGCAAAGCCGTGCGATCTCGCGGTGCAGCTCGCCCGGATGGATCGAGTTCCTGGTCCTCGTTAGAGCTCCTTGCTGAGCTGGTGTGAGCACGTCGGCCTCGATCAGGCGCTGCAAAGGTGTTCTCGCCAGGTCGTGACGCTTCACTACCTTGGCGCCGACGCGAACCCGACTGAGCAGCTTTTGCTGGCTGAGGAGGAAGTTCGTGTAGCCGCGATCGAGGTCCCAGATCCGGTTCAACAAAGCGAGCTCGGCCGGGGAATCGAAGCGCAGGTAGCCGACGAGCTCTCGGACATGGGTCCAGTTCTTCTGCTCGACGTGGGCCCCGTCGTTCTTGTTGCCCGGGCGGGATCTCGTGAAGTTGATCTTTCTCGCACGGCAGTATGCCAACAGGTGGGCATTGATGAACTCAGCGCCATTGTCAGAGTCGATTCCAAGGATCGGGAAGGGGAACTGACGAGACGCGTGCTCGATCGCGTCGGCGACCCGGACCGCTGCCTTGTTGGCCACCGAGCGGTTCACCGTCCAACCAGTGGCGATGTCGGTCATGGTGAGGGTGAAGCAGAACTCCCCGAAAGAGTTGCCGCCCTCGTGGCCGACGAGGTCGATCTCGACGAAGCCTGGCGACTTGTCGTTCCACTCCGACCAGGTCCTGATCGGGATCTGGGCCTTCAGAAGCGATCCCGGCTTGGTGTGAGAACGCCCCCGAAGCTCGAGGAGCACTCGTGCGCCGGCGAGCCGGCGATCAATTGTCGCCGCGCTCATCTGGGACAAGAGCTTGGCCTCCTCGTCGGTGAGGTCGAGCTCACCGTCGCGGCGAAGGAGGGGCACGAGGACCGGCAGCATCGGGGCTAGCCGCTTGCCTGCAGGCGCTCTGGCTACTCGCCAGGTGAGCTCGAGCGCGGAGATCACCCGCGGTGGGTATGTCGGCGTGCGAGGAGCGCGGACCCGCACCACTTTGATCTCACCGACTTGTCGAAGACGGGCCCGCGCATGGTCGCGGTGCCAACCGGTGAGCACACAGAGCTGGTCGAGGATCGCCGCCTTCTCGGCACGAGTCCCTCGTCGATAGGTGGTGGCCATCTTGGTCGTGACTGCCTTGCGCTCGCCCATCGAAAGCTCCATCGATCTGGCGTAGTTCGCCCGTCACGTAGGCGGAGGTTTTTACGTGAGGCAACGATGCGATCCACGCGGAGGTTTCTGATGAGTCAATGCG
>DATCDR010000179.1:0-2143 GCA_036510575.1 Acidimicrobiales bacterium | reverse complement strand
CCGGATCCTGGCTGCGCGAGCGGCGAGGTGTGCATCGAGAGGACGGCGAGACGCTGCATGTCCCGTGCAGCGTACCGGTGCAACGAAGCGACGGGCCGCTCGGACGGCTTCACCTCGGAGTTCTCCGAAGCGCCGCCTAGGGCGCGTCCTTAGCTGGCATGGGCGAGGCAGCGACGAAGGGTCGGTGTGTTCGCGAGTGTGGCTGCCCCGAGGGGCGCCCCGCAGATCTCACACGTCCGGTACTCACCCGATTCGAGTCGATCGAGCGCGGCCTCAACGTCACCGAGCAGGACCTCGGCCTCGTCGATCATCACCGTCGCTCCCTCGAGCCCGTCGCCTGGCGTCGGCCCGGGTGTCACCGCGTCATCGACGACAGCGCTCGCTTCGTCATCGACGCGGCTCGAAGTCGGAGAGATGTCGCTCACCACTCCAGCATAGAAGTGACCTGCCCCCGACTCGAACAAGGCCGGAGCCGGCCCTAACCTGGCTCCATGCGGCATCGCTTGAACTGGCGGACGATGCGACTGCATCTCACCATCCTCGTTCTGCTTCCGACGTTTATCATCCTCGCCCGCTGGCAGTTGAGTCGCGCGCTCGGCGGCAACGACCTGAGCTGGATGTACACGGTTGAGTGGCCGCTTTTCGGGCTCTACGCACTCTACGTGTGGTGGCGGCTCGTTCGAGAGGAGCACGGCGTGATCGAACGTCGGGAGCCTCGAACTGCTCGAGGCCGGACGCGCGCGGCCGCGCGCGAAAAAGAAGAGGACCTCGAGCGGGCTGCCTACAACAGCTACCTCGAGTCGCTCCGCATTGAGGAAGAGTCGCGACAGGCCAGAAAAGCCCAGTGAGCGTTCATCTAGTGACCTGGCGCTCGGTATGAGAGGTCTCGAGGCAGCACTGCTCCGGTACCGGATCCTCGCGATGGCCGTCGGAACCGGGCTTTTGATCCTGACGGCGGTAGGCATGCCGCTCCAGTACCTCGCGCACAACAAGAGCGTGGTGGAGATCGTGGGTCCGGCGCACGGTTTTTTGTATCTGCTCTACCTGGTGTTCGCCTTCGAGCTCTGGGTGCGCGGGCGCTGGCCGCTCCGCCGGCTGATTCCGATGATCCTGGCGGGACTGGTGCCGTTTCTCGCGTTTTACGTGGAGCACAAAGTCACCGTCCGAGTGCGAGGCGAAATAGCCCAGGCCCGTGCGACGGCGCTCGCGGCGACGGCTCAACCGACCTGAGCGCCGAAATCCGCGGTGAACTGCTCGGGCTCGTCGAGTGAGACCGAGAGCATTCGCAGCTTCGCCGGAATCCCGATGACGAACGCCCTTCCTATCGGCTCGAGCTCGAGGGTGACGATCCCGCTCGCCTTGCCGTTTACGAGGTAGTTACCGCCGAAACCGTGCACACCGATTCCCATCGCCCACCGGTGTACGCGCTCACCGAACGGATCGAGGTCACCGGGAATCTCGCTCGAAATCCCCATCCCATCTTCACGTGAAGTTGCTCAGCGTCTCGCTCGATGAAGGAGAACCGGCGGCCGAGTCCGAGAAGCATCAGCAGTGGGCCGAGCGCCCCGTAACTGACGCTGTACCTGTTCCTGCTGGACACTGCTCAAGCCTGCCACTGGCGCGACCTGAGGTAGTGGGTTAATTCGACCGTCACATCCCATTCGTATCCTCGCCACCTGCTCGTGCATCAGGCCTTCCGCTTCGAACTGGCTCCGAACAACGCGATCAGGTCTCGATTCGCGTCGCATTGTGGAGCCTCGCGCTTTGCCTATAAGCGACGCGACAACTATTACCGCTTGGCAGGCCTGGGGCTCAGCGACGACCGCAGATCACGATCGTCTGACACCGCACCTCCGGTAGACACCTGGGACATAGCGTGTGGGCATGTCGACATTTATCACCGAGCTCGAAAGTGATGGCACCGGGCCGAGGGTCGCCGTGAAGGATCTCATCGACGTCGCAGGCGTCATCACCACCGCAGCATCCAAGGCAGTCGCAGATTTCGCCGCTCCCGCAACGGCTGACGCCGCGCTCCTCAAAGGATCACGGGCGGCCGGCGCACGAATCGTCGGCAAGGCGAACCTGCACGAGCTGGCCTTTGGGACGAGTGGGCTGAACCAGTGGAGCGGGACACCGGTGAATC
>DATCDR010000178.1:0-25750 GCA_036510575.1 Acidimicrobiales bacterium | reverse complement strand
CCTCGTGGTACTTCCTGCGGTTCTGCAGCCCCTTCGACAACGCCGAGCCGGTCGATGAGCACGCGGCACTGCACTACATGCCGGTCGACCAGTACATCGGTGGGATCACCCATGCGATCTTGCATCTCCTCTACGCGCGATTTTTCACCCGCGCACTCGGCGACCTCGGACTCGCGCCACAAGAGATCCGCGAGCCGTTCGCACAGCTGTTCTGCCAGGGGATGATCCGGCTGGAAGGTAAGGCGATGTCGAAGTCGAAGGGCAACGTCATCTCGCCGACGGAGTACTTCGAGAATGTCGGCGCGGACGCACTCCGGCTCTTCCACCTCTTCGTCGGACCTGCCACCGAAGACATCGACTGGAACGCGCAGTCCGAGCAGATCATCGAGGGATGCGGCCGCTACCTGCGTAGGGTCTGGAGGATCTCGACCGACGACCCCGACGAAACACGTACTGCAGTGGGCCTAGGGAGCCCTGCCGAGGTGGCAGAAGCGACGTCGACGTTGGTGCGCCTTCGCCACAAGACGGTCCGTGACGTCTCTGCACAACTCGAGCGCTACGGATTCAACACCGCGGTAGCTGCGCTCATGGAGCTCACGAACGCGATCTCGAAAGCCAAACAGGTCGGTGTCGCCGCCGACGTGGTCGAAGAGGCCATCGACACCTTGTTGTTGATGCTTGCGCCAATGGCGCCGCACCTCGCGGCTGAGGCCTACGAGCATCGCCACCAACGCCACATCCACGAGGAGGAGTGGCCGAGCTTTGACGCCGAAGCGATCGTCGAGGCGACCGTCACCATGGTGGTTCAAGTCGACGGCAAGCTGCGCGACAAGATAGAGGTCCGAGCCGACATCTCAGAAGACGAGGCCGTTGCGCTCGCCCTCGCCGCAGAGAAAGTACGCGAGCTACTCGGCGATGCGGCTCCACAACGCATCGTCGCCAGAGTGCCCAATCTCGTGAACGTCGTAAGCGCCAGGCGATAGCGCTTCTCGACGACCCAGCAGGTGCCGTCTGGTCAGAGGGTGGCGACGAATGCAAGCGCGATCAGCGCCATCGTGTTGAAGAGCGCGTGCGTGAGCATCGAGGAGCCGAGTCGATGCGTGAGATGTCGCACCGTGCCGAGCACGACGCCGCTCGCGCCGACAGAGAGCCCGAGCAGTAGCCCGCCGATGCCCGGATCGTTCGCGATATGTGCCGAGCCGAAGACGATCGAGGTGAGCGCGATCGCTACGGCAGGCCCGAAGCGCTCGACGAGCTGACCTTGTAGCAGCCCGCGAAAGAACATCTCCTCGAAGAACGGCGCTCCGACGCAGCTGATGAGCGCCAGCGTCAGCCACCCCGCCCATCCAAGCGAGGTGACCGAGTCGAGCGAAGAGTCGGGATTGCCGGTGGCGCGCAGCGCATGGACGAATGGGATAAGCACCAAGATCGAGAAGCAACGCGCCACCACCGCCGCGCCGAGCGCGATCAAAAGATCGATCCACCTGAATCGGAGGCGGTAGTCGCCTTTGATGCTGCCGGTTCCGTAGCGGCGACTCGTGAGCCAACACGTTCCGAAAAGTCCGGCCCATAGTCCCGCCTCCGATGCGACAAGCTCGGCGATCGAACCACCTGGATGACCGAGCAACAACAGCGGGAGCAGGAACAAAAAGGAGAGCACGAACGCCACGATGAGACCGCCGAGCGACACGGCCAATGAGCCAAAGGTCGCCCGCCAGACGCCGTCTGGCACCTGCTCGTCCTTCAGCGTGTCGATTGAGAACACGTCGGTTCCGTACTCAGCGGTGTACACGCGTTCCGACCAGATCTGTCCATCCCAGTACCGGTAGGCGGCCCGCCCGAAGGGATCCTTGAACCACCCGGGGTTATTCCCCCGAGTAGTGACGCCGGACAGACCTCGGTCGGGAAAGAGGGGCTGATAGGTGCCGCACCTACTGCAGAACGGTTTGCCGACGGCAAGCTGCGCGCCACAGCGACGGCACTTTCGCCGGCTAGTCACGTCTATTTCAGCCGGATTACCACGGACCGAGCCGCCTTGTCAGCGATCGTCTGGCGTCGCTTGTCCCACAACGGAAAGAGATCGTTCAGCAGTCCTGGAAGAAAGAGCGCGCCATAGAGCGCGATCCGCACCAGCCAGCGCACGAGCCCCCTGCCGATACCGATCGGCTCTCCCGTCTCGGCGTCCCGGACTGCGATGCCTGGTGCTCGATTGCCAACTGTCTGCCCCGTCCCTTGACCGTTGAAGCAGGCGAAGTAGAGCGCCTGTACGACGATGTAGAACAACAACAACACAAGCCCGGCAACGCCGGACGAGCGGACAGCCTCGTGGGTGTTGCCGATTCGAACGGTCGTATTCGTCCCGAACAACGAGCTCGATATCGAGCTCAAGATTAACCAGGGAACAAAGAGGATCAAGCCGTCGAGAAGCATCGAGCCGACGCGCTGCCACCAGCTTGCAAGCGGCGCACCGAAAGAGGCGAGCGGACCTTTTGAGGTTGGGGCCCAGGTCGGAACTCCGTAGCCGGGCGGCGTAGAGAACGACGGCGGCGGAGTCGTCGGATACGGCTCGAACGGAGAAGGTGCGGAACCAAGCGGTGGCGTTGATGCAGCGTCGTTCGATGCCACGGGCGGAACCTCCACCGATGACGGAGGCGGGGACTCTTGGCTCGAGATCCCTGCAGGGTCAGCCGAGGGCTCGGGCTCAAGTACCGGGAGCGCCCTGCCACAGGTTGCGCAAAAGCGCGCCCGGTCATCCGAAGCTGCACCACATGCTGGACAGAACATCGACGAGGCGCGCCCCTTCATAGAGAACAGCAGCTTGTGGAGCTTTCGTTCGCTCGCAAACTACCCGATCCGCCGCCTGACTCGGCGCGGAGCTGGACCCTCGGCGAGGTATTCCCTCGGATCACGGCCATACCTCACTACACGTTCGGCCTGGCGCCTCCCCCGTCGCGTTCGCCGACAATGCAGCCGAATGAGCCGCCGCGACGCCGATCACGATGGCTCGCAACAAGATTCCAAGGACCACCAACGCGACCACCTCCGGGGCGATGAGCGCCACTCCAACGCCATGCGCGAATGCCAGCAGAAGCGGCAGCGCAGATTCAAGAAGAAGCGCGACGATGACCGAGCACCACCAGTACCCGATGAGCCGGCGCATCGGGTGGCCTTTCGCGAGGAGGTCTCGGACGGCGAGGTACGGCAACCAGAGCTGGAGGACGGGAATGAACCAGAACGCGACACCCCAGCCCGGCGACACCCGAGCCGGGTAACCGAGGCTCACGGCCACCTTCGCCGAGCGGTACTGCCACACCAAGAGTGTCACCTCGCTGCCGAGTTCGACCGGCCACAAGAGGTACGACCACGCGAGTGTTGAAAAGGGCTGAGTCGGCAGCGGCGGAAACGAGCCATGGGTCGACTCAGACTGCTTGATTGCCAGACGAAACCAGTGCAGGTCACGACTGAACTGGCCAGCTATCGACCAGTCGAACGCGATGCCCGCGAGCATCGAAGCGGCAAGCAGCAGTGCCGCCCACGGTGCGAAACGAGCCATTCGCACCTCGGCGGCGAGCTGCGCGACGCGCGTCGCTTCGGGGATGTACCCAGGTCTCGAAGAGGTATGCGTCGTCCATGTCGAGCCGCTCCACCAGCGCCACTCGTGGGCGCCACTCGGATCGGCGTACCAACCGGGCAGGGGCCCGGAGTCAGTCACTACCTCGACCAGTCGGGCCTTGTGCCCTTCGATACATCGGAGCAGTCTGGCATCTGGCCGAGCCTCGGACCGCGAAGCGCCGAATAACGGCGAAGGTAGCGCTTTCTCACCACGAGCCGCGGTGCTCTGGGACCTTGTAGATGAGCGGGATCGCGGCGACGAGCACCACGGCGAAGACGACGAAGCCGTAGCCGAGGGCGTGCCCCGGATCCGCGGCACGTGCGGTGATCGTCGTCATCACCGAGACCGCCAAGATTGCGCCCGACTGGCGGAACATGCCACGCAGACCGACGATCGCAGCGACTTGATCAGGGGCGAGCGCAAGCGTGGCGTTGTTCGTCGCCGGCATCGATGCGCCCATCCCGATTCCCGTCACCGCTGAGGAGATCGCCAGCCACCAAAAGATCGGCAGCCCAGGCGAGGAGATGAACAGCATCACGCTGCCGATCGAGATCAAGGAGAAGCCAACCGTCATCGGCAGGCGGTAACCGGTCTTTCGCAACATCATCGACGCCACGCCAGCCACCGCGATCGTGCCGACGGCACGCGCCGTCAACACGGTGCCAGACGCCAACGTGGAAAGGCCGAACCGATCGTGCGCGTAGAGCGGCACGAGTGCACCCATGCCGAGCACCGCTGTGCCATAGAGCGTGTTGAGCACGTTCATCGACAAAAAACCCCTGCCCCGAAGCAAGCGCAACGAGATGATCGGGGAAGGTGTCGAGATCAGATGGCGTCGAAGCAGGACGACCAGCACGATGGCGATCGCCTCTGGAACCACGACCGTCGGCGAGCCGAGCCCGGTATGTCCATTGCCGAAGTCGGTGATCCCGAGCATCAAAGCGAAGATGAAGCCGCCGAGAAGGCCGACGCCGACCAGGTCAGCGCGCTCACCTGGACGCGGCGCGGAAGCCGGGATGAACTTCGCCGCAAGGATCACGACGAGGATGCCGAACGGCACGTTGATGAAGAAGATCCCCCTCCAGGACCAGTACGTGACGATCACGCCGCCGAGCACCGGTCCGATGATTCCGCCGACCGGCAAGATGCTCGTGAACATGGCTACCGCCCGGTCGCGATTTTCGCCGAAGGTGTCGGCCACGATCCCGGTCGCTGACGGCATGAATGCCCCGCCGCCGATGGCTTGTGCGGCGCGTAGCCCTACAAGCTCGTAGATGTTCGATGCCAGACCACACGCGAGCGAGGACCCGGTGAATAGGACGGCAGCGACGATGAAGATACGCCGCCTGCCGAACTGGTCCGAGAGTCGACCTGCGACAGGCATCGTGATCGTCATCCCGAGCGTGAAGCCCGTCACCGACCAGCCGGTCCAGTTGAGCTTGGCGTGTAGCGAACGGTGGATGGCGTTCAGCGCCGTACCGATGATCGTCATGTCGAGCGATGCCATGAACAGCGCGGTTGCCACGATGGCGAAGATCAGCCACTTCGACCTCGGCGATGGGACGCCTGGCCCTTCGGAGCCCGCGGGGGACGAGACGTCGGTTCCCGACCTGGCCATGAGCAATTCTCTTCGCGTGAGCCGGACATCGCAATCTCGCCGCGCACCATTGCGGTAATCAGTACTAGCGGCTTGCACGAGAAATCTGATCTTGGGTGATCCGGTGGAGTTAGCTCCGCTGGTGGCGAAGGCGTACGGCGATGTCTTGTTACGTAGCCGCTGCCTGAAGACCGAGCTGGCACCGCGAACGGCGACATTCACTCGACCCTGAAGTCGGCTATCCGTTGAGCCCGAGCAGCCGCTGAGCGGTCCCGCCAAGAATCGCGACGCGTTCGTCGTCGCTCAGCCCCGGGGTGGTGAGTATGTGGTCGACCGAGGTGCTGGTCCACGGGTAGGGGTAGTCGGTGCCCATCATCAGCTGGGCTGCGCCGGTCTCGGCAGCGAGGTGCCGGAGCGCCTCGGGGGTGAACACGATCGTGTCGTAGTAGAGCTGACGGAGGTACTCGGTGGGCGCTTTTGCGAGCGTGCCTGGCGGCGAAACCTGGTCGGGGAACGTGCGAAGCACCGCGTCGGAACGCGCCGCGTACGAGGGGAGGTAGCCGCCGCCATGGGCGGCCAGGATCCGCAGGCCTGGGAAGCGGTCCAACGTGCCTTCGAAGATGAGATGCGAGAGGGCGATGGTCGTCTCGAGTGGGTTGGCGATCGTGTTCGTGAGCACGCCATTACCGCTAAGGCGCCCGCTGGTGGCGAGCTCGGCACAGCCTTGGGGGTGAATGAACACGAGTGCACCTATCTCTTCGGCTTTGGCGAAGAACGGGTGGAAGTCGGGGTCGGCGAGCTCGCGTCCCTCGACGCTGCCCCCTACCGACGCGCCGCGCAGCCCGAGGCGGCGTACGCCGTCCTCGAGTTGTGCAGCGGCGAGATCCGGGTACTGCAGCGAAACGCTGGCGAGGGCGACGAAGCGGTCAGGTTCGCTCTCGCAGTACGCGGCGAGGTACTCGTTCTGGATGGTGATCAGCTCCTGTGCGAGGTCTCGAGAGGCCCCGTACCAGTAGGGGTTGACGCTCAGCACCTCGACGTCGATACCCTGTTCGTCCATCGCTCGCAGACGGGCAGGGTCCGTTAACAGAAGTTGGGGAATCGCCGGGACCTTCGACGGCATTGCCGCTTCGAACAACGCCACCGCTTCGGGGACGGCACAATGCGCGTGCACGTCGATCGTTCGCACCCGTTCGCCGTTCACCACAACCTGACGGCGTACGGGTACTGCGCTCGACATCTCCTGATCGGTCGTCACCGTGATTCTCCCCACCTGGAAGGGGCGGCAACAAATAGCGCAACAGCGCCTTTGGCGACGAGCAGTCCGCCCGGCCCGCCCCCACTATCTGATCGAGTCCTCAACACGTACACGGGAATCCTCCCTGGACCAGGTCGACCTCGAACGATGCCGAGGCGACGCCCTTCCTCGAACAACGGCTTACTTACTCAGCCCCAGAGCTCGTCGCTCGCAAGGCGAGCCCCTTCGACCATCGCCCGTAGTTTGGCCCAGGCGATCTCGCCGTGTGCGACGCGCGTCCCGAGTCCGCAGTCGGTCCCGGCGATCACGTTCTCCTTTCCGACAAGGCCCGCCCAGCGCACCAGCCGGTCGGCGATGAGGCGCGGGTGCTCGACGATGTCACTCGAGTGGCCGGCCACCCCGGGCATGAACGAGACACCTGCTGGTAGGTGCGCGTGCTCCCATGTCCGCCATTCGTGATCGTGGCGTGTGTTGGCTGCTTCGATCGAGACACAACCGGCGCGCACGTCAAGGATGAGGTCGACGATGTCGTCGAGCGGGATGTCGTTGACGTGCGGACCGTGTCCACTCCCCCAACAGACGTGAAAACGGATGAGCTCGGTCGGGCAGTCACGCAGTGCGTGATTGAGTGCATCGACGCGAAGCCGCGCGTAGGCGCGGTAGTCCTCGACCGACATCTCCGGAAACATCTGCCAGCCGTCGGGGAGATCGGGATCGTCGATCTGGATGACGAGGCCGGCATCGGTGATGGCGCGGTACTCATCGTGGAGGGCATCGGCAATCGCGAAGAGGAACTCCTCGTCGTTTCCGTAGTGCTCGTTGAAGAGCCAGTGCTCAACCGTCCCCGGGGCAACGGCCGGGAGAAACCCTTCCACGTCGTAGGGCTCGATGGCACTCGCGAGGTTCTTGATGTCGCGCGCGGCCGCATCGCCGCCGCTGTATCCGAGTGGTCCGACGCAGATCACCGCCGGTCGGGTCTGACCGGCAGGCCAGCCTGCTTGTGCCCTGGACGCGAACCCTGGGAAGTCTCGTGCGTCACGTCCGGTGATGTCGCGGGTCCTTGCCGGGGAATCATCAGGGCTGTACTGGCGGTGCTCGAGATTCGAGAGTCGTTGCATGGCGTAGTAGGTGAATCCCCCGCCGCCACCTGAGCGCTTGCTCAGTTCACCGTCGTTGACGGAGTCCACACCGAGTTCCACCTGGGTCGTTACGACCTCACGGACGGCCTTGGTCAACGACTCCTCGTAAGCCGCGCCAGCATCGGCTTCGTTGGCCGGAACCTCGAAGCCGGCCGGCGCGGGCAGCGCACCAGCGTGCGAGACAATGATCCTGTCGGTACTCCGCTTCATCTTCCCCCCTAGACAGACCCGCGTTGCTCGCCATTTGGCCGTGCTCAACGGCCGGACTCCTACGCGCGATCCTCCCCGCGCGATCCCTCGGACAAGGTGCGCCTGATCGTTGTAACACAGCGGAGGACTCCAATGTGCCAAGGACTTGTGATGACGTGGATTCCGGCATCCGCCGAGGATCCGTCACGCTTCCCAGCGACGCGGGTACCAGGCGTTGGAGCACCTATCTACGTGACGTTCGTTCCGATGACCACCGAAGGGGTCAAGTTCTTGTCCGCCGAGAGGTTCTCAACCATGCCGCTCATCAAGATCCAGACCGTCGGGGTTTGTAGCCGAGGGTCACGGTACGATCGTGAGATGTCCAACACCGCGGCGCCTGCTCCGAAGAAGGTGATCTTCTCTCTCCCGCCCAATTTCTACGACATGACTGCCGAGGAGCAGGAGGTCTGGGCCGACGCTATGGCCGAGAAGCTGCAGGCCGACCTCGGGACGGGCGACGCTTCCGCCGAGTGAGTCAAGTCAGTCCACGCCTTAACTAGAACCAGTCAAGGTAGGCCGGGCACTCCCACTGTTGGTGCGAGGCCGATCTCTGCGGCATTCGCCGGCAACTCATCGAGTGATCCAAGGAGCAGGTCAGCGATCGAGAAACGCGGGTCGCCTGCGTCGTCTGGATGCGGGACGGCAATGCAGCGCATCATCGCCGCCTTGGCGGCGATCACGCCATTGAGCGAATCTTCGATGACCAGGGTCTCTCTCGGCTCGGCTTCGAGCGCGGCGGCAGCACGAAGGAATATCGCCGGATTGGGCTTGCCGATGAGGTCGTCGGCCGCAGAACAGATGACGTCGAAGCGCTCGGTGAGGCTGAACTTCTCCATCACGGCAGTGATAACCGGTGGTGTCGAGCCAGACGCCAGTCCGATCCCAACTCCGGCGCCGGCACAAAAGTCGAGTGCCGAGGAAACACCTGGCATCAGCTCTGCATCGTTGTAGATCGCAGCGACAATTCCGCCGACCACTTTCTCCACAAGAGCCGGCTCGTCTACCCCGTCCAGCTCCGACGCTGCGACGAGGAAGCGGATCGCCTGGTCGACTCGGAGACCCATCGTCAGACCGTGCCCGAGGAATGGCCGGATGTCTGCACCGAGTTCGTCGAAACACTCCGCCTCAACCCGCCTCCAGAAGGGCTCGGAGTCGACGATCACCCCGTCCATGTCGAAGATCACCGCCGCGAGCGGGATACTTCGTCGAGCAACGTCGCTCACTGGTCCGTTTCGCCCCGGAGGTAGCGCTCGAGCTCCTCGATCAACTGATCACCTGTCGGCAAGTCGGCGTCCTCGATCGGTTCGTCGTCATCGGAGTCACCATCGAAGTCGTCGATGCCCGCTTCGTACTGCTCCTCGAGCTGGCGCACCATCTCGGTATGGTCGTCGGACTGGGCGATCAACGCATCAATCTCGGCGGTCGCCCGCGATGCCTTGTCGCGAAGTTCGCCGAAGTCGAACACGAGATCCGAGAGCGCAGTCAAGCCTTCGACGAGCGCGAGCGTCGCCGGCGCGTACGGCATTGCCCCTACGTAATGGGGCACTCTCGCCCAGATACCGACCGAGGGGATCCCCCGCTCGGAGCAGATCTTGCCGATGACGTCGGCAATGCCAGCAGGCACGTCAATCGCGCCCTCCCGGAATCCAACCCGCTCGGCGAGCTCCGCCGAAGATGCTGTCGAAGAGAGGGTGACTGGACGCGTGTGTGGCACAGGCGCTGGGAAGGCACCGAGACCGATGACCATCGGAGAGCCGAGCTCGACGGCGAGGTCGGCAACCTCGTCGGCGAAGGACTTCCAGCGGTAGTCGGGCTCAGGGCCGACGAGGAGCGCGATCCCTCGACCGAGAAGATCAACCCCTACGCGGAGCCGTGGCGCGGAGTAGAGCACCCTTCCGCGGACCCCGGACCGGATGCGGGTGCGTGGTCGTCTGGCTCGATGATCGATGAGGTCATCCCCGTTGAAGACCGCAAAGGTCCTGGTGGAAATCTGCGTGAGGAGCGCGTCGAGCGCATTCTGGGCGGCGAATCCAGGGTCGATCCAGCCCTCGAGCCCGATTACGAGCACCGGGTGATCAGGCGGGTAGACCTCGCGTCGCGTAAAGCTCACGCTCGAAGGCTAATGGCACATGAAGGCGCCCTACAGAGCGAGGGTCGCGCCGCCATCAACCACGATCGTCGCGCCGTTTACGAAGCCAGCGGGCTCTGAACACAGAAACGCCACGACTTTTCCGAAGTCAGCAGGCTCACCAAGGCGATCAGCCACGTCGCCGAGCGAGGTAATCCGATCCGTGCGATGCATGCCGGGCGCCACGAGATTGAGCGTGATGTTCCTCGGCGCAAGGTCCTGCGCGGCGGTCTTGGCCCAGGCACGAAGGCCCGAACGGGCCAAGTTGGAAAGCGCAAGGTTGGGAAGCGGCTGCACGACGCCATACGACGCGATCGCACAGATGCGGCCCCAACCGCCTTGTTCGAGGTGTGGCAGCGCGGCTCGAACGAGGCGGACATGGGTCAAGAGATTCGACTCGATGGCGCTGGTGACCTCGTCGTCGGAGAGGTCGAGTGCTCGCTTGGCCTTTGGCCCACCTGAATTCGTGACCACGATGTCGAGCCGTCCGAACTCGGCGATTGCCCGCTTGACGAGGGCGTCGGGCATCTCCGGGGTCGTAACGTCACCCGCGTAGCCAACGACCTTCCCGCCTCGGCCAGATAGCGACTCGACCGCGTTGGCGAGCGCCTCATCGCCCCGGGCGTTTATGACGAGCGACACGCCCTCATCGGCCAAGGCCTCCGCTACCCCTCTGCCGAGGCCCTTCGAGGCACCTGCGACGATCGCCACCCGACCGGCAAGCCCGAGCTCCACGACTGCTACCGATCAAGCACGGTGAGCCCATGCGGGCTGTTGTTGCAGGCCAGATAGCCCGACTCGGTGACGACGACAATGTCTTCTATTCGCGCGCCGGTCTCGCCGGCGAGGTAGATGCCGGGCTCGACGGAGAACGCGTGTCCGGGCACGAGGAGGGTGGAGTTCCCCTCGACGACGTAGGGGTCCTCGTGCTCCTCGATGCCGATACCGTGCCCGATCCGATGGATGAACGCCTCGCCGAAACCGGCATCTGCGATGACCGCCCTGCCAACCCGGTCGATCTCCTCGGCCCCCACGCCCGGCCGGACCGCCTCGACGGCTCGCCGCTGCGCCTCTTTCAGCACCGCGTAGAACTCGGCGAACCGTGCAGGCAGCTCGCCGACGACAACGGTCCGCGTGGTATCGGAGCAGTACCCGACATCACCGTCTAGTGAAAAGGTGCCACCGAAGTCGCACACGACCGCATCGCCTAGAGCAATCCGACGCATCCCCGGCTCATGGTGGGGACTCGAAGCGTTCGGTCCAGAGCCGACGATCGCGAAGTTGACATGGCTGTGGCCCTCGGCGATGAGACGGGCTCCGATCTCTGTCGACACCTCGTCTTCTCGTCGGCCGATCAACGCGATCTCCCCGGCGAGTAGCGCCTCTGCCACGCGATCTGCGGCGGCTCCAGCCGCAGCGAGCGCGGCGATCTCGGCGTCGTCCTTAACGGCACGGATCGCGCCGGTGACCGCGGATGCCCGCTGGAACCGAGCATCCGGCAGCGCATCTTGGAGTCCGAGCAACAGCCCCGCCCAGGCGCGGTCGGAGATCCCGATCTTTGCCGCGGCACCAACCTTCGCGGCAATCAGCGCGACGGCGTCTTCGCTCTCTCGCCAGGGCCGAAGTGCGTAGGCACCGCGGTCATGTCGGACTCGCGGCGCCTCGAGCTCAGGCACGAAGAGCGTGGCCTCGTCGTCTTTCGGAAGCACCAGCGCGGTTGGTCGCTCTAGGGGCATCGCCTCGTAGCCAGACAGCCACGGCAGGTCGGCGCCGAGGGAGAGTACGAGAACGTCGACGCCAGCTAGCGCCATCGCGCCGCGAACTCGCTCGAGGCGGTCGCGCCGAGCGAGGTCAGCGTCAGCGAGCACTTCTCCAGTCGAGCTCACGCGCTCTCCGAAACCACCTCTGCGGCGTTGAGCGCCTGGCGGGCGTGATAGCTCGATCGCGTAAGCGGGGAGGCCTCCACGTGCGCGAAGCCCATCTGTTGCGCCGTGTGGCGGATCTCGTCGAAATCGTCTGGCGACCAGTACCGGGCGACTGGCACGTGCGCGGCACTTGGTCGCAGGTACTGGCCCATCGTCACGATGTCGAGATCGATCGCCGCAAGATCTTCGAGTGCCACGACCACCTCTTCAGTGCGCTCGCCCATCCCGAGAATTATCCCGGACTTCGTCACGAGACCGGCTGCCTTGGCCCGCGCGAGCACTGCCAGGCTGCAGGCGTACGACGCAGACGGCCGCACAGCGCGTTGCAGGCGAAGCACCGTCTCGAGGTTGTGGTTCAACACGTCAGGGCGCGCGTCGAAGATCGTCTGCAGATCGTGTTCGTCGCCCTTGCAGTCGGAGATGAGCACTTCGACCTGCGTATTCGGGCTTCGACGACGGATCGCGCGGATCGTCTCGGCCATCGCTTCGGCCCCACCGTCGCCGAGATCGTCTCTAGTCACCGTCGTCACGACCGCGTAGGCGAGTCCCATCTGCTCAACGGCTCGCGCCACGCGGTCCGGCTCGACTGGATCAAGCGGCAGCGGGTGTTGGGTATCGATGAGGCAGAAGCCGCACGCTCGCGTACAGCGGTCGCCGTTGATCATGAACGTCGCCGTGCCATCTGCCCAGCACTCATAGATGTTCGGGCAGCCCGCCTCTTCGCAGACCGTGACGAGATCGAGCGTTCGCATCGTCTTTCGAAGCTTGAGATAGTCGTCACCCATTTTTGCTTCGACTCGGAGCCAGTCGGGCTTTCGCGACAAGATCTTCACCGCCAAAGAGCTATCGACGCCTGCTTTGGCAAGGCGGCGATCGATGCTTCTGCTCGAGAGCCCTGCTTCGAGCGCGACTGGCTCAGGTGCATCGGCGCTTTGCCACTCGATCTCGCGCTCGACACCGTGGCGAGAAAATACCAAGGCTGCGAGGCGCGTGACGGTGTCGACGACCACGTCCATCTCCACGTCGATGCCCTCGTCCTTTAAGGATGTGACCGGTCGGTCGGGAATGCCACACGGGATGATGTGGGAGAACATCGACATGTCCGGTGCGACGTTCAAGGCAAAGCCGTGCATCGTGCGACCACGACTCGCCCTGGTGCCGATCGCGCAGATCTTTCTGGGGTTCGAGGTCGAGACCCCTACCCACACGCCTGGGTACTCGGCCAGCCTGCCGACGTCAGAAAGGCCCAGCGATTCGAGGGTCTCGATGACGAGCTGCTCGACGCGATGGACGTGATCCGGAATCGAGCCGGGACCGATCGGGACCGACAAGATCGGATAGCCGACGAGCTGACCAGGGCCGTGATAAGTGACATCACCGCCGCGATCAGCCTTTACGAGCTCGGCCCCAACCGAGGCGGGGTCGACCAGGACGTGCTCGGCGCGACCGCGGACGCCACTTGTGTAGACGTGGGGATGTTCGAGTAAAAGGAGGTAGTCCTCGCTCGAGTGCCTAAACAGGCCGTGCTGGAGCGCGTGAGCATCCCGATAGCGGACGCGGCCCAACCAGCGAACACGAAGTGGCCGCTCGGTCATCCTCGGGCCGACCTCTACAGCTCTGCTGCCCAGTCGCGGGTCTCGATCACCTTCACGACGTCACGGAGGAACGCCGAGGCGTACGCACCGTCGACGGCGCGGTGATCGAATGAGAGCGCGAGGATCCCGACGGCGTGAATGGCGATCGCCTCACCGCCGTCGGCGGTAGCGACGACGACTGGCCGACGCTTAACTCCGTCAGTGGAGAGAACCGCGACCTGGGGCTGGGCGATGACGGGAACCGTCAAGAACGTCCCGAACGGTCCAGGATTCGTGATCGTGAAGGTGCCGCCACTGATATCTGACGCGCTCAGCTTTCTCGTTCGGGCTCGAGCGGCGAGATCGGCAACTGAGCGAGCGATGCCGCGAAGCGACTGACCATCCGCGTTGTGGAGCACCGGCACGATCAGTCCCTCGAGGTTCAGGTCCACGGCGTAGCCGAGGTTGATGTCCCGGTGTACGACAAGCGCGTCGTCACCTACCGAAGAGTTGAGGTTCGGGTAGTCGCGTAGCGTGTCGATCACAGCCCGCGAGATGAACGGCAGGTACGTCAGGCTGACGCCCTCCTCGGCACGGAATCGCTCGCGAGCGCCGAGTCGCACCTTCTCGATGTTTTCGAAGTCGGCTTCCAAGGCAACGAGCGTGTGCGCCGAAGTTGCCTTGGAGCGCACCATGTGCTCAGCGGTAACCCGGCGAATCGCAGTGAACGGCACGATCTCGTCGCGCACGCCAAGCGGCGCGGGAGGCGAAGAGAGCGGAGCTGTCTGGACCGACACCGGCGCCACAGGAGGCGGCGACGCGACTACCGGAGCAGGAACAGGGGCAACAACAGGCGCGGGTGCAGCGGTTCGCGCTTCGAGAATCTGCTGCACGTCGTCTCGGGTGATTCGACCGCCCATGCCCGTGCCGGGGATCTGGGCGGGGTCAAGGCCGTTCTCGCTGATGAGCTTGCGAACGACTGGAGAGAGCAGGGCTCCGCGGGTTCCGTCGCCCGCCTCCGAAGGCGCGGGAGCTGGTGCAGGCGCAGGAGCCGGCGCGACAGCAGCAGGCGCGGGTGCTGGAGGAGGCGCCGCGACCGGAGCCGGGTCGGGTGCGGGGGCAGGGGGAGCGGCCGCCACGGGTGCCGGCTCAGGTGCGGGTGCCGGAGCGGGCGCTTCGGCTGCGGGAGGAGCCGCTGCCACGGGTGCAGGCGCTGCTGGAGCCGCTGCCACGGGTGCAGGCGCTGCTGGAGCCGCCGCCACGGGTGCAGGCGCTGCTGGAGCCGCTGCCACGGGTGCAGGTGCTGCCGGAGCCGCGCCCGCATCGCCGACGACGGCCAAGCGAGCGCCGACATCTACCGTCTCGCCTTCAGGCACGAGAATCTCCGTCAGCACGCCGGCAGCGGGAGAGGGAACCTCGGAGTCAACCTTGTCCGTGGAAACCTCGAAGAGGGGCTCGTCTTGGGCGATGGTGTCGCCGACCTGCTTCAGCCAGCGGATGATGGTGCCCTCGGTCACCGTCTCTCCGAGTTGCGGCATCGTGATGTCAGCCAACGTGAAGGCCCCTTCCGGTAAGTGCTATCACCGTCTCGCCGAACGTCTCGGAGAGCGATGGATGAGGTTGTATGAACTGCGATATTTCATCGGGTGTTGCTTCCCAGTTGACCGCCAGGTAACCCTGTCCCAGCTGCTCGGTCACCCACGGCCCAACCATGTGGACTCCAAGGATACGACCAGCTCGGCCATCCGGGCCACGTTCGGCAACGACTTTCACGAGCCCCTCGGTATCACCAAGGATGCGAGCTCGTCCGTTGCCGCCGAACGCGTCCTTCTGAACGATGACCTCGAGCCCCGCGCTGCGTGCGGCATCCTCGGTCAGCCCCGAGAAGGCAACCTCGGGATGAGAGTAGATGCACCACGGTACCTTGCGGTAATCGATGGGGACTGCTGGCTCCTCCATTATCTGCTTGATGACGAGAATCGCCTCGGCGAATCCCACATGCGCAAGTTGCGGGGTCGCGACCACATCTCCAACGGCGAAGACGCCATCGGCCCCGGTACGCATCCACTCGTCGACTACGACGAAGCCTCGTTCGTCGACGTCGACGCCCGTACCCGCAGCGAGCAGCCCGTCTGAGAGTGGCCGACGGCCGATCGAGACCACGACCACGTCGACGACAACACTCTCGTCATTGCCGTAAAAGACCGTCGTGCCGCCGACGTGTGGCTGGTGGCCGCGCACTTGCACCCCGGTGCGAACGACGATCCCGCGGCGCGAGAAGCTTCGCTGCACCACCTCGGCGATGTCGCGATCACACCCAGGAAGAAGGTCCGGAGCGATCTCGAGCAGCGTGACCTTTGCCCCGAGATCGCACATCATCGAGGCGAACTCACATCCGATCGCCCCACCGCCGATCACCGCAACGGCAGCCGGAATCGCGGCCAACTCGAGAACCTCGTCGGAGGTGAGAATGACCTGCCCGTCAGGCTCGAAGCCAGGAAGGGTCCGGGGCGCCGAACCTGAGGCAAGGATGGTCGCCTCGCCGAGCACGTGCCGAACGGGCCCAACAGCAGGAGTGATCGCGACGCTGCCGTCGGCTTGAAGCTGGCCGACGCCGTCGATCGTCGTCACCTTCCGCGCCCCCAGGAGCCCGGTCAGTCCCCGAAAGAGCTGGTCGACGACCTTGCCCTTCCGCGCCTGGCTCACCGAGAAGTCGACCGTCGGCGGCGACGAAACCACGCCGAACTCCTTCGCTCGAGCGACCGTCCGATAGACGCTCGCGGTCTCGAGGAACTCCTTGGCGGGAATGCAGCCACGGTGCAGACAGGTCCCGCCTACCTTGTCCTTCTCGATCATCGCGACCGACAGCCCAGCGGCCGCTCCGTACAACGCCGCGGCGTACCCGCCTGGTCCCCCGCCCACAATGACGACGTCGAACTCATTTACCTCGCCGTCGTCAGGCGTTTGGACCACTCCCTTTGCACGATCTGCTCAGCGCGTCTTGGCTCGGACACACGCTTCGCGCGTGAGCCAAGGCCACTCGAGCGGTATCAGACTAACGACGTCGGCCACACGCGCGCCGAGGTTCCTAGCCGACTCGCGCGCGCCAGATCCGGGTCCGGCCGGCGCGCTCAGTCAGAGGCTCTGCGGCCGTTTTGGGGAAGGATCATGCCCGACGCGACGGTGATGTTGGTCTGCTCGTCGACGAGTATAAAGCTCCCGGTCAGGCGATTCGTCGAGTATTCGTCGTAGAACAGCGGTGCGGTGGTGCGCAGGTCGATTCGGCCGATGTCGTTCAACGACAGGTCCGCGGCGTCGTAGTCGCACTCGAGCGTGTTGACGTCGAGCCGGTAGTCGAGACCCCGTACGAGGGCTCGAACCCACCGCGTCGTGTGCTTCAACCCGAGCTTCGCCCCCGGGCGGAGGGGGGTCTCTGACATCCAGCAGATCATCGCCTGGATGTCTTGGGAGACGATCGGTGGATCCGTCGGTGAGGCGAGCATGTCGCCCCTACCGATATCGAGCTCATCTTCGAGGCGAACTATGACCGACATCGGAGCGAAGGCCTCGTCGAGTGTGCCATCAGCGGTTTCGATGGCAACCACCCTGCTCGAGAATCCTGACGGCAGGATCACCACTTCGTCACCGACGGCCACCACGCCTCGAGCTACCTCGCCGGCATAACCACGAAAGTCGTGCAGCTCAGCACCGGCACTGCGAGGTCGAACGACGAGCTGGACGGGAAATCTGAACCCCTCTGAGCGGGCGTCTGGCGTGAGCTCGACGGTCTCTAGGTGCTCGAGCAGCGACGGACCGGTGAACCAGGGCATCTTCTGAGATCGATCGACGACGTTGTCGCCGATCAGCGCCGAGATCGGGATGAAGGTCAGTGCGCCTACGTCGAGCCCCTCGGCGAACTCCTCGAACTCCTCTCGGATCTCTTTGAAGCGCGTCTCGTCGTAGTCGACCAGGTCCATCTTGTTGATGCAGACAACGATGTGCGGTATCCGAAGGAGCGAGGCCAAGAACGCGTGCCGTCGCGTCTGTTCGGTGATGCCTGATCGCGCGTCGACCAAGATCAACACGAGATCGGCGGTGGAAGAACCCGTCACCATATTGCGCGTGTGCTGGGTGTGTCCTGGGGTGTCGGCGATGATGAACTTGCGCTTCGGGGTCGCGAAGTAGCGATAGGCAACGTCGATGGTGATGCCTTGTTCTCGCTCGGCGCGAAGGCCGTCGGTCAGTAACGCGAGATCCACGTACTCGTAACCCTTGGCCTGGCTCGTGCGTTCCACCGACTCCAGCTGATCTTCGAAGACCTGCTTGGAGTCGTAGAGCAACCTGCCGATGAGTGTCGACTTCCCGTCGTCGACTGAGCCAGCAGTCGCGAACCGCAGAAGCTCCATCATCTAGAAGTAGCCCTCGCGCTTGCGATCCTCCATCGCCGCCTCACTGAAACGGTCATCGGCTCTCGTCGCCCCGCGCTCAGAGACTCTGGCGATCGAGGTCTCGGCGATTACGTCGCCCGGGCTCTTGGCGGTCGACTCCACCGCTGCGGTACACGTCATGTCGCCGACGGTCCGATAGCGAACCTGCGCGAGGAAGAGCTCTTCGGACGTGCCGTCGCGCGGCGTCGTGAACGGGCCTAGCGCGAGCATCATCCCATCTCGGTAGAACACCTCTCGCTCATGGGAGAAGTAGATCGACGGCAACTCGATCTGCTCACGCTCGATGTACTGCCAGATGTCGAGCTCGGTCCAGTTCGAGAGCGGGAAGACCCGGAAGTGCTCACCGATGCGGTGCCTACCGTTGAACAGGTTCCAGAGCTCTGGCCGCTGACCCCTCGGATCCCACTGGCCGAACTCGTCGCGAAATGAGTAGATGCGCTCCTTGGCCCGTGCCTTCTCCTCGTCGCGACGCCCGCCGCCGAAGACCGCATCGAAGCGGTGCTCCTCGATCACCTTCAACAAGTTGTGCGTCTGGAGCCGATTTCTAGAGGCGCCTGGCGTCAGGTCCTCGACGATCTCACCGCGATCGATCGACTCCTGGACCGAGGAGATGACGAGGCGCACCCCGAGCTCGGCAGCGCGACGGTCCCGAAACTCGATCACCTCTGGGAAGTTGTGCCCGGTGTCGACGTGGACGACCGGAAACGGCACCGGCTGTGGCCAGCAGGCCTTCACTGCAAGATGCAACAACACCGCCGAGTCCTTGCCGCCGGAGAACAACAGACCAGGGCGCTCGAACTCCGCGACAACCTCGCGAATGATAAAGATCGCCTCTGATTCGAGCGCGTCGAGGTGGGTGAGCTGGTAAGTCATGAAAGTCTGACCATTCTAGTCAACAATTGCGCCATCTCTGAAGTGCACGCGCCCCTACCAACTACGGCACACGAACACCCTGCTGGGACCGGGCGGCCGTGGTGGCCAAGAGATCGACGAATTCGTTCATCTCTTCGCCCGCATGCCCCTTCACCCAACGAAAGGCGACCGCCTTTTCGCCTCGAAGGTCAACTACCTCGGCAACGAGGGACTCCCAGAGATCTCGATTCGCTACCGGCACGCCTTTGGAATTCTTCCAACCACGCCGTCGCCAACCCTGCCACCAACGGTCGCGAAAGCAGTTCACGACGTAGGTGGAGTCGCTCACGATCTCAACTTGCCCAGGAATCGCGCGCAGAGCCTCGATCACCGCGGTCAGCTCCATGCGCTGGTTCGTCGTCTTGGGCTCAGCCCCGCTCGCGTAGTGGTCAGTGCCGTGCGCCCACCCCCAGCCACCTGGCCCGGGATTGCCGATACAGGCTCCATCGGTGTAGATGACCGGGCGCGAGCCGTCGGTCGCCTCGGCAGCTTCGGCGTCGTCTTCGATCTCGGGGGAGAACAGTCGTCCAGCCTCGCTCATGTGCGTGCTCTTTCCACCGGTCGTGCCACGCGCTCCAGTCTGGTCGGTCGATAACGCACGCTGGGTGAACTACCGGAGTCGCCTGGGATTACGCGAGACTAGGGAAGTGATATTCGACGGATTCTCCCACCAGCTTCCCGACTTCGACCCGGGCGAGACCGACGAGTGGCTGGAGTCGCTCGCAGCTGTCATCGACCAACGCGGCAAGGCACGAGCACAGTACCTCTTGATGCGGCTCATGGAGCTCGCCCAGGCCAAGCAGGTCGGCTTCCCGGCCACCGTGTCGACCCCCTACATCAACACCATCTCACCCGACGAAGAGCCCGAGTTCCCAGGCGACGAGTACATCGAACGGCGAATCCGCGCCTACATCCGCTGGAATGCGGCGGTGATGGTGACGCGGGCGAACGCGCGCTCGCACGGGATCGGCGGCCACCTCTCGACGTTCGCCAGCTCGGCGTCGCTCTACGAGGTGGGCTTTAACCACTTCTTCCACGGCAAGAACGGCGGCGCCGGCGACCAGGTCTACTTCCAGGGCCATGCCTCACCTGGAATCTACGCCAGGGCCTACGTGGAAGGCAGGCTCTCCGACGCCCAGCTCGACAACTTCCGATTCGAAGTTGCTGGCGACGGACTTTCGTCCTACCCCCATCCACGTCTCATGCCCGAGTTCTGGGAGTACCCGACGGTCTCGATGGGAATCGGGCCGATTTCGGCCGTCTACCAGGCACGCTTTAACCGCTACCTGCACAACCGTGGGATCCTCGACACCTCCGAGGCCAAGGTCTGGGCCTTTTGTGGCGACGGTGAGTTCGACGAGCCAGAGAGCAGGGCGGGCCTCTCGCTCGCAGCTCGCGATGGTCTCGACAACTTGATCTTCGTGGTCAACTGCAATCTGCAACGCCTTGACGGCCCAGTCCGCGGCAACGGCAAGATCATCCAGGAGCTGGAAGCCGAGTTCCGAGGCAACGGCTGGAACGTGATCAAGGTGATCTGGGGGTCGCGCTGGGACGAGTTGCTCGCAAAAGACGTCGACGGCGTGTTGTTGAACAAGATGAACACCACACTCGACGGTGACTTCCAGAAGTTCGTCACCGAGTCGGGCGCCTACATCCGTGAGCACTTCTTCGGTCCCGACCCTCGCTTGCAGAACCTCGTCGGCCACCTGACCGACGCCGACCTAGAGGCGCTTCCTCGCGGCGGGCATGACAGCCGCAAGCTCTTTGCCGCCTATCAGGCAGCCGTCGAGCACAAGGGTGCCCCTACCGTCATCCTCGCCAAGACCGTAAAGGGTTGGGCGCTCGGCACCGGGATCGAGGCGAGGAACGCGACGCATCAGATCAAGGAGATGACCCATGATCAGCTCGCCGTGCTTCGCGAGCGGCTCGAGCTCACTGACGAGATCTCCGACGAGGCGATCGCCCAAGACGAGCCTCCCTACTTCCGGCCGGCCGAAGGCAGTCCGGCGTGGGAGTACCTCACCGAGCGACGCCAAAGCCTTGGTGGCTACCTCCCGTCGCGCCTCGTGCGTGGCGAGGGCGGTACCGGGCTCGTCCAACCGGTCGACACCACCTTCGCTGAGTTCTGGGAGGGGTCGCGGGGCCAGGAGGTCTCGACGACGATGGCGTATGCCCGCCTGCTAAGAAATCTGCTGCGCGACCCGAACGTCGGCAAGTTCGTCGTCCCGATCATCCCCGACGAGGGTCGAACCTTCGGTCTCGACGCGCTCTTCTCGGCTGTGAAGATCTACTCGCCAGGTGGCCAGCGCTACACCTCGGTGGACTCTGGGCTCTTGCTGCAGTACTCAGAGAGCGAGCAGGGCCAGATCCTCGAAGAAGGCATCAACGAGGCGGGATCGATGGCGAGCTTCACCGCCGCGGCCACTGCCTATGCCACCTGGGGTCGGCCGATGCTGCCGTTCTATCTGTACTACT
This sequence comes from Acidimicrobiales bacterium, assembly GCA_036510575.1. Taxonomy (GTDB): domain Bacteria; phylum Actinomycetota; class Acidimicrobiia; order Acidimicrobiales; family Bog-793; genus DATCDR01. Next base: position 4,432 of record DATCDR010000178.1, on the reverse strand, counting down.
CGATGTTCGGCTTCCAGCGCGTCGGTGACCAGATGTGGGCCGCTGCCGACCAGCGCGCCAGAGGCTTCCTGCTCGGCTGCACTGCTGGTCGAACGACGATCAACGGCGAGGGCCTCCAGCACGAAGACGGGCACAGCTTGTTGCTCTTCTCCGTGATGCCGAACGTCATGGCCTACGACCCGGCGTTCGCCTATGAGATGGCAACAGTGGTCCAAGCGGGCATCAACGACATGTACGGCGCGAACGGACGCGACGTCATGTACTACATGACCCTCTACAACGAGAACTACCAGATGCCGGCGATCGACACCGCCAGGGCAGACGAGATCCGCGCCGGAATCATCCGCGGCCTGTACCGCTATGCGCCACCAGCTGAGGTCGCTGCTTCAGCGTCTGCGCGACCTGCCACGATCTTGTTCTCGGGAAGCGCCTGGCACGAGGCGATGCGAGCACGCGAGCTGCTCGCCACCGAGTGGGGCGTAGCAGCAGAGGCTTGGTCGGCGACTAGTTACAAGGCGCTACGCGACGAGGCGCTCGAGATCGAGCGCTGGAACCGCCTCCATCCAGGTGCCGCGCCCCGCGTCGCGTACGTGACGAGCCAACTCGAGGCCTCGAGCGGTCCGATCGTCGCGGTGACCGACTTCATGAAGGCCGTGGCCGATCAGATCTCCCGCTTCGTCACGAGCCCGTTCTCCTCGCTCGGCACCGACGGATTCGGGCGAAGTGACACACGCGAGTCCCTCCGGAGGTTCTTCGAGATCGACGCCGAGCACATCGTCGTCGCCGTGCTCTCCGAGCTCGCCGCCATCGGACTCGCCACAGCAGACGAGGTCGCCTCGGCGATTGCCCGCTACGGTCTCGACCCAGAAGCCATCGACCCGCGAAACCGGTAGGCCAGCGGCTCAACCCGGGCATCGGTCGAATATTGCTCGCATAGGGCCCTGAGGGCGAATAGTGCGGGCAAGGGTCGAGCACCTCGCTATGCCCGCTGACAATCCAGACATCGCCTTGTTCGTCGGTTCGCCGGACACCGTTGCTCACTCTCATGACCCGCGAGGTATGTCGAGCAGCGATACAGGACTCCGGGAATACTGAAGGACATGACCTCGAGGCACGATGACTACGACGCGGCACTTGACAGAGCCGCCGAGCGCTCGAAGCAATGGCTCACGTCGATTCCGGATCGACGAGTAGGGCCTCTGCAGTCGGCCGACGAGATCCTAATGAGGCTCGGCGGTCCCCTCCCTGAGCAGGGGCGAGATGCCGCAACGGTCGTCGACGAGCTCGCAGACGGTGCCGAGCCCGGACTCATGGCGAGTCAGTCGGGGCGGTTTTTCGGTTGGGTAATGGGTGGAACACTGCCTGCCGCGCTCGCGTCCGACTGGCTAGTCAGTGCCTGGGATCAGAATGCCGGTCTTCGCTTCGCAACGCCGGCGGTTGTGGCCATCGAAGAGGCCGCCGCGAGGTGGTTGCTCGAGCTGCTCGGTCTTCCCTTGAGCGCGGATGTCGGATTCGTGACTGGTGCGACTATGGCCAACTTCGCCGGCCTCGCCGCAGCGCGTCATGCGGTACTGGAGGGAGTTGGCTGGGACGTCAACGTCGAGGGACTGACCGGATCTCCGGCGGTCCACGTTCTCGTTGGTGCTGAGCGCCATGACACGATCGACCTCGCTCTCCGCTATCTCGGGCTCGGACATCCTCGAGCAGTCGCCGCGGATCGGGAGGGGCGGATCGAGCTTTCGGCTCTGTCAGAAGCGCTCGATGCGATTCCCGATCGGGAGCCGACCGTCGTGTGCCTTCAGGCGGGCAACCTCCACTCGGGGGCCTTCGACCCGTTCGAGGAAGCGATCACGATGGCACATCGGCATGGCGCTTGGGTTCACATCGATGGCGCCTTTGGTCTATGGGCGGGCGCCTCCCCGTCACTCCGCTCGCTCGTCCAGGGTTTCGAGGCAGCCGATTCCTGGGCGAGTGACGCGCACAAGACGCTGAACGTCCCATACGACTGTGGCATCGCCATCGTCGCCCAGCCCTCAGCGCTTCGGTCAGCTCTTGGCGCCCATGCGGATTACCTGATCAGCGATGCCAATCCAGGTCCGGGTGACCCACTCGAGAAGGTGCCCGAGTTCTCCCGACGAGCAAGAGGAGTACCGACGTGGGCGGCGATCAGATCGCTTGGCCGCCAGGGGGTTGTGAAGCTCGTGGAGAACATGGTCGAGATGGCGCAGATGCTCGCTCGTGAGATCGAATTGCTTGACGGCGCAGAGGTGCTAAATGACGTCGTGTACACCCAGGTGTGCGTCTCGTTCGGCGACGACGAGCAGACCCGTGTAGTCACAGACCGCATCATTCGCTCGGGAATAACGTGGATGTCAGGATCACGTTGGCACGGTCGGAGTGTCCTTCGAATCTCTGTGAGCAACTGGTCGACTGATGCGAAGGACGTTCACGCCTCCGTCGAGGCAGTGCGTCAAGCGATGTCACAGACAACCGAATGAGTAGCGCCGCTAAGCGGTCTCCGTCTTGAGGAATTAAGGCACTATCGACCGTCTAACGACGCGTCGTCACCTCTCTCGAACGTGCGAGAACCCAGACGGCACCAAGCGCATCCGCTCTTCGCTAAGCGGGTGCGCGGACCGGTTCGTCGAGAGGTCGTCCGATCCGTTGTTCGATTCAGCTTTCAGTTCCGTGAACCAATCGAAACCGTTCGGCCACAACGAGGGTGTTGTCATCAATGTCGGGGGTCGCGCCGAGGAACTCCCGCACCCCTTCGCTTTGAAAGAACACCTCGTGGGCAACGCGCCACTCCTGTGCATCGGCGTATCCGCGGCCCTCTGCGATCGCATACTCGTCGTCGATCTCGCTTATCGGTACGACCTGCACGCCGGTGAGCTCGATGACTGCGGCTCGTTGGCCTGCTGAATCGAGAACCGAGAAACGCTGACCCGCTCGAGGAACCGGTTCTTCGGCGTGCTCGAGTATCTGCAGCAACCCAGTGAGCGCCGTCTTCTCGCCGGCGAGAATCGCTGCCACGCCGCTATCACGTTCGGGTCCGGGAAACGCCAGCTCCAGGGCCGGTAAATCGTCTGACGTCACCATGCAGGCGAGGCTACGGGGAGATCTCCTACTCGTCGAGCCGATCACCCGCGCCGACCAACCTCGGGCCCTCGATCAAGCCAAGAGGCGATCTCGTCGCCGGACGCGAAAGTGGGGCGCAAAGCGCCCCACTTTCGCCGGCTACTGCCGAAGTTATGTTGGAAAGACTTGGTGATTTGGAAATCTCGGGTGGGACTGGTTCCCGACCATCTTCACCAAGGGTGTCTGGCTTGAATTCGCCAGGTGTCCAGCTTGCCGCCTAGCGGCCAGCCACCTCCAGCGTCCCAAAACGTTGATCAGACAAGTTTGGACCACCTCCTCTCTCTGGTGAGCGAAATTGTATGCGGGAAAATCGACCAAGTGTGTGCATGTCGCGCGATGGGTACCCTTTTGGCCATGGCACTCCACTATTCGGACTCACAAGTCGAGATTCATCGCTACGTCGTCGGGCCAATCGCCAACAACGTCTTTGTCGTCCGGTGCAAACAGACCGGTGACGCGCTGCTCGTCGATGCGGCGAACGAACACGATCTGTTGTTGGAGGCGGCGAAAGCGCTCGGCGTCCGCCAGATCGTCGAGACGCATGGCCACTCCGACCATATCCAGGCGATTCCGGCTATGAGGGATGCCGGTTACGAGGTCGCCGTCACCGCAGCAGACGCCGCGATGCTGCCCTCCTACGATCTCATCCTCGAAGACGACAGCATCCTCGAGATCGGCAAGCTTCGGATTCGGACGCTCGCCACGCCTGGCCATACACCTGGATCGATGTGCTTCGCGATCGAAGACAGCCCGGTGCTCCTCACCGGCGACACGCTCTTCCCAGGCGGCCCAGGCAACACCAAGAGCAAGATCGGGAACTTCGAAACGATCATCAACTCGATCGAGCGGCGGATCTTTGCCACCTTCTCGCCGGAGACGATCGTGATGCCGGGCCACGGCGACGACACCACGATCGGAACCGAACTGCCGTCGCTAGGCGAGTGGATCAACCGCGGCTGGTAGCGCCAATAATTTCTCCTATCCCTGTAGTGATAATCCAGTCGACCGCCTAATATGGACGCGATGACGGCTCCTTTGTCCACGTCGGTGACCACCGCGGTCCTCGAAGTGGAGAATCTCCATGCGAGCGCCGACGGCGTCGAGATCCTCCGGGGAATCGACCTCACCGTCCAGCCAGGAGAGCTCCACGCGATCATGGGGCCGAACGGCTCAGGAAAATCGACACTGGCGAACGTCCTTTGCGGCAACCCCGGGTACCTGGTCACAGACGGCGCCATCCGACTGCTCGGTGAGGACATCACGGCACTTGCTCCCGACGCCCGGGCCAAGCTCG
>DATCDR010000177.1:0-13097 GCA_036510575.1 Acidimicrobiales bacterium | reverse complement strand
GTAATCGCAGGGAACTCTGGCATGTCTTTTCGGCACCTCGTGAAGCCAGCGAATGCCGCGTCTTTTGGCTGGCAACTCTTTGGGAGTAGAGGCTATCTGGCAGCACAAGTCCCCCGCTAATTGAGGCCCCAGTTCCGGTGTGAGCTAACACCGATTGAAGGTCCCGCAGCCCACGCGTGACGTCCATCCACCTGGATGCGCTTGCTCAGTTCAGCATCCGGATCCATCAACAACGCTTTTGCGCGGCAGCACTACGCTAACCGTCGCCCTCCCCCATTGGCGAACGTGCTCGCCCGCTGCCCGCACGTGCCCGCCTATCCCGGCGTGCGCGGGTGACGAAGTGCAAGTCAGCAGTACCTGACGAAGAGGAGAGCAAGGTGCAGGAGTTCAGCGGCAAGGTCGCAGTGGTCACCGGGGCGGGGAGCGGGATCGGGCGCGCCTTGGCCCAACGCCTCGCGGAGGAGGGGATGAAGGTCGCCCTCGCCGACATCCAGCAGGACGCCTTGGACCGGGCGGTGACCGAGCTCAGTGAAGCCGGCCACGACGTGATCGGCGTGCACACCGATGTCTCGAAAGAAGAGGCGATCCGCCACCTCGCCGACGAGACGATCAACGCGTTCGGGAAGGTCCACGTCGTGTGCAACAACGCCGGGGTCGAGGGCTACCGCGACGGGCCAATCTGGGAGGCGACCGAGAAGGACTGGGCCTGGACGTCGGGCGTCAACTACTTCAGCTTGCTCTACGGCATCAAGATCTTCGTGCCGCTGATGCTCTCCCACGGCGAGGAAGGCCACGTGGTGAACACCTGCTCGATGATCTCAGCCGTTCGAGCCCCGGACATGTACGGGATCTTCAAGCACGCCAGCCTGGCGACCTCCGAGGTGCTGTACGGCGACTTGAAGCGGATCGACGCCCCGATCGGGTGACGGCGCTGTGCCCGGGCAGCATCGCCACGAATCTCTTCCACGGCAGCCGGAACCGTCCCGACGAGTTGAAGAACGAAACGCCGACGTCGGGCGCGCAGCGCGGCGAGGAGATGCGCGAGGCATTGCACAGCCGCTTGGCGCAGGGCATGCAGCCTTCCGAGGTCGCCCGCCAGGTGGTCCAGGCGATCCGTGAGAACAAGCTCTACCTACTCACCGACCACGACTGGGATGCACAGATCGGCGTCCGGGCGATCAACATCTTGACGGGGAGGAACCCCGACCCCGGTCTAGGCCGTCAACTGCCTTGGCTTCGGGGCGGGTGACAGCCTCGTCCAGTTCCGGACTGGGCCGGGGCTTCCCGAGCTCGACGAAAGCCAACGTGGCAGGTGGAAACACCGGCTAGGAGCGGGACCCGCTACGCCCCGGAGCTCGCGGCGGCGATCGAGAACCCGCGCCAGAGCCCAGCGTCACCGTTTGCACATCGGCACACCACGACGGTCCGCTTAGCGCTCGCCAGCCCGCAGTCAATCCCGGCCCATCGCGAACCCCGTACCAACAGCAAGGTGTCCGCGTTCACTGCGGGGCCGCCCGGGCACCCGCCTCTCAAGCGGCCCGCGTTCCTGCGTCGGAGACGAACCCAGCGATGCCGGAGATGCCCAGGGACAAGCGGCGGCCGGACGGCACATAAAGCGCGGCAGGGCGACGCAGGTTGGGAGCTCCTGAGAAGGGGGAACGCTGAAAATAGCGGGGTCCGCCCTGAATATTAGGGTGAGAAAGCCAGGCTTTCTCGGCGCTGAAGAGGCGATGCTGGACCTTTCCGACGCGAAGCAGCCTCTCGACCTAAAGAACGGCGTCGTCTTCGCTCCGAGATGCTTTCAACCAGCAACTATTGGGGGATTAGGTGGCAGGCTCTACGCTAGTAGCGGCCTCTCGGCAGGGGGCGGGATTTGGAGCCGAAACGCCGGGATCACCCACCACATCCGTGCGAAGAGTCCGAGCGCGCCGGTCCAGGCCGCTGTAGAGATTGGAGTCCGGTGACAATTCCAAGTGGATTCAACAGCTCGATCAGCGCCGAGGATCGGTCGGAAATCCAGGAGCTCCACGCTCGTTACTGCTGGGCTTCTGACACCGGTGACGTCGAACTGCTTTTGAGCCTTTACGCCCCAGACGGCAGCTTCTCCGGCCGCGGCGGCACTGTCAAGGGTCACGAAGAGTTGCAACGTCAACTTGATGGGCGACCACCCGCTCGATTCGGCACGCAGCACAACATCACGAATATTGTCTTGTGGCGAGAGGACGACTCCATTCAAGCCACGTCCTATTGTCTGATCGTCGGTCCTAGCGACGACGGCTCGGTAATTTCCATTAGAGGCTTCTACCGGGACCGGATCGTTCGTGTCGACGGCCACTGGGTGTTCGGCAGCCGCACCTTCACTCAGTGGAATTGGGACGATCTGGGCCGACTCGCGAACTGACGCAGGCCCTGCGTTACCGACGGTTACGACGCAGCATCGGAACTCGCGTCGGTCACGGACTTCAATGGGCCGACCTCCGTAGTCGCGAACGGTGCCGACGGCCTTGCCTTGCGACGTCAATCGCGCTCGGCGACAGTGGCGACTCGATCGGCACCGGGGTGTACCGTCTTGTGAACCACGGAGCCACCGAGTGACACCGATGACCGCCCTTAAATCAGATAAGCAACGCCGCGACCGCGAGAGCTGTGTCGCATCGTCGGGTGTGCTGCACCACTATCCCGCGGATCGCAAAGTCGGCTCGGTCGGGATTCGTTACCGGCAGCGCTCCGAATAGAGCTGGACGGACACGCCGAGCTTTCCTAAGCCGGGCGCATCGGGTCGGCCGACTCGATCTGCTGCGTGGAACGGTCGCCGTCGCGAACAGATCGTCCGGGGCGAGAAGGGTCACTCGGCGGCTGGGCCGCCGAAGTCGGTAGCGAGTCGTCGTACCTTGACGATGCCGAAGGCGCTCATCGAGCCACTCGCCGAGCATCTTCGTCGGCGAGCTGTTACCGCGGCCGAAGCCTCCGAATGCGTCTCCGTGGCGCCCGACGCGGTCCTCGTTCGCGCACGTAGCGCGCACGAGAGTGAAATCGCCTTACGCTTGACCGAGTAGATCATGCCGCTCACCTGGACTTTTACTGGTCGGGAAGGCGGGATTCGAACCCGCGACCTCAGCGTCCCGAACGCAAGGTGCAAGTGTTATCCACAGGCTGCTCAGAGCACGAAATGGCTGGTCGGAGCACATTTTTGTTGACCACTGTGTGCCGCCACGAACCCCGATTTACCGCTGGTCTGTGGTCTGTCTGTGGTCTGCCGGCCCACGGTGCTCGCGCTCAGAGCAATGCCTCGACCGCCTGGCGAGGCGTGAGGACCGGCGGATCGGCATTGGGCATCTCGGTCAAGTCGCGATCGCCGCTGACGAGGGCGCGGACTCCAGCAACCTTCGCCAGGGCCACGAGATAGTCGTCGTTCGGGTCACGACTGGCTCGCCGCGGAGCGGTCGGGTCTGGCAATCGGTCCCCGCTAGTGGCGACCTCGGCCACGAATGCCCGTGCCTCGTCGAGCGTGACGTACCGCCGGAACTTTGGGCGTTCGAGCACTCCCGCGAGCTCCGCAAGCAGCTGCGGGCACACGACGATGGCGATCTCCTCCGCGAGGACTGCCCGCCACAGGGTCGCTGGGTGTCCTTCAGGGGTGATCAGTGCTCCGACCAACACCGCCGGGTCGATGACGACCCGCTCCACCTACGAGGCAGCCTTGTCGGTTCCCCGTTCGCGGCGCGTGGCCTTGAGCTCGTCGTAGGCCAGTGTCAGGGCTTCTCCCTCGGACAGTGCTTGCGGAGCGTTGCGAGCCCAGACCCCGTCGACGACGCTGCGATCGCGCTCTTCGAAGTGCACGCGCAGCGCCTGTTCAACCACCTCTGCCGGCGAGCGTCCGGTCTGGCGCGCTTCCTCGACGGTCGCCTCCACGAGCGACTCGTCTACCTCGACCGTCATGGGGCGCTTGGCCATTCCCCCATCATGCCAAAGATGGCCCGAGATGAATACGGCTAGCCGGCGCGATCACTGCCCGGATAGCAATACGACTTCCGCCGGGGGATGAGCGCTTTCGCGTGCGCGGGCCGACCGGAACACCTCGTCTAACCGCTCCGTGAGAGCTTCGTTGAGGGCCGGAAAGAGATGGCCGTAGACGTCCATCGTGACCGTGATCGAGCTGTGGCCAAGGCGCTCCTGGATCGCCTTCGGGTGTGCGCCCAGCTCGATCAGGATCGCCGCACACGAGTGCCTGAGGTCGTGCAGTCGCAAGTTTGGCGGCAGATTCGTGGCGTCGATCGCCGGCCTGAGGAGCCGCTTGAAGAGGAGGTCCCGTCGCAGAGGACCACCTCGAGGGGCCGTGAAGACGTAGTCGTCGGGGCTGAGCGACTGGCCTAAGGCGGCTGATCGCTGCGCGAGGTAGACGCCGACATCGTCGACGATCGAGCGCGGAATACCAACGCTTCGTCGTGCGTAGGTCTTCGTCGGACCGACCTCGGTTCGACCGCCGACGACGGTAACGGCCTCGGAAATCTCCATCGTCGCTCGGAGGAGATTCACTTTTCCGACCCGAAGCCCGCACGCCTCGCTCGGACGGAGTCCCGTGGCTCCGACCAGCCGGACGAGCAGATCTACCGTGGTCGCGTGGCCTGAGCGAGCGCCTCGACCTGCTCGGCGGACAAGAAAATCGGTTCCATCTGAACGGCCCTCGGAAGCCTCAGTCCGTCACACGGGTTGCTTTTGATCGCCCCTGACGATCGTGCGAGCTCGAGGACCTGACGTAGGACAAGCCGAATCTTCTGAAGGCTTTTCGGCGCCTGTCCGGCCGCTTGTTTCTCGGCCATGAACCGACGGACGTCGATCGGTTCGCGGGCTGTGGTCGAGGTGCTGAACGCCATCTACGAAGAGGACTTTCTTGGATTCTCCTACGGGTTCCGACCAGGGCGCAGCCCGCACGACGCACTAGATGCGTTGGCGGTCGGGATCGAAAAGAAGAAGGTGAACTGGATACTCGACGCAGACATTCGTGGTTTCTATGACGCCATCGACCACGAGTGGCTGACCAAGTTTGTCGAGCATCGGATTGCGGACAAGCGGGTCCTGCGGATCATCCAGAAGTGGTTGAACGCAGGAGTGATCGAGAACGGAACGTGGTCGGCTAGCGAGGAGGGAGCTCCACAGGGGGCCAGTGCGTCCCCCCTGCTCGCAAACGTCTACCTGCACTACGTGTTCGATCTGTGGGCACGGCAATGGCGGGAGCGGCAAGCCTATGGTGAGGTGATCATCGTGCGTTTTGCCGACGACATTGTTGTTGGCTTCCAAAATCGTTCAGACGCCAAGCAGTTCCAAGCGGATCTGGTGCAGCGTTTCGCCAGGTTCAACCTGGAGCTGAATGTCGAGAAGACCCGCCTGATCGAGTTCGAGCGGTTCGCCGCCGAGAACCGCAGGCGGCACCACCTCGGCCGACCCGAGACGTTCGCATTCCTTGGCTTCACGCACATCTGCGGGAAGACGAGGGATGGGCGATTCGCGTTGCGGCGCAAGACGATCACGAAGCGGATGGCGGCCAAGCTGCGCGAGGTGAACGCCTTGCTCCGGCAACGTCGTCACTGGTCCATCCCAGAGCAGGGGCAGTGGCTCGGCAGCGTGGTGCGAGGGCATACTGCCTACTACGCAGTGCCGGGCAACATCGCAGCGGTGTCGGCGTTCCGCAAACAGGTCACGCAACACTGGTTCAAGGCGCTCCGGCGCCGGAGCCAGCGTCACTGTCTGACTTGGGAGCGAATGGGCCGTCTCGAAGCACGATGGCTCCCTGCAGCCCGCATCACGCATCCTTGGCCGAACGTCCGGTTCGACGCCCGCACCCAAGGCAGGAGCCCAGTGCGGTAGTCCCGCTCGCTGGGATCTGTCCGGGGGGCCGCCCGCAAGGGCGGTCCCTACCGGGAATGTTGGACTTAGACGTCCGGGCCTTTTTCGACAGCGTTCCCCATGATCTGTTGTTGAAAGCGGTCGCTCACCACACCGACGAGCGTTGGGTCCTGCTCTACATCGAACGGTGGCTGAAAGCCCCGATGCAGATGCCGGGCGGGACTCTTGCAGCCAGGGAGAAGGGGACCCCACAGGGATCGCCGATCTCGCCGCTGCTCGCCAATCTGTTCATGCACTACGCCTTCGATCGGTGGATGGACCGGGAACACCCCGGTTCGCCGTTCGAGCGTTATGCAGACGACATTGTCATCCACTGCGACACCGAGGAAAAGGCCCGTGATCTTCGGGCTGCCATCGCTGAACGGCTCGGGTCCCTTGGACTCGAGCTGCACCCCACAAAGACGAAGCTCGTGTTCTGCAAGGACACGAGGCGCCGAGGGGACTTCGAGCACACCAGCTTCGACTTCCTCGGCTACACCTTCCGGGGACGCACGGTGCTCGGCAAGAAGGGGCTCTTCGTGGGCTTCAATCCTGCCATCAGTGCCAATGCGACCAAGGCGGTCAACAAGAAGATCAGGGACTGGCGCCTCAATCGCCGCAGCGGCACGGACCTGTCCACTCTCGCTTGGGAGATCAATCCCCAGGTGCGAGGTTGGATCAACTATTACGGGGTCTTCTATCGCTCCAAGTTGCAGCCCATTGCAGTGCGCATCGACCAGCATCTGGTCCGATGGGCAATGCAGAAGTTCAAACGACTGCGGGGCAAAACCCAACGGGCGTGGGCATGGTTGGCATCTGTTCGACAGCACCAGCCACGGCTCTTCGCTCATTGGCATTTTGACGTGCGCACCGTCGGTCGGCCTGTGGGAGCCCGGTGAAGGGAGACTTTCACGCCGGGTTCTGCGAGAGCCGGGGGGTGCGATTCCCCCCGGCCACTCACCAGACAGCACTCACGGGCCAGGCCGGACCTCGCGCGACAGTGGCTGCGACGACATCTGACCGCCCACCGCCTCACGGAATGCCTCACGAGCATCCCCCAGGCCGCCGTGCGCGGTTCGTGCGCGATTCGCGCGCGATCGGAGGCGAAATCAGGGTCATTGCTGAGTAGTGGTCAGCCAAATATGCAACGCTAGCTGGCTGTTTCGTCGAGCTAGCGGCGACGTCACGAGCACCTTCCGCATCGCCCTTTCACGGCGGATGCCGCCTTAGTCTCGCCGTACCGGAGACTGCTCGGTCCAAGCCATCGGAATACGCCCACGTCACATCGTTGACCGTTGCACCCCGACTTTGCCGATCAGCGACCACCACGTTTGTGGTCTGTGCGTGGTCCGCTGACTCCTGTGGACATCAAAAGTGCCGCTGAACTGGTCGGGAAGGCGGGATTCGAACCCGCGACCTCAGCGTCCCGAACGCTAGTCACGGTCGTACCGCCACCTGCGTCTCTCGGAAAATAGTGGCCTCACCCAGGTACTTTACGTTGCCACTGTTGCCCGAGGTTGACCAGGATTGCCCTCTGCTTCGCGCACGATCGCGCACGGATCGCGCACGAATGCGTCGGCGTGACTCCCAGGAGGATACGTCCGTCCCTCGCGAGGCTTCGGCACATTGGTACAATATCTAGTACCACTAGGAGGCGAAATGGCTCTCACAGCAAGCGAGGCGCGAAAGCACCTCTTCCCCCTCATTGAGCAAGTGAACGACGACCGTCAGCCTATTGAGATCACCTCGAAGCGGGGCGATGCAGTTTTGATGGCGCGGATTGATTACGACGCGCTCACCGAGACTGCCTACCTGCTTCGTGCGCCGGCCAATGCTCAGCGTCTCCTCGAGAGCCTGAATCAAGCGCGACAAGGGCGGCTTGAGGCGCACGACCTCTCCGAGTGAGGCTGGTCTTCACTCCACACGGCTGGGACGACTACCTCTATTGGCAAAACACGGATCGCTCGACAGTTCGACGGATGAATCGACTGATCGAGGCATCGCTGCGGGAACCAACGAGCGGCATTGGCAAGCCAGAGCAGTTACGGCATGTACTTCAGGGATGCTGGTCACGTCGTATCGATGAGGAGCATCGACTTGTCTACCTCATCGATGGAGACGATCTCGTCGTCCTGCAGGCTCGCTTCCACTATGAGGCTTAATCACTAGCGCCTTATCGGTGCTCGCGAACCTCACTTTCCTGCCGTGCAACCGCTCGAGGCGCGGATAGGTCATGAAGGCCGCGTGGTCAGGAGTCCCCGGGATGCCAGCAATGCAGCAGCTCATAGGCGGCTGATCTTGACTGTCATCAGTTGCTCGAGAAACTGCTCAGCGGAGAGGTCCGGTGACCCACCGGAGACCTTCAGCCGATATTGGGTGGCGAGCTCAGTTGCGAGTCGCGCTCGCGCGTCGGGGACAAAATCATTGCGCCTGCTGAGAAAGCTTCTGATAATGGATAGATCTTCGGCGTTGATCATCGAAACGTCCCAGAGCACATGATCGCTAGGAAGCGCCGGCACGACGGTCGACCGCTCCTTTTTCTTGCCACGGCGGGTAGGAACGGGCTCCCTCACTACAATTGTGCTGGCAGCGAAGTCGCCAAGTCGCTGGTTCTTCTTGGTCGCAAGGATGCAGATCGCTCCTGCGAGGTACATCCAGGGGAGAATGTCGATGAGCCGAAGCACATTTCGGACCGTGCTTGGCCAGAATCGCACGGGTCCGCCGCGAACGCTCGAGACTCGAAGCCCGGCGCGACGTTTCCCAGGAGTCTGGCCGTGACGAAGCGTCTCGAACGCGATGTGGTAGCCGATCAGCACAAGAAATGCCCCCACGATGGCCACCGCGGCAGCAACTGCATGGTCGCCGCCGCCGGTAAGGGTCGCAAGGAATATCAGCGCAACGATCAAGATCCCCTGCAGCAACGCGTCGAGAATCGCGGCAACAAATCTCGAACCAAGGCCTGCAAGAACCGCCTCGAATATCACGCCTTCGGGGGAGACAACCCCGACGCGGTCGACCGGCTCCATCAATGACGACACTAGGCGTGCTCCTCCGTGAACGGCAGCCAGAGTGGGCCGAGCTCGACTCGCTCGTGTCTGCTACGCGGAGCCGACGTAACAGGGGTGGGTCCGCCAATCTTCTGCGAATCGCAACGCTCTACCGCTCGGCGAGCGCCGACCTTGTTGCACTTCGCCAGAGGTGGCCGCGCGATCCACGCGTCGAGGAGCTCACTCAGATCGTGACGCAGGCACATACCATCGTTTACGGCGAAACAGAGCCCGCAATCAAGCGGGGAGTGGTTTCGTTCTTCACCCACCGCTTTTGGCAACTCGTCCGCGACCGGCCACGTACATTGATGCTCGCCGTGCTCTTGGTCCTCATTCCAGCGCTTCTCGGCGCGCTCTGGGCATGGGTCGACCCCGGCCAAGCCTCGCTCTTCGCGCCGGGCGCGATTCAAGCGGTCACGCTACATCGGGCCCACGGAGCGAACCTCGGTATTCCAACAGCCCAGCAGAGCGCTTTCGCGTCCACGATCTTTACGCACAACATCCTCGTCGCCCTCCTCGCCTTCGCCGGCGGGCTTACCGGAGGGCTCCTCACCGCCTACTTGCTAATCACGAACGGACTTCTTCTCGGCGTTTTCGCCGGTTTGGCGATCGGAGCCGGTACGGAGTCGGTCTTCGTCCAGCTCGTCATTCCCCATGGCCTCCTCGAGATGTCCTGCATCGCCGTCTCTGGGACCGCAGGGTTTCGCCTTGCTAGGGCACTGATCGATCCCGGGCCGAGGACTCGCGCCGCGGCGGTCTCCTCCGAGGCGACAGCCGCGCTCGAGCTGGTCGCTGGCGTGGCCGTGTGCCTGGTAGTCGCGGGATCCGTGGAAGGCTTCGTGACGCCTTCAGGGCTCGGTCTCGGACTCGACCTCCTGATCGGATTCGGGCTCTTTTGCATCTTCTGGGGCCTCGTGTTGCTCAGAGGCGCGCCCTCGCCTTCATCTGCAGATAGCGCCGAACACAGCCCTCGCTGAGATCGTCGGGTCCCAGCGCCAAAGTCTCCGCTCCGGCTCGTCGAAGGCTCATGGTCAACATCGTCTGCGCGTCGATCAAGCCGAGCGCGACAACTGCCGCATAGGCTTCTTGGGCGGTGGTGGCTTCTGCCGCCGCGAGCTGGCCGAGGTCATCGTCGAAACAACTAGCTATGAGCACGGCGTGGCGACGGGTCAATACCGGCAAAGCTTCGAGCAGTGCAGATCCGGCTGCCTCGTCGAAGAGGTCGGTGAAGAGCACCAGTAGCGATCTCTTGCGGTGCGCCAACTCGGTGAACACGAGGTCATATTGACTCTGGACATAGTTCACGTCTAGGTCGGAGACCGCCGCCAGAAAGGCCCGAGCACCGGCGCGTCGTGGGAAGAGGTTCTGGCGGATCTGGTCGTCGAAGGCGACGAGACCGCAGCGATCTCCCACCGCGTCAGCAACCGCAGCGACGGCGAGCGCCGCGTCGACGGCGGCGTCCAACCTCGATCGACCCGCCACCGGTGCGCCCATCAGCCGGCCGCAATCGACGACGCAGAGAATCTGACGATCCTGGTCCTGACGGTATTCATTCGTCATCGGGTGGCCGGCGCGAAGTGTCGCCGACCAATTGATCCGTCGAAAGTCATCGTCCTCGACGTACTCGCGAACGGATTCGAAGTCGGTTCCGAGCCCGATCGCCCCGCGTGTGAAACCGACCTGGCCGACGGACTCTCGTTGGCGCGAAGCACGGGCGAGCCGTGTCGCGGCCGGAACGTCAGGTATCACTGCCACGATCTGATCGTTGGGATACGACCAAGTCCGGCGCATGAGATGCAGGGGGCCATCGAGCCGGACCGCAGCCGGTGGGAATTGCACGCGCCCCCGGCGGCTCGCGGTCACGCTCGCGTGCAGCGACCCTCCTGCTTCGGACGGAGTGATCAAGACCCCAGGCGGCATCGCCTGACGGACGCGACAGCGCCTACTTAGGGCGTCGATGCCTTTCGGCTCGACGACGAAGTCGTAGCTTGCCCCACGAACAAGCCGAGACGGCATCGCGACGTCCACGTCGAGATCTCCTCGCAGCCGCAGCGCGTCGGCGATCGAAAAGAGTGCGAGCGCCAGCAGCCCGGCGAGCGCGAGGATCGGCGAGATCACCGCTGCGAGGACGGCCACGACCAAGAGTGCTCCGATCAGACGCGGGCCAGGGGTCATTGCATCAGCGGGGAACTGTTACGCCCGCCACCGCCGAGGCGATGGCGGCAGCCTGACTGAACCCCTCCAATTCGGCTCCCGCGGTCATCACGATCCGATGTGCGAGCACCGGCTCGGCCATTGAAACGACATCATCGGGGGTGACGAAGTCGCGGCCTTGGAGGCGAGCCGTCGCTTTTGCACCAGCGAGCAAGTGGGTGGTGGCTCGCGGGCTCGCCCCGAGCGAGACGCCGGGAAGCGCCCTTGTTGCTCGGGCGATGCCGACGATGTAAGCGAGGACCTCCTCACTTACCGTCGTCGCATCGACCTCGGACCTAATGGAGTCAAAATCCACCGAGATCACAGCCGAGTCCACCGGGCTCGGCGTTGGCGCTGACAACCCCGCCCGAGGTAGCCGAAGGATTTGACGCTCGTCTGCCTCGCTTGGGTAGTCGACACGCACTCGAACAAAGAAACGATCGAGCTGGGCTTCTGGAAGTGGGTAGGTGCCTTCGTATTCGATCGGGTTCTGCGTCGCGAGCACCAGGAATGGTCTCGGGAGCCGTCGAGGCTCACCGTCGATGCTCACCTGGCCCTCTTGCATCGCCTCGAGCAGTGCAGCTTGGGTCTTCGGCGGCGTCCGGTTGATCTCGTCGGCGAGCAGCACGTTCGTGAACACAGGGCCCTGCCGAAAGACCAAGTCTCCCTGGCGAAGGACCATCGTCCCGGTGAGGTCCGTCGGCAACATGTCCGGGGTGAACGACACCCTCCGAAACTGGACCGCAACTCCTTTAGCGAGAGTGCCGGCGAGCAAGGTCTTGGCGACACCTGGCGCCCCCTCTAGGAGCACGTGTCCCCCGACGCTGATGGCCGCGATCATGTAGTCGAGTGTCGTCTCTTGACCGATGACGAAGCGGCCGACGATCGCCTGCAGAGCGTCACGGAGCGGGCTGAGTGATCGGATCGGCGGAGCTGCATCGGTCATGACATTGACCGGGCCCGCACCCGCAACGACACTTGCGTGACCGCTATCAGGTCTTGCTCGTTTGATATCGCACTCACCATTCTCGTTGCCTCCTGCTCGGTAAGACCCGCTTGTCTCGCTGCGCGAACGAGATCCTCGCCGCTAGTTAGCCCAACCCCAACTCGACGTCCGAGACGATGGCGGAGGAGCCGGGCTAGCTCGAGCCCCACGGGTGTCGGATCCTTCGCCCGGGAGAGCAGCGTTGCTAAGGAGTCCACATACGCCCGTCGTGCCGGAGCGGCGAACCGGTCATCGACGCGGTCAGGAGGACCGAGGCGCTTGCCGAGCGAGAAGATCCATGCAACCCACGCGAACAGGAGGATCAAGAGTGCGAACCTCCATGAACCAGGCAGTACGCCGAGGCCGGATCCACTGCTTTGATTCGCCACAGAGATCGTCACCGGCACACGAGAGCGCCCGAAGACGTCAAGCGCGAACGAAGCGTTGCCGGCGTCGGCGAGGTAGCTGTTCGCGAACACCGACGAATCGGCGATGAAGTCGACCCGACCAGCGCCAACGGCCGCGGTCCCGGCGAGCGTCTGGCCGAGGCCTCCAAGCAGCGGTGTTGCTCTGCCGATATCGGTGAACGTGCCCGCACCATTAGTGACGACCGAACCCACACCGGCAAGGGAGTGGTTCGAAACGAAATAGGACGCCGGCCCACTCGACGTCCACGAGATCGTCGAGCCCACAAGCGGACGGAGCGTCTCGAGCGAGTCCCCGCCGACGACGACGAGCAGCCACCCCGAACGGACCAATCGAGCGACAATACGGTTCTCAGCGCCTGACAACACGCTGTTGCTGAAAAGAATTGTCCCCACTCTCGACTGGTCGATATCGGCAAGTGAGGTGGCGTCACCGACCACCTTGTGGCCGTTCTCCTGCAACAGCGAGACGAGCGCGGCGTAGCCGGTGGACGATGTCGAGTCCGGCGCTGCATCGGCGGATCCGCTTCCGAACACGGTCCCCGCGCCGCCGAGAACCAGAAC
>DATCDR010000176.1:0-2914 GCA_036510575.1 Acidimicrobiales bacterium | reverse complement strand
GGTGGCGCCCGGGGCAAGACGTGGCAGGCATCGTGATCGCCCAGGCCCCTGACGGGACGGGACCACTGCCGGGAACCAGGGTGACCGGACACGCAGAGGGAGGCAGCTGGTCCGAACGGGTGAGCGTGCCCTCCAACCGGCTCGGAATCGTCCTGGACAACGTCTCGTTCGGCGATGCAGCGGGCCTGCCCGCTGCCGGCTTGACGGCGCTACGCGCGCTTCGAACCGGCGGCTCCCTTCTTGGCCGGAAGGTACTCGTAACCGGGGCCTCGGGAGGAGTCGGTCACTTCGCGGTGCAGTTGGCAAAGCTCGGTGGCGCTGAGGTCACAGCGTTCGTGAGCGGACCGAACCGGTTCGAATCACTCGCCGGATTCGACGTCGAGCTCGTGACCAAGCTCGACGACACCGGACCCTTCGACGTCGTTCTCGACGGCGTCGGCGGTCAAGTCCTTATGGACGCCATCCACCGACTCGCGCCCGGAGGGGTCGTCGTCGCGTACGGCGTCGCGTCGGGTGAGACCACCAGCTTCGCCTTCCGAGACTTCCCGTGGGGCAAGGTCAACTGGCTCACGGGGTTCTACCTCTGGGCCACCC
Organism: Acidimicrobiales bacterium; assembly: GCA_036510575.1. GTDB lineage: Bacteria > Actinomycetota > Acidimicrobiia > Acidimicrobiales > Bog-793 > DATCDR01. The sequence continues at coordinate 2,320 of DATCDR010000176.1, read as the reverse complement.
CTGAGGAGAGCTTCGGTCAGGACCTCACGTACCTTGCGGCGCTCATCGGAAAGGACCTGCTTGACGTGCGCTCGAGCGTGCGTTGGGACTGGTCGAGGACCGTCGAGGCGGTGGAGATGCTGCGGGGGGGCGAGGCGACCGGGAAGGTGATCCTAACCATCGCCTAAGAGCGACGCGATCTGTCCGAGACAGCCTCTCGCCGGCCCGTGTCGCTCGACACTTAGGACTTCTCGGCGGCGATCTCGTTGATGACGCGCTCGGCGGTCCGGAAGGCCTCGATCGCCGCAGGAACGCCTACGTAGACGCCGGCCTGCAAGAGCACCTCGCGGATCTCCTCGACGGTGATGCCGTTTCGGAGCGCGCCACGGATGTGCAGCCCGAGCTCGGTCTGGCGATTGAGCGCGGTCAGCATCCCGAGATTGAGGAAGCTCCTGGTCTTCCGGTCGAGGCCGTCACGGCCCCAGATCGCGCCCCAGGCGTAGGAGGTGACGAACTCCTGGAGCGGCATGGTGAATTCGGTCGCGTTCTCGATCGCGCGATCGACGTACTCCGGCCCGAGCACTTCCTTTCGAATCGCGAGCCCCTTCTCGAACAGTTCCGACATCTCATCCATGGTGTGCCCCTCTCTCTGTTCGCACCGACAGCTGCCGGCACCGTGATAGTTGATCTCGTACGACCCGGTGTTGCTGCCTAGATCGCCGTCGCCCGAGACCCAGGCTCTTCCTTTTCCGCCGAGGCCCTTCTGCGGCGGCGCCAGAGTGCCTCGGCGATCATCGCGAGCACCGCCAAGAGCGCCAGGCCAAGTGCCGGAGTGAAGTGGGGTGGAGCGTAGGAGAACGTCACGAGCGTCGCGTGCGCGGGAACTTCGACGCTGAGATCAACGCCTCCGAAACTCGCGAGCTTCGCCGACTTCCCGTCGACGCTTGCCTTCCACCCAGGCGAGGCGGTGATGTGGGCAACGACGGTCGAGGGTCTGTCGCTCGACGCGAGGTGGAGCTCGTAACTCACGTCCGTTGGGTGGTCTACCGAGATGATCCGGGCGCCGCTCGAGACGAAACGAGACGAGTTCGGCACCGCGACAAGCTCATCGCCGTCGATCGTGGCGACTGGCGTCGTCCCCGCAGGCGGCGACACGCCCGGGCAGGCCGTAGCTGGACAGACGAGGATGAACGAGGCGCCGTAGCGTCGGGCGAGCGCGACGGTGTTGACCGACGGGGCAAAGAGGTTGACGCCTGCCGCCCGCTGGCCGGCATTAGCGATCGGCCAGGAGTCAAAGAGCGCCGCTGGAGCGAGCGGGTCGTGCACGGCGAGCTCGTCGATGCCGTAGCCGAGGTTCATCTCCGGATAGAGCCCGGTTCCGTTCCACGAGCGCACGTCACAGATCGGGAAAGCCGTGCTCGGCACGCAGTCGTCGATCGCAACCAGATTGGACCCGACATAGTGGGCGAGTTCGGTGGTGCCCGTCGTGGCCGGGAACTCGACGCGCGCATAGGAGTTGATGCCGACTCCGGCGAAGAGCAGGAACGAGCTCTGGCCGGCGAGCGCCAGTGCGGCGAGCGTCACCCCTGGGCGTGCCTTTAGGCGCTTGAGTGGCCCGGGAAGGGCGATTCGACGATCGAGGAGGACGACACTTGCCACTACGAAAGCGATCATCAACGAGATCGGCCAGTAGAGGCTTTCGCGTCGAAGCGTCACCTGGATGGCCGAAAGTCCCCCGCCAGTGCCGCGAATCGCCAGGTAGCCGAGCACGAACGTGCAGAGCGCGACGCCGACGACGAGGGCGCGACGGATCGCCTTGTCACCAGAACGCGAGATGACCTGTTCCAACCCGATGGCTGCGAGCACCGCGACGGAGAATCCGAGCAGCGGCAAGCTCCTCGAGGTCACGAGCGATCCGAGACCGATATGTCCCATCACGCGCTGCACGATGCCAGGGGTGCCGATCCGATAGGCCAGCAACAAGCATCCGAGGGCCGCGACAAGGAACCCGGTGACGATCGGCCGGCGGATCGAGACCAGGACGGCGACGACGACGAGCACGATCGCGATCACGCCGACGTAGGCAGCAGTCTCGAAGTAATCCGGCAGGGTCGCATGGGGGATGCTCGGCGCACCGAAGTAGACGCTTCCCGTCGTCGGGAGACCGTCGTAGCCCTGCGCGAACAGCAGTGCGGCGCCGTGCGGCAAGATCCCGGCGCCAGCCACCTGATCGGCGCGAATCGATGCCCGAAGTACCGAGAGCCCAGACAGCCAGAGTGGCGCGGAGAGTGCGAGGCCACCGATGGCACCAAGTGCCATCCGCACGATTCCCATCAACTCG
>DATCDR010000175.1:0-54025 GCA_036510575.1 Acidimicrobiales bacterium | reverse complement strand
AGTACGGTCAGCCCCCCCGGCCGCTCGCGCAACAGTAACATTCTGCCAAACCCAGCGACGGGTCACTTTGCGAGAGTCCGCCAAGTTTCACCTGGGCTTTTGGAGTGGGACTATTTGAAATCGAACCAACGACGTCAACATGCTCAGTGCCTTGCAGGGGTTATCCCCAACAGAGGATTTGCCCGGAAGTGTATTCTGAACTGCTCGTTTGCTAACCGTGAGTGACCACGATTGACCCTCATTTGCCGCCCTGTCAGATTCGTGTCAGATCACCAAGGTCGCATTGACGACGGACATCGCGTCGCTGGAACACCGGCGACCTCCGAGCCTCATCGTGGGTGGGCTGCTGCTCGTTGTCGAAGCAGCTGGGCTCGCGCCAACTCGGCCGCACGACCTCCGCCACACAGCGGTAGCGCTATGGATCGCAGCCGGCGACGACACCCCGCGAGATTGCGGCTCGAGCTGGGCACACCTCGGTAGTCACGGTGCTCGACCGATACGGACACCTATTCCCAGACGTCGAAGAACGTGTGAACGACGCACTCGATCGGCTTGCCGCGGGTGCCAAAGACGCGAGTCGTGCGACCATGCGACCGCTTAACGGGAACGGCTCGTGAGACACCGGAACACCCCCTGAGTGACCCCTATGACGCAGCAGTGCTCGAAATTCTTGTGTCAGATTTGTGTCAGACGATATCCACAGGCCACGTCAACCCATACCCGTCTGACCTGGTGTTTAGTAGTGGGGCTAGTTGGAATCGAACCAACGACCTCAGCATTATCAGTGCTGCGCTCTAACCGACTGAGCTATAGCCCCAGGTGGAGTCATGAGATTACACCAGGCGTCGCGCGGCTCCTAAGGCGGGTTAGGAGTCTGGCTCTTCGTCGCTTCCGAGCCTCGCTACGGCTGCGACGCTCGTCTCGTCGTCCAGGTTCATTATCCGAACACCGGTCGCATCTCGGCCCTGGGCGGCAATTTCGCGCACCGCAACGCGGATTACCACCCCGGCCGATGACACCAGCAACAGCTCGTCGTCGAGTGCCGCCATGAGTGCAGCGACGACGTAGCCGCGGCGTTGCGTGAGCTTGATCCCGCGGACGCCCTGACCGCCCCTCACCTGGGCATTGAAATGATCAAGCTTGGTCCGCTTGCCGAAGCCGGCATCCGTAACGATCATCAAGTCAGTGTCCTCGCGCGTGACGTCGCACGAAACAACCTCGTCGCCGGCGCGTAGCCGCATGCCGCGAACACCTGCCGCGCTCCTACCCATCGGGCGGATGTCGCTTTCTGCGAATCGAATCGTGACGCCATTTCGAGAGACCAGAAAGACGTCGTCGGATCCGCTCGTCGGCAAGACTCGCACGAGCTCGTCGCCGCCGTGGAGGTTGATGGCGATAAAGCCCTCCCGCCGCGACTTGTCGTACTCGCTAAAGGACGTCTTTTTCACCTGGCCCGACTTCGTCGCAAACAGAAGGTAGCGATCAGGATCGAAGGTCTTCGTCTCCACGATCGCCTGGATTCGCTCGTCTGGCGCGAGCGAGATCAGGTTGACTGCCGGCGTCCCTCGAGCCGTCCGCTCCTTCATCGGAATTTCGTGCGCGCGCATGCGATACACCTTGCCCTGATTGGAAAAGAGCAAGACATGGGCGAGTGCGGTCGTGTGAACGACCTCGGTGATGAGGTCCTCCTCCTTCAGGCGAGTCCCTTGCACTCCACGCCCGCCGCGGGACTGCGGCCGGAACGCGTCGGCGGAGACCGCCTTGATGTAGCCAGCTCGAGTGATGGTCACCACGATCGGCTCATCTTCGATCAGGTCGTCGTTACCGAGCTCGCCTGGATCGTGAACGATCTGGCTGCGACGTGGATTCGCCGACCTCGACCGGATCTCGCCGAGCTCGGTGTCGATCACGCCACGCAATTCAGCTGGATCGCTCAGGATCAGCTCAAGGGCCGCCATGCTGAGCCGGAGCTTTTCCATCTCCTCTTCGAGATCGCTCCGACCAAGTCGCGTCAGGCGTCCAAGCGTCATGTCCAAGATGTGATTGGCCTGATCCTCGGAGAACGAGAACGGTTCGGCCATCAAGTTGGCGCGGGCCTCCGGGCGGTCATCTGAGGCGCGGATTGTCGCGATCACTGCATCCAGCATGTCGATTGCCCGGAGAAGACCCTCGACGATGTGCGCTCGATCCCGATCTCTCCGAAGCCGATCCTCGGTGCGGCGGGTGATGACCTCTACCTGATGCGCGATGTACGCGGCCAGCGCCTGTTGGAGATTGACGAGACGTGGCACCCCGTCGACGAGCGCAAGCATGTGAATGCCGAAGCTCGTCTGTAGCTGCGTGTGCTTGTACAAGTTGTTCAACACCACGTTCGCGTTGGCGTCCCGGCGCAACGTGAGGATGTAACGCGTCTCGTGCCCAGCTGAGAGATCCTGGGTCGCGGTGATCCCCGACAGATCGCCTCGTTCGAGTGCGTCTGCTACCTGCTGGTCAATCGACTCCACGGCAGTCTGATACGGAATCTCGGTGACCACGATCTGGGTGGTGTTTCGCTCTTCGGTGATCTCCGCGACTGCTCGCATCCGCACCGACCCACGCCCGGTGCGATACGCGTCGAGTATCCCGGAACGTCCAAGAATAAGCGCGCCCGTCGGGAAGTCGGGACCCTTGACGAACTGCATCAGATCATCAGACGTTGCCTCGGGATTGTGCAGCAGGTGGATGGTGGCATCGATGACCTCGCCAAGGTTGTGCGGCGGTATGTTCGTCGCCATTCCAACGGCTATTCCTTGCGAACCGTTCACCAAGAGGTTCGGGAACCGCGCCGGAAGTACAACGGGCTCCTCGTCTGAGCCCGAGAAGTTCGGAATGAAGTCGACGGTGCGCTCGTCTAGACCCTCGAGCATGCTCATCGTCAATACGGCAAGACGACACTCCGTATACCGCATCGCAGCAGGCCCGTCGTTCGGGCTCGGAGAGCCGAACTCGCCGTGCCCGTCGATCAGCGGATGACGAAGGCTGAACTCCTGGACCATCCGAGCGAGGGCGTCATAAATGGCCGTGTCGCCGTGCGGGTGAAAACGCGCCATCACGTCCCCGACCACGGTCGCCGACTTCACGTGTGGACGATCGGGGCGCTGGCCCTTGTCCCACATCGAGTAGAGGATCCTGCGGTGCACGGGCTTTAGCCCGTCGCGCACATCGGGCAGTGCCCGCGAGACGATGACCGACATTGAGTACTCGAGAAACGAGCGTTCCATCTCAAATTGGATGTCAACTGGTTCGACCGACTCACGGCCGTCGCCACCAGGCGGAGTTTGGTCAGTAACCGTCACGGCTTCAGCCTCTCTGTTTCAACACACACGGTGATCGCTGGTCCGCGAGCATCCGAATAACTAGAAGTCGAGGAATCGGACGTCTTTCGCGTTCGTCTGAATGAATCGACGGCGAAGATCCACGTCCTCGCCCATCAGGATCGAGCACACCTCGTCGGCGATGATCGCGTCGTCCATCGTGACCTGCAGGAGTGTTCTCTTGTCAGCGGCCATAGTCGTGTCGCGGAGCTCATCCCAGTCCATTTCCCCGAGCCCCTTCAGACGCTGAAACTCCTTGTTGTGATTGGGGTGTTCGTCAAGGAACTGCTGCCGTGCGAACTCGTCCTTCAAATAGACCTTGGTTGTCCCGACCAGCGTGGAGAACAACGGCGGCTGGGCCGCGTAGACAAATCCAGCTTCGATGAGCGGGCGCATCTGGCGCAAGAACAACGTCAAGAGCAACGTCCTGATGTGACTGCCGTCCGGGTCAGCGTCCGCAAGAATGATGACCTTGTGGTAGCGCGGTTTCGCGGGATCGAACTCGTCGCCGAAACCGGCGCCGATAGCCATGATCAACGCCTGGATCTCTTGATTCTTCAACATCTTGTCGATTCGGGCACGTTCGACGTTCAAGATCTTTCCGCGAATCGGCAAAATCGCCTGTGTCCGTGGATCCCGGCCGCGTTTCGCCGATCCCGCAGCGGAGTTCCCCTCGACGATGAAGATCTCTGAGTCCGCAGGGGTTCGAGACGAGCAGTCGATCAGCTTTCCGGGCAGACCTGCGCCATCGAGTGCGGACTTGCGACGTGTGAGATCTCGTGCTTGGCGAGCAGCGAGTCGAGCTCGAGCTGCAAGCAGCGCCTTTTGAACGATTTGGTTAGCTTCACGCGGATTTTCGTCGAACCACATCCCGAGCTTCTCGTTCGTCGCTCGCTCGACGAGCGAGCGCATCGCGACGTTGCCGAGTTTGGCCTTCGTCTGGCCCTCGAACTGCGGCTCGCGGAGACGAACCGAGAGAATTCCGGTGAGACCTTCCCGGATATCTTCGCCCTGGAAGTTCGCGTCCGACTCTCTCAGCGCGTTCTTGGTTCGGGCGTACCGGTTGACGATGTTGGTGAGGGCCTTCTTCAGGCCCTCTTCATGCATACCGCCTTCGATCGTCGAGATACCGTTCGCGAACGAGTGAATCGACTCGTTATAGCTCTCGTTCCACTGCAACGCGATCTCGACCTCTTGGTCGGTCTCACTCTGGTTGAAGTAACAGACCTTCTTAAAGAGCGGCTCCTTGGACTGGTTGAGATGACGGACGAAGTCCTCGATCCCCCCGGCGTACTGGAACTTCACGGACTGCTCGTGATCAGGTCGCTCGTCAGTGAAGTTGATCTCGAGATTCCTGTTCAAAAACGCCATCATCTGCAGTCGTTCGACGACGGTCTGTGCCCGAAATTCGATCTCGTCGAAGATGGTCTCATCTGGCCAGAACGTCACTGTGGTGCCGGTGCGTCCTCCCGGAGCATTTCCGGTCACGTGCAAAGGGCCCGTAGGGCGGCCGCCCTTCTCGAAGGACATCTCGTGGCGCTTGCCGTCGCGATCGATCTCAAGATCGAGCCGCCTGGAAAGCGCGTTGACGACCGACACTCCGACGCCATGCAGGCCACCGGAGACCTTGTAACCTGAACCACCGAACTTTCCGCCTGCGTGCAGCACCGTGAGCACGATCTCCGCGGCTGATTTACTTGGATCCGGTGGGAAGGGCCCAGTTGGGATACCTCGCCCGTTGTCAACGACACGACAACCACCGTCGGCAAGAAGTGAGACGTCAATACGCGTGCAGAATCCTTGCATCGCCTCGTCGACAGCGTTGTCGACGACTTCCCAAATGAGGTGATGGAGTCCGGTAGTTGAAGTAGACCCGATGAACATTCCTGGTCGCATGCGAACCGGTTCGAGTCCCTCGAGAACCGTGATGTCCTCGGCCTCGTACGAGGAGTCTTCGGGACTGTCAGGTTGGGCGTTTGCGACCACAGGCGCGTCTCCTTGACGACAGGTGCCGAAGCGGCCGGTCTCCCATCGAAGTGTCGATGGTCCGGCGAGGTGTGCCTCCCATTCTATGCCGGATCACTACCGACATAGGCCTTTAAACGACCGGTAATTCTCTCACCGAGAGCTGCTCCGAGGCGTGCAAGGAGCTCGGCCTCGCGAAAGGTGAGCGCGATCACCCAACCCTGATGATCAACTTCAACAACTAGATCCTCACCCTCAAATCGCATGGGGTGACAGTGCGCCGCGACATCTGGATCAACTGTCGTGTCCCACACGTCCATAAGCGCGCTGAGCCGAACGACGCGGGCGAAGCCATTCGCCGTCAAATACTCGTTAATCGCAGGGCCGACCGGGTGTCCTGATGGTGCAGTCGCGACTTCTTCAGCTTCTTCGTCAGGAAGAACACGACGGCGAGGCACCTGCGGCGGCATCAACTTAGCGTGCCTTGTTCGAGGAAACGTGTGACCGCCGCTTCAAGACCGAGCGGTAATGGTCCCGCGGTAGTAAGCACTGCTTGGCCTTCTGGAAGCTCTCGAACGAGCGCGTTGGCCGTCGCTTCGTCGAGCTCGCTGAACGCGTCGTCGAGCAGTAGTAGCGGCCGCGATCCGACGTGGTGTGTCACAACTTCATGGGATGCAAGACGGAGCGCGAGCGTCACCGCTCGCTGGCGTCCTTGGCTGAGCCGGCTCCGGGCGTCGAGGTCGCCGAGGTCGATCATCACCTCATCTCGATGCGGGCCTATCCCCGTGCTCTGGCGTTTGAGGTCACTAGCTCGCGCTAACCCTAACGCGGTCCGAAAATCTCCGGCGTAGGAGAGCTCGTAGGTGAGTTCCAATGATTCTGGGAGTTTTGTCAGTCGAGAAAAGGCGTCGCGGACCCATGGGTTGAGCTCGGCGACGAGCTGTTGGCGCGCAGCGGTCAGCTCATCTGCTACATCGACTAGCTGTTCATCCCACACGTCGAGCGTGGCCTCGATCTCAGGAGAGAGGCGGCCACCAGCTTGTCGTAACAGAACTCCACGCTGACGAAGAATCCGGTCAAGACTTTGACGAAGTGTCGCGTGTCGCGGAAACGCTGAGACGAGAACGTCGTCGAGGTATCGGCGCCGTTCGGCCGGACCGCCCTTTACGAGTGACAGATCATCAGGAGAAAATACGGTTACCCGCGAGGTCTCGAGAAGCTCTCGAACGCGGCTCACACGTTGGCGATTTCGCTGCACAACGTCTCGGCGCGGCGGTGCGATTTTAACTTCTACCAACGTCGGCCTGCTCTGTTCTTCGAACTCACCACGGATCACCGCCGAAGAAGCACCTACCCGGACAAGGGCCTCCCGTGGTGATCCTCGAAAAGACTCTTGAACCGACAGATACCCAATGGCTTCAAGAAGGCTTGTCTTACCTGCCCCGTTGTGACCACTTATCACCGTCAGTCCTGATCCAGCCGGCTCAAATTTTGTACGGTGAAAGCTACGAAAATCGGTTATTTCCAACCAGACCAGATGACTCAGGGGAGTCGCACCGGCATTAGCAGATAGCGGTAGTCGGTCTCTCCGTCACCACGGAGCGTGGCTGGCTTGGTGGAGTCGATCACCTCGATGACGACGTCATCTGCCCGGATCGCGTCAATACCTTCGAGTAGATAGCTGGGGTTAAAGCCCACAGTCAGGTCTTCGCCTATAAAACGACCATCGACTCGTTCGGCTGCACGACCGCTCTCCGCCGTTAGAACGGTCAGTTCTGCCCCGTCGGTCGAGAAGGCGACACGTACGGGTGTCATCGCGTCCTTCGTATCCCGGACCATCAGCCGCACTCGTCGTACTGCTGCAGCCAAGTCCTCTCTACTCGTCACAAGTGCGCTGGGGTACGAGGGCGGCAAGAGCCGTTGGTAGTCCGGAAAGGGCCCCTTCAGAAGGCGAGTTGTGAGTTTCGTCTCCCCTACCTCGAAAACCGCGTCAAGTTCGGAGTGGCGAAAGATCAGCGTCGCTTCGCTTTTTTCATCATTCGACGTCGTTAGTCGCTGAATCTCCGACAGCGCTCGCGCTGGAATCAACACTCCTAGGCCTTCCTCGAGCGCGCTGACGCCCGGAAGATCACTGAACGCGAGTCGGTAGGAATCTGTCGCTACGAGTCGCAAACCCTCGGCTGTCGCTACCATCAACACACCTGTGAGCTGGGGGGCTCTAGAATCGTCTGTCAACGCGGCACGAATAACCTGACGCAAACTTTCAGCGAAGCGAGCAGAGGGAAGCGTTACCGCGTCGCTCATTGGAGACGAAAGTCGTGTGATCTCCGCGCCGGTCGCGACTCGAACCACGAACTCTGCCCTGCCGGAGGTGATCCGAATCTCATCCTCAGTGCCGTCAAAACTGACCGCGCCGGGCTCGAATGCCCGAACGATGTCGACCACAAGCCTGGATGGCAACAACGCGATGCCGTCAGAATCACCTTGAACCAGAATTCTCGCTTCAATCACCAAGTCAGGATCCGATCCAATGATCTCGAGGCGGTTGCCGTGCACGGCAAGTTGGATGCTCGGTGATCCGGTACCGACGGTAGTCCGAGGTGAGGCGGCCCGACTCGCTGTCGACAGAGCTTCGAGCAAAACGTCACGTTCGGTTCTAAATTTCACCGTTGTTGAGTTCCTCTTCTTAGTAGTTATTTATAAATCTAGTAGTGGTAGTAATGCTGTGGATTGTGGAAAACTTATCATTGGCCCTGGTCAAGGTAGGTTTATTTAGGCCCTAGTTATCCAGTCCTGTGCACATCTGACAACTTTGTAATTTTGACTTGCTGGAACAACTAGCTTGTCGTCCACATCTAGCCAAGCCGCGTTCACAACGCCCGGAGTAGTTGTCCACCGAACTACATCTTTGTTGTTTCACGTGACACATTCACGTCACTCGCCGTTTCTGACGCGCAGCGTCAATTCGGTTACCTGTTCGTAGATCTGTCGTCGCTCCTTCATGAGCCCCGCAATCTTTTCAACGGCATGGATTACGGTCGTGTGATCTCGCCCACCGAACTCACGCGCGATCGCAGGGTACGAAAAGTCGGTCAACTCGCGAAAGACGTACATGCTGATCTGTCGGGCAATGACGAGCGGCCGACGCCGGGACGGCCCACACAGCTCGTCGATCGGAAACCCGAAGATGTCAGAGGTCGCTACAAGGATTTGTTGAGCCGTGATACGCCGAGGCTGACGCGACGATACGAGATCAGCGAGGACGGTTTCGGCTAGCTCTTTTGTAAGCGGCTGACGAGTTAGATGGGCGTAAGCGCTAACCCGAATCAACGCGCCTTCGAGCTCGCGAATGTTGTCCTTCACGATGATCGCGATGAACTCGAGCACCTGGTCGTTGATGACGACCCGCTCGTGTTCAGCCTTTGAACGCAAGATAGCGATGCGGGTTTCAAGCTCTGGTGGCTGAATATCGGCAGTGAGGCCGGACAAGAACCGGCTCCGCAGCCGGTTTTCTAGCGTCGCAATGGATCCGGGCGGCCGATCCGAGGTAATGACCAGCTGCTTCGCCGCGTCGTGGAGGGAATTGAACGTGTGAAAGAACTCCTCCTGGAGAGCGTCCTTGCCCTCGATGAACTGAATGTCATCAATCAGGAGTACGTCGCACTCTCGGTACCGGCGTTTGAACGCGCCGGTCGAGTTGCTCCGGATTGCCTCAACGAACTCGTTCATGAACGTCTCAGTCGAGACGTAACGGACGTGGAGCTTTGGGAAGTTCTCGAGCACGTAGTTGCGGATGGCCTGGAGAAGGTGAGTCTTTCCAAGTCCCGCGTCGCCGATTATGAACAGCGGGTTGTACGCCCTCGCAGGGGACTCTGCGACAGAGAGCGCTGCGGCGTGGGCGAAGCGATTGGATGGCCCAATAACGAAGCCTTCGAAGGTATATCTCCCAGAGGGCAACGACTCTTCATCCCGGGTGCTCGTTCCACGGTCATCGTTCGGCCCTGCAGCTGCGGGTGATGCCGGGTCTTCGACCATGTCTCCGCCGTCGGTTGCGTTGAGATCAAACCGGATGGTGAGCTCGGATCCTGAAGTGTCGCGGATGGCGTCGTGGAGAAGACCGGCAAAACGGCTCTCTAGGCGATCGCGGACCAATGCGTTCGGTACGGCTAGTACGAGCGTGCCGTTGACAATCCCTACCGTGCCGATGCCTGCGAACCAGGTTCGCCAAGTTGCATCCGAGACTTGTGACTGAATGACGCCGGCACACCGATCCCACAGCTGCTGCACATCGGTCACCTCGTCTCCGCCTTTCCGACCCAGTTCCTTACGGGACTGCCTGGTGGATCCCGTGAGGCTGGCGTGAAGATGACTGATCGTACAGCTGGACCCATTGCCTCTGCGTTGGCGTGTCTGGCCCCGGAACGAGCTAATATGAACAGTCTTTTGTCAGGAGCGAGATGAAGCGGACTTATCAACCAAACGTACGACGCCGGTCGAAGCGCCATGGATTTCGGCACCGTATGGCCACGCGAGCCGGGAGATCGATCTTGAAGGCCCGACGCAACCGCGGCCGGGTAAACCTCTCCGCTTGAGTGGGCGGCCGGCGCCCGTGAGGGGTCGGCAAGCCTTTGCTGAACTGGGCAAATCTCGCTGCCGAGCCGTCTCAGGTGCCGTGCGAGTACACTTCGCTCCGTCGGAACAGGGCGACTCCATTCCTCGGGTTGCTTTTTCCGTCAGTCGGAAGGTTGGAGGTGCAGTCGTTCGGAATCGGTGGCGACGGCGTCTCCGGGCGATAGCCGCGATAGCGTCGCGGGACCTTGTTCCTGGCACTTACCTGATCGTTCTAGGTCCGGACGTCATTGGGACGCCTTTCGGCGACTTACAAAGACGGGTGGTAGACGCGATGCGACGAGCGAGTCGGGTGCCAACATGAGCCGCCTGCCGTCGCGCGTGGTCATCCTCCCAATACGGGCGTACCAGATCTGGCATGCCGGACGACCATCGCCGTGTCGGTTTGTGCCGTCTTGCTCGGATTACGCCATTGAAGTGATAACGGCCCGAGGCGCGCTGCGTGGCGGTTGGTTGGCGTTTCGTCGCATCCTTCGCTGTCGGCCGCTTGGTGGCTACGGCTTCGATCCGGTCTCGAGTTAGGACCTCTCGTGCTCTTCGCTTCGTCCATTGGCCAAATCGGTGCTCCCTTCTACCATGCCTTCGCGTGGGTTCTCGCCCTGATCTACGGTGCGATCCCGAACTATGCGATCGCGATCGCGTTACTGACGATTTTGGTCATGATTGTCGTCTTTCCCGTCACCTTGAAGGGCACTCGGGGAATGATGAAGATGCAGCTCCTGGCGCCGGAACTGAAGAAAATCCAGGCCCGGCACAAAACTTCGCCGGGCGTCAGCGCCGAGGAGAAGTCAGAGGCACGTAAGGCGCTGAATGAAGAGATGATGGCGCTCTACAAGGAGAACAACACGAGCCCGACAGGCGGCTGTCTTCCGCTTTTCTTGCAGATGCCGATGTTCTTGATCTTGTACGGGACGATCAAAGGTCTCACCCATAAGACCTCGGCCGGCAAATTGGACCCGCTCTACATTGCGCATACGAGCAGGCTGTATGAGTCGATCATCCACGCCAACGGCGCGCTGCGCGCTTTCGGCGTCAACCTCGCGGACTCGGTAAAGACGCACGGTCTGAGCTGGGGCGGCAAGGCGCCGTACATTTTGATGATTCTCCTGGCGGTAGGGCTGCAGTACCTTCAGATGAAGCAACTCTCCGGTCGTAACCCAGCCGCGCAGCAGGCGAATCCGCAGATGCAGCAGATGCAGAAGATCTTCCCCCTGATCTTTGCGGTCATCTACATCTCGATTCCTGCAGCCGTCAACGTCTACTTCATCGTCTCGAGTCTCTTTCGCGTCGGACAACAGGAGTTCATGTACCGACATGATCCTGAACTACAGGCTTCACTGAACAAGTTGAAGGCTCGTACTCCCGCGACAACCAAGGTTCTCGACGTAAAGGGAGTGCCTGCACCGCCGAAGGGCCGCCTGGCCGCTCTCCGCTCAGGAATTTCTCAGCAAACTCCCAGTGAGCCAGCTCCAGAGCCAGCGAAGCCGCCTTCGAAGAGCACGACGCCACCGCGCTACTTGACGAAGCCCGCACCTTCTCCAAAGCCACGCCAACCGCGCGCCGCCAACAACCGGCCGCGAAGGCCGCGTTAGTAATGGAGTGGGTGGAGACGACTGGTCGCACCGTTCAGGAAGCGACGGAGCATGCCCTCGATCAGCTCGGGGTGGATGAGAACGACGCCGAGGTAGTTGTGCTCGAGGAGAGTCGTGCGGGCTTTCTTGGACTAGGCCGCGCTGACGCGAGGATTCGCGCACGGGTTCGGCCGGCTGCGCCGCGACAGAAGCGGCCACCTCGTGCGAGACGTCCGCGAAACGAAGGGGCAACCAGGAGGCCAGCAAACGCGGGCGGTTCGTCACCTTCTCCTGGTACCGAGGTCGCGACCGATGCACACCCGACGAACGGCCCACGCGAGAAGCAGTCGCGAACTCGATCGGGGCGACGCAACGCTTCAGAAGTGCGCAGCTCCGGCGGCCCGAAGCCTTCAGGGATCTCAAGTGAGGAGAGTTCTATGACGATCGAACAACAGAGTGCGAGTGTTCAAAAGTTTGTAGCCGGCGTCGTGGAACGGTTCGGCTTTGACGCGGAGACGATCGTCAGAGTTGAGGACGGCGAGATTTTCGTCGATGTGAACGGGGAAGAGCTCGGCCTTCTCGTAGGCCCGCGGGGAGCCACGCTCGACTCGCTACAGGAGTTGGCTCGCACCGTAATTCAGCGTCGGACCGAAGAACATGCCGCTCGTGTGACAGTGGATGTCGCCGGGTTCCGAGCGCGACGGACAGCGGCGCTTGAGACGTTCGTGCGACGCGTCGCCGCTGAGGTGGTTTCGAGTGGTGTTGCCGAAGCGCTGGAGCCGATGTCTGCCGCTGACCGCAAGATTGCGCACGACACCGTCAATGCGATCGATGGGGCGGTTACGACGTCTGAAGGTGTAGAGCCTCGGCGTTACGTCGTGATTCGACCAAGCGTCGCCGAAGCTGAGGCAGAACACGCCACTGCCGAGTAACGACTCGCCATCGGACGGTTTCTCTCTTACGGACCTGTCACCGACACTGATCGAATGCCTTATTGACGCGCAGCGCGTAGGAGCGATAGGTCCGGCAGCACTCGAACAACATCTCCTACACGCGCTGGGTTTCGCACAAACCCTTGTTGATTATCTCTCCGGTGATGCGTGCGTCGTCGACCTTGGCAGTGGCGGCGGCCTCCCTGGACTGGTACTCGCGGAGGTCTTCCCCAACATCTCGTTCGTGTTGCTCGAGGGCCGGACGGCACGATGCGAGCTCTTGTCGCACTCCATTTCGAAACTTCGCATGGGACCCCGCGTCTCGGTGCTCTCAACTCGGGCGGAGATTGCCGGACACGAGTCGCAGTGGCGGGGGAGATTTGACGCCGCCGTTGCCCGAGGTTTTGCCGCCCCTGGCGTTACCGCTGAATGCGCAGCACCGCTGTTGCGCGACCAAGGTCTTCTTTGCGTCTCCGAGCCACCGGCTTCGCGTCCGTTTGATCGGTGGCCTAAGGAGGCCTGCGCGGAACTTGGGCTCCAAGCGCTGTTCTCGGTCGAGTCGCCGAACTCCTTCGTTGTATTGCGGCAGGTAGCGCCGTGTCCTCCTAAGTATCCACGTCGGGTCGGCGTACCAGCGAAGCGGCCGCTCTTTTAGTGCCGTTGTTTGCTGATCAGCGCTGTTCCTGCCGATCCGTGAATCGATACGATTCGCTGTCCGGAGGGCTATGCTTTTGGAGTTGCCCATGTCGGGGCCGTGAATGCCTCGTCTGCGGCTTGGGGCAAGCGTTTCACGTGGAACGTTGCCTCGCTGAGCGACGATAAGAAGGAGCCTCATGTCTCGCAGGCGTGCCTGGTGACGCCCGTCCAGCCCGTCGAAGAGCCCGAACCAGGGTTTACGCGGGCTCGGCCGTTTCCCCGGATCTTCGCGGTAGCGAATCAGAAGGGTGGCGTAGGTAAGACAACCACCACCGTGAACCTTGGTGCCGCGCTCGCTGAGTTGGGCCATCGCGTGCTGGTGATCGATCTCGACCCACAAGGGAACGCAACCACAGGGTTGGGCGTTGAGGCGAGGAATTTCGACCTCTCGATGTACGACGTGCTGCTCCAGGACGTGTCGCTCGAGGACTGCATGCAGCCGACGAGCATCAAGAACCTCTTTGTTGCCCCTGCGACGATCGATCTCGCCGGCGCCGAGATTGAACTCGTACCGGCCTTCTCACGCGAGATGCGACTTAAGCGGGCGATCGAGAAGGTTCAAGAAGAGTTCGACTTCATCTTTATGGACTGTCCGCCGTCGCTTGGCCTTATTACCGTAAACGGCCTGGCGGCTGCCAATGAGGTCTTGGTGCCGATCCAATGCGAGTACTACGCGCTCGAAGGTCTTGGCCAGTTGCTTCGGAATGTGGAGCTCGTGCGGTCAAACCTGAACCCGACCTTGGACATGTCGACGATCGTTCTCACGATGTTTGATGCCAGGACCAAGCTCGCCGAGCAGGTGGTGAGCGAGGTTCGAGAGCACTTCGGGCCGACCGTCTGTCGAACCCTTATTCCTCGCTCCGTTGGCATTTCCGAGGCTCCATCGTTCGGCGAGCCGATTACCGTGCACGACCCGATGTCACGAGGAGCGATCGCTTACCGCGAGCTCGCTAAGGAGGTCAGTGGTGTCAGTTAAGCGGAGTGGTCTTGGTAGAGGACTTGGGGCATTGATTCCGACCGCACCTACTGGTGAGTCGGGCTCAGTGCTTCGGGACATTCCGCTTTCCCAGATTCGCCCGAACCAACATCAGCCACGCGCATATTTCGACGAGGAAGCTCTGTCGTCGCTCGTGGACTCGATCAAGGGAGTCGGCGTGATCCAACCGGTACTCGTCCGTCAGACGGAAGACGGGTTCGAGTTGATCGCCGGGGAGCGGAGATGTCGGGCTGCTCGCAGGGCAGGGCTCCAGACCATTCCAGCTGTCGTCCAGACAGCTGATGATGTGGCCAGTCTGGAGCGAGCGTTAGTGGAGAATCTCCACCGCGAGGACCTCAATGCGCTCGAGGAGGCCGCCGCTTACAAACAGCTGATTGAGGACTTCCACCTGACACACGAGGAGGTGTCGCAAAAGGTTGGCCGATCACGGGCAGCCGTCACGAACTCCTTGCGGCTGTTTCAGCTCCCGCCTTCTTTGCAGCGACGCATCCGTGATGGAGAGCTGACTTCTGGCCACGCCCGAGCTCTGCTGATGACACCGGATCGAGAGCTTCAAGAAGAGCTTGGTGATCTCGCGGCGAGCGAAAATCTCTCGGTTCGAGCGCTTGAGGAGTTGGTTAGGAGCAAGCTTCGTGACGAGTCGGGGTCAGCGGATGCCGAGGACGGTTTTGACGGCGCGCAACGAAAGGGAACGACGGTACGTCCTGCGGGCATACTGGAGCTCGAGCAACTACTGGCTGACCGGCTGAGCACTCGGGTCCAGGTTGACATCACTCGCCGACGAGGTCGGATACTAATTGAGTTCGCCGACATCACGGACCTTGAGCGGATCTATCGGTCGATGCTGCCGGTTGACGTCGAGCCGTAGCGTGATCTTGTGATCACGTTGCGGCATATTCGTTCGGGTTCGAGTCGCCTCGCGTTGCTGTAAGTCCCTCGCGGCAGAGAATCGACTCCCGGGCGTAGGCGTGCCCGTAACCGGGGCTCGATGGCAGCTCTCGCTGATTGAGCTGAGTTCCGGATCGTCAAGAGAGCCGACGCCTTGTCATCTATGGCCAGCGGCCGTAATCGTGAGCGCCGCGGCTATGAGGCCGCGACGCAGCTTGCAGGTCAGCTCGTCTCGAAACGGCAACTCCTGCCGGTCGCTGTCGGTCTACCGTTCTCGGTCATCCCGAAGCGCCGCGCCACCGTAGTGGACGTCGGCAGCTCGTTTTGCTGAAACCTTCCTCGCTACTTGCTCGAGAATGCTGCAAGCTCAGTCATACTTGCGGCGACACGCTTAGCCTGTGGATAACTTTGGGATATCTGTGGATAAGTGGTCACGGGGCAAGCTAAAGGACCTGTTCAGAGACGGTTTTATACCTAACCCTTGATCATCACGTTCGGTTGATAACGTTGGCCGTCAATGCGCGAGTTACGGTCATCCACAGATTGATGCACAGCCTGTGGATTAACGGTGACGTGTAGCGTGAACCGGTTACAGCTGACGTTCAGGTTTGGGCTCCCCTCATCTCGGATTATGCCCGCTACCTGGACCGATCTGCGCCGGTCGGGAGCATCGAGACGCGACGACGTTGCTGCTCAAGAGCGGTGACGGTTAAGTCGTTACCCTACTGCACGGCCTGCCCTAAACTACACTGATGAAGTTAGCCATCCCTCTGAGCCGAGGTGGTACTGGTGGAACCGTTGACACATCGCCTGCTTCGACGATCCGAACGTGGCACGCCCGCTCGCAGCTCGCTGTCGAGTCTCGTCACTTCCGAGTCTGGCATCGATAACGAGCAGTTCGCCGGGCGCTGGATCGCGATTCTTGATCAACGCGTGATCATCGACGACGAGTCACCGGCAGGACTGATGAGAAGGCTTTGGGAGTCGCGATTTCCAGTCGACGACGTGCAGGTGCAATTTGTAGATGACCCGTCGTCGGGGCCTGCGGCGAAAGTCAGCTAGCCGAGGTGGGCGGCGGCGTCGAAGCCTACAGGCGAGCCCGTCGGCCACCGTCTGAGTGATCGAGGCTTTGCCATGTAGGGCTCAAGTCGATCTGTGAGTTGCCCCTACGAGAGCTTCTCAAGGGGTACGCGCTTGAGTTCTACTCGAAACTTTCGGCGACCCAACTTTCGAGTGCGGTCGTGATCGCGGCCGCGAGCTGCGTGGTCCGTTGCGTGACGCGGCTCGGCTCCCCGAGCTGTACTTCGATCGCTGGCATCTGGGTCTCACGAAGAATCGGCAGTGCAAGCCCGCAGATGCCATCGTCCCCTAGGCCAAGCTCGCTCGGCAGACGCTGCTGTACCAGCTCAGCGAGGCGTCTGCTCGTGACGGACTCGTAGCGAAATCCTTTGTAGAAGGCGGTCGCGCAGCTTGAACGCTCGGCGACGATTCGCAACCCGATGTAACAGTCCACGCCTGCGGCGTTCGCCTCTCGGGCCTGACGCGAGAGATCGGGATCGTGCAGTGCGAGAGCGAACGCCCCTGCTGCGTAGAGTCCGCGCGACAATGACGCTACCCCGGCACTGAAACCACCGGATTCCCCGATCGCGAATCGGCGGCCTTCAAGTGTCCTCGAGCTGTTTCGTGCAATTTGCAGGCGCTCTCGAAGTGGCGAGACCAAGTCCTTGCCACCTTCCCGGAGCGAGAAGCGCAACAGGTCCGTGAGCGTTTCTTGACCGCACCTACCATCTGCCGGCAACCCTGCGTTGTGCTGGAAGTCCAGCAGCGCGACCTCGGTTCTGTCACCGAAGATCGCGTCGACCCCACCAGGGTCGAAGCCGAGCGCCGAAAGTCGGTGCTGGAGGTCGGCAACGTCGTCGCCTCGAAGCATCGGACGACGGAGGTAGAGCAGTCGGTCACCGAGGCGGTACCCCGCGCCCACAAGGGCTGACCAGGTCTTGGAGTTGCAGATGCCATCCGAAGGAAGATCGCGCTCTTCTTGAAAGCGCGCGACTGCTGCGACGGTCGCCTTGCCGTAGATCCCGAGTGGATCAGAGGTGATCAGGTCGAGCTCGCTCAGGCGCGCTTGAAGGTCGCTTACCGCCTCACCGCAGTCGCCCTCGGAGAGCGGGAGTGTCCGATTTGACGGAGCACCGGAATGAACGGCCACCTCCTCATCGTAGGAGAGGAGGTGGCCGTCTTTTGCCGGATTTAGAGATACTCCTCGATCTCGGCGGCGAGCTTGCTCTTTCCCATCGCGCCGACGATGCGTCGAACTTCTTCGCCGTTTTTAAAGAGGATCATTGTGGGGATGCTCATCACGCCGAAGCGCTGAGCGGTCCTGATGTTGTCGTCGATGTTGAGCTTCGCGAGCCGCATGCTGCCGGATTTCTCCTCGGCAATCTCGTCGAGGATCGGAGCCACCAGCTTGCAGGGTCCGCACCACTCCGCCCAGAAGTCGACGAGGACTGGTGTGTCAGAGTTCATGATCTCCTCGTCGAAGGAGTTGTCCGTCAAATTCTTCTCAGCCATTACGGCTCCTTTCGGCCCAGCGGGCCTCGTTCCACCTTGTGTAACGCTGCATCGGGCGTCGTCATTCCGTCCGGGCGAGGAAATCAGTGGTCGCTATGGTCTTCTAGCCAGTGCTCGACGTCGAGCGCGGCCATGCATCCAGAGCCCGCGGCGGTGATGGCCTGCCGGTACGTGTGGTCCTGGACGTCGCCGCAGGCGAACACGCCGTCGATGTTCGTGGCAGTGCCGTCGTGCGTGACGAGGTACCCGTCGACGTCGCGATCGAGCTGGTCACCGAAGACGGCGGTGTTCGGAGTGTGCCCGATCGCGACGAAGATGCCGTCAAGTTCCAGCTCCTCGGTGATGCCGGTGACCGTGTCGGCCACCATTACGCCAGTGACCTTGGTGGTGCCGAGGATCTCGGTGACCACTGTGTCGAATTTGAAGGAGATCTTCGGGTTCGCGATCGCCCGGTCCTGCATGATCTTCGACGCACGGAGCTCCTTGCGCCGGTGGATGACTATCACCGAACTGGCGAACTTCGACAAGAACAGTGCCTCTTCGAGGGCGGAGTCACCGCCGCCGACTATCGCTATCGGCAGACCGCGGAAGAAGAAGCCGTCACAGGTGGCACATGTTGAGACGCCATGCCCGAGGAGTTGCGCCTCGCCCGGAACATTCAACATCAGTGACTGTGCACCGGTGGCGACGATCAGCGATTTCGTCGTGTAGGTGGGCAGCCCATCGGGCGCGGACGTCCAGATCTCGATTGGCGTGGCGCGGAGGTCGACCTTTACTGCCTTCTCGGTTCGGATCT
The DNA here is from genome assembly GCA_036510575.1 of Acidimicrobiales bacterium. Lineage (GTDB taxonomy): Bacteria > Actinomycetota > Acidimicrobiia > Acidimicrobiales > Bog-793 > DATCDR01. The sequence continues at coordinate 35,627 of DATCDR010000175.1, read as the reverse complement.
CGGCACCGAAGCGCTCGGCTTGGGCGCGGAAGTTACCCATCAGGGTTGGACCCATGATGCCGTCGATGAACCCCGGGTAGTTCTCGATGTCGGTCGTCAGCATTAGCTGGCCACCTGGTTGGTCGGTCGTCGAAGATGGTTCGCCCTCGAGAACGAGCGGCGCGAGATCAGCTCGCGCCGTGTAGATCGCCGCGGTGAGGCCAGCGGGTCCAGATCCGAGGATCGTGACGTTGCGGGCTTCTGACTCGGTCTCAGTCATTTGTTGTCTCTTTCCTTCGCACGCCTTTCCGGAACACCAACGCCCCGGCGACCATGATGACTCCTCCGAACAGGAAGTCTGTGGCCCAGACTCGCCCGGAGAAGACGTCATCGTCGAACAGCTTGGTGAGACTAACGACAATCGCGATAAGTACGGCGGTTCCGACGATTGCCGCGACCGCGCCGATCAGCAGGTAGCGGGCGATGCCGAGAGCCGGCTTGGTCGAGTAGTTCTGGAGGACGTCGGTGAGGCGCGTCAAGCGGCTGGTGAGTTGACTGACCCAGTCGTGGGAGCCACCTTCGGGTTCGTCGGGCATACGCAGAGATTAGGTGAGCGAGAACACCTTCATGCGCGTAGGTAGCAGACGCCGATCGTGCCGGCTCCTGTGTGTGCACCGATAACCGGTCCGATGAAACTGATGACGAGGGGATGCTCGAGCGCGCTCGGGGAGAGCATTGCGACGAACTCCTCGACGTCTGGAGCTGCAGCGTGCATCACCGCGAGTCGTTCAAGGGGTCCTGCCGTGTTGACCTTGTCGGCGAGGTACTTGAGCGATCGCGACCTCGTTCGTTGGCGTGATTCACCCTCGACGACACCGTCTCTGACCTCTATCACCGGCTTAACCTGCAGCATCGCGCCGATCAGTGCCTGCGCAGTCCCGATCCGACCGCCCCGGCGCAGGTTGTCGAGTGTGTCCAGGGTTCCGAGAACGTGGAGTCGGTCGACTGCACTCTTGACCTGCTCCACGATGGCACCAAAGGGCAGGGAGCCGCGGGCGAGCGCCGCGGCCTCGATCACGAGTAGTCCCTCTCCCATGGTGGCGTTGCGTGAGTCGACGACTTCCACGCGGATATCGGCAGCGACCGCCGATGCCGCGCTTCGTGCTGCTTCGTAGGTGGCCGAGAGCGCGGAGGAGATCGTGACGCAGATCACCGCCTCGGCTCCAGCATCCCGACAGGCGAGGAATGCCTCGACGAAGGCTCCCGGCGAGGGCGCGGAGGTCTCGGGAAGCTCGGACGTGCGTGCCGCGAGCTTCCAGAACTCCGCGGGGGCAAGTACTCGGACCTCCTCGGTCGGCGTGGCGCCGAGTCGGACATCGAGCGGCACCACGATGACGTCGAGTTGCTGCGCCAACTCAGATGGGAGATCGCATGCACTATCCGTTACGACACCGATCCGCACCTATTCGCCCCTTAGGCTGTGTCGGCCACGTGACGTGGCGATCCTGCGTTCGGCGAGCGTAGCTGCCAGTCCGGCGCCTCCGAAGTATGCGATGCCGCCAGCGGCCGTGGCGAGAAGGAGCTTGCCCCAGCCGAGAAGCCCATTGCTCGTGCCGGTCAGCGTCACGACCAGAGCGAGCACGACGGCCATCAAGACCGCCATCGCGAGTGAGCGCAGCGACGACGCGGCGATCGCCCGCCCGCCCATGGTTCCTAGGCGTCGTCTGATCACGACGAGGGCGACCACGGCCGCGACGGTATAGGCGATCGAGTACGAAAGAGCGAGTCCCTGGATGCCGAGTCGGTGGTAGAGCAGTACGGCAAGTCCTATGTTGAGGCCGTTTTCAACGACGTAACACCAAAAGGCCGTTCGGGTGTCGCGCATCGCCTGGAAGGTGCGAATCGCCAGAAAGTAGATGCAGTAGGCAGGTAGCCCGAGGGCGAAGAGCACGAGTACCGCTGCAGTGAGATGAGTGTCCGCCGGGCTGAATTGGTGATGCTGGAGGATCAACGTCACTGCAGGTCGCGCCAGGATCAGGTATGCGGTCATCGAGGGCAGAATCAGTGCGAGCAGCTGGCGAAGCGCCATCCCGAGTCGTCGGCCCATCAGCGCGGTGTCGCCCTCGCCCCAGGCGCGCGCCAGATCCGGGGTCGCGACGTTGACGATCGCCGTTGCCGCTACCCCGAAGGGGAATTGGAAGAACGTGTAGGCGTAGGTGTACGCGCTGACTCTCCCGACGCCGAGGTGGTACTCCATGGCCAGGATCACAATGACGGCGACCTGGTTCGCCAAGACGAAGCCGAAGGTCCATCCAGACAGTGACAAGATGCCTTTGACCGCGGGGTCCGACGGTCGCCACACAAAGTGCAGCCGGAGCGAGCTACGTCGCATCGACGGTACGAGCGCGACCGCCTGCAAGGCGACGCCGGCGGTCGTCCCTAATCCAAGGAGCAGTAGTAGCGAGGTGTTTCCCTCGATTGCGCCGATTGAGGGGGCTCGTTCGATCGCCGCGAACGCCGCGAGTACCCCGATGCTCACGACGTTGTTGACGACCGGGACGATGCCTATCGCTACGAATCGGTCTTGGGTCGCGAGTACGGCCGCCATCAAGCTGATCGCTCCGTAGAAGAGCAGCTGCGGCGCGAACAGGCGCAAGAGCTCTACCGCCACGTGCTGCTCTGCGACCGAGCCCGCGCCGAAGGTGTAGGCGCGGATTATCTCTGGAGCGAGCAGCTCGAAGAGCAGCGTCGCGCCGAGGAGTCCGGCGGCAGAGAGCGTGACGACGGCGGAGATCGATTCCGTAGCTTCACGGTGCGTCGCGTTCCCCAATCGGTTGACGAACACCGGCACGAAGGTCGCGCCGAGCACGCCTCCAAGAACCAGGTCGTGGATGATGTTCGGTGTCGAGTTCGCGAGGTTGAACGCATCCGCGAGATGCGTCTCGCCGAGGGCATAGGCGACCATGACCAGGCGCAGCAGTCCGGTGATACGACTTGCGATGGTTCCTGCGCCGCTTCGTAGACCGGCTCGGTTCAAGACCGCTTCGCGAGACGGTGGCCGCGGCGTTCCCGCTCCCGCGCCCGTTGCCGTCACGGCTGAAGTATCGCCGGTGCTTTCGCCCGGTGCTTCCTCCGGGCGCTTCGGAGCCACCAGGCGCCGAGTATCACCAGTGACAGCACCGAGATCGCTATCGCCACGCCGGAGATTGCGGTCGAGCGAACCGTGAACTGTCCACTGAGCAGTACCTGATCGCCAGTCGGGGACAGGACGTCGACGTCGAGTGTCGACTGACTCGAACCCACGACTTGAACTTGGACGCTGCTAAGTGTCGTAGCGTCGGACTGCAGCTGAGTTACCGAGTTTGATCTGCCGCTAAGTACGACGAGGTCTCCTGAGTCGAGGTGGATAACCACATCGATCGGGCCGACGTTGGCGTCTTGTTGGATGGTGATCGGCAGCTTCCCTGTCGCAGCTGTGAGCGTGAAGTGTTTGCTGCCAAGGAACGAGAGCGAGCTCGCGATGACGCCCAGCTGTTTTCGCGGCGCGTCGAGATAGCTCGCGACAGCTCCACCGCTAAGGCCGTAGCTGTGAGCGAGGATCAGGTCTCGACCGAGCATCGCGAGTAGCGCCGAGTCCGTTGGAACAACCGACGACGCGACGGCGAGTTCGTGAGATCCTTCGGCCAGTTCTTTCTTCCCGATCTGATCCGAGGTGAGCACATGGCCAGGGAGTGTCAAGGTAGCGGTGCTCTTCGCCGCTGCTACCGGCGTGATCGTGACCAGTTCGCCGATCGTCGCCGCGTGGAGATACGCGTCGCTGTTCAATCCGTTCAGGACGACGTTTAAGAGTTCCGGGTCGATACTCCCGCTCGTATTGAGGACAACCGACCGCGGAGTCGCGTTCGGTTGCTCGAAGTAGATCTGTGCGAGCTCGGCTAGTAGTTGGTGCGCGGCAAGTACCGGAGCACCGGCAGGCGACGTGAGAAGGGTGCTGGCCGAATCGGTGACGAATGCCTCGATCGGCGTAGCCGGACTCGTCGAGTTGGTATCGCCACAGCTCTTTGACTTCTCGGTGAGGCTCAACGGAGCGGTCTGGCTGAGCCCGTTCGCCGGCGGCGGCGCGGAGCCAGAAGGCAAGATGAGCTGACGTATGCAGTGCACAGTGACGAGGTCGGCGCCCTCTCCGGTTAGCGGCGCGGGCGCGAGGTAGGTATCGTCGGTTGCGACCTCGCCGAACGCTCCGCTCGTTTTTGACTTGCCGAGGCTCAGCAGCTGACTGAAGATCGACGTGGATCCGCCCGCTGCTAGAGCTGATGTGTCGACCGGCGTGAACGGAGCTCCGACCAGCTCGATCGAGTGCGTCGCCGACCGCGTCTCGATGAGCCGATGTAGGCGTGAGATCAGGCGCGTCGGAGTCGGGTGTGTCGCCTTTAGCGCTGCGAGCAGCTGGGGGTAGATCACGACCGTGAGGTGCAGCGCGGGATACGAGGCGATCGTTGCCAGCGTCTCGGTTAGCACCGAGATCTGGCTCTTGGTAAGCATCGAGGTGCCGGTAGGGCTCAACTCGAGCGTTGAGCCCAACGAGAGCACGAAACCGACGTTCAGCGGCGATGAGAGCTCGGCGGAGTCGAGCTCGACGAGATGTGTCGTAAAAAGCCGCACAACCGCGTCGGTTCGCTTGTCGATTAGCGCGACTTCGATCGGGTAGACCCCGCCGCAGGTGCCGGGGGTACATCCGAGAACGAGCGTCTTGCTCGCCTGTGAGCACGGGCTGTAGCTGTCACCAGCTTCGACAGCGAGCTTGAAGCGCGTGATGCCGTCGGCATTGCCGGGGTTTCTCGTGACGGGCATCGGGCCGGTCCCGCTCAGGCATGCGCTGCCTGGAGGTTCGACGTTTTGGATCGTCGAGTCGTACTCACTTCGATTGTTGAGCTTCGGGAACAGCATCACCTCGATACGCAGGTTCCGAGACGGCACGTTCGCGCGCACGCTTACGGCGAACGAGAGTTTTCCGCTTCCAATCACGTCATTTGACTGCGCAACAAGCGTGAATGTGGCGGTGTCGCCCGATGTCGTCGCAGCAAGGCTCGGGGTGGTCAGACTCGCCAACACAAAGAGCAGGGCGCCAAGAGTCAGCGCACCGATTCGGTGGAGATGTCGTCCGGGGACGAGCGGCACGGCCTTAAGGTCCTCCGTTCCTAGATCGAGGCGGAAGCCTACCGGCGCTTTCGGGCACGATCGTGGCGACTACGGTCAGTGCGTGCGAGTGCTGCTCGGCTACGACGATGTCTTCGTCGCCCATGACACTGGGCTCGGTCATCCAGAGCGCCCGGACCGCCTTCGTGCGGTTCTCGAAGGAGTGGCGGACGTTGGACTCGGCAGTGACCTTGTGGTCTTTTCGCCGACCCCGGCGGACGACGCGGCCTTGCTGCGCGTCCATAGTCCTGAGCATCTCGCGAGGGTCTCGGAGGCGGCGTCGATGTCGCTTCGCCTCGATCCAGACACCCCCACGAGCACGAGATCCGAAGAAGCGGCGCGGGTTGCCGCGGGAGCCGGCCTCGACGCGATCGACCGCCTGCGAGCCGGCGAGGCCGACTCGGCCTTCCTCGCCGTGCGACCCCCTGGCCATCACGCCCGTCCTGAGGGCGCGATGGGATTCTGTCTCTTCAACAACATCGCCATTTCGGCCGCGCGGCTCGTGGCTGAGGGCGAGCGGGTACTTATCGTGGACTGGGATGCGCACCACGGGAACGGGACCCAGGAGGCGTTCTACGGCTCAGGCGACGTCCTTTTCGTCTCGATGCATCAGTCTCCGTACTATCCCGGCACCGGCGCATGGACCGAAGGTGGCGTGGGAGCCGGCTTGAACACGACGCTGAACCTGCCATTTCCCGCCGGCACCGCCGGCGACGCGTACCGGCGAGCATTCGACGACGTCGTAGTGCCCGCCGCGGAGCTCTTCTCACCTACGTGGGTGCTCGTTTCGTGCGGATTCGACGCGCACCGAGATGATCCACTGACTGATCTCGGCCTGTCTGCGGGCGACTTCGGAGACCTGACGGAGCGAACTCTCGAACTCGCGGTGCCGGGTAGGCGACTGTTTTTTCTCGAAGGCGGCTATGACTACGACGCGCTTCGCATCGCAGCTGCCGCTACGATCTCCGCGCTTGCAGGGGAGCGGCGCGCCACTGAGCGCGTGACAGGTGCCACGCTCGCTGGGAGCCGACCGGTGCCAGATCATGACAAAGCCGAGACGGTGACTGCCCACATCGCGAGACGCTTGCAGGACGAGGGCTTTGCGGTGTGGTCGAAGTGAGCGGCCGCCACCTGGAGCCGACCTCGGACGCGTCACCGACCACGGTCCCGAAACGTCTGCAGCCGGTGATCGCCGAGACAAAGGAGTTGGCGAAGCGCTTCGAGGCCGGCGGTTACTCGCTGTATCTCGTCGGAGGTCCGGTCCGCGATGCCATCGCAGGGCGACCTGGAGGACCTGATGCTGACGCTTCAGAGGCCGACATCGATCTGACGACCGACGCCTTGCCCGACGCCATCGAGCATCTGGTGGAGGGATGGGCAAGCTCGACGTGGCTCCAAGGCAAGAGATTCGGAACGATCGGGGCCGCGAGGAAGGGGCGCCGATTCGAAATCACGTCGCATCGCGCCGAGGCCTACTCCCCGGACTCTCGAAAGCCCGACGTCGAATTCGGCGATGACATCGTCGTCGACCTCTCGCGACGCGACTTCACCATCAACGCGATGGCCCTCCGCCTGCCCGATCTTGAGTTGTTCGACCCCTTCGACGGCATCGGGGACCTCGCGAATCGCCGACTTAGAACGCCGCTCGATCCCATCGAATCATTTAGCGACGATCCGCTTCGCATGCTTCGCGCTGCTCGTTTTACCACCGGCTATCAGCTGACTCCTGACCGAGCACTAGTCGCGGCGGTCGAAGAGATGCACAGTCGACTTGAGATTGTCTCCGCCGAACGGATCCGGGACGAGTTCGACAAGCTGATTGTGCTGCCGGACCCAACGACTGGACTCTGGTTCCTCGTCAACACGGGGCTCGCGCAGGAGTTCTTGCCGGAGCTCCTCGCGCTCAGCCTCGAACAGGATCCGATCCATCGACACAAGGACGTGTTGGCTCACACGATCGCCGTCGTTGGAAAGACGCGGCCGGAGCGGACGCTTCGACTCGCCGCGTTGTTTCACGACGTAGGTAAACCTCGGACCCGTGCATTTGGGCCGAACGGCGTGAGCTTTCACCATCACGACGTCGTAGGTGCCCGAATGACTCGGCAGAGAATGCAGGCGCTCAAATACTCGAGCGACGACATAGCGGCGGTCTCCAAGCTCGTCGAGCTCCATCTTCGTTTCCACACCTACGCGATGGGCTGGACGGACTCGGCCTTGCGCCGGTATGCCCGCGATGCCGGTGATCTGCTGCAGTTGTTAAACGAGCTCACCCGCGCGGACTGCACCACGCGAAATGAGCGTCGCGTCAAGGAACTCGAAGCACGTATGGACGAACTAGAGGTCCGCCTCGCTGAGCTAAGCGAGCGCGAAACCTTGGGCGCGATCCGGCCCGAGCTCGATGGTGACCAGGTGATGGCCTTGCTCGGACTCCAACCGGGTCGAGTCGTTGGCGAGGCACTTGCGTTCCTCCTCGAGATCCGTCTAGAAGAGGGGCTGATCGGTGAGGACGCGGCGCGAGAGCGCATCGTGTCCTGGTGGGAAGAGCGCAAGCGCGACCAGTGATGCTGCAGACGTGTCGTTAGCGAGAGTTCGCGGACGATCACGCGAGCCGGAGAGCGACCGCCGCGGATGTCCGCCCGCGCCGCCTGCCGAGCCTGGATGAGATCGGGCGCGAAAGTCAGTGCTTCGCGCTGATCGGGTATCGCCTAGCTGTTCTTCGCGAAGGCCTCGACCATGAGCCGTGCCTCCTCATCTCGGTACTGCACGGGAGGCGACTTCATGAAGTAGGCCGCTGGTCCGAGCAGTGGGCCGCCGATCTTCCGGTCAAGGGCGAGGCGGGCACAGCGGATCGCGTCGATGATGACGCCAGCCGAGTTTGGCGAGTCCCACACCTCGAGCTTCAACTCCAGGTTCAACGGGACATCTCCGAAGTTCCGGCCCTCCAGGCGGATGTAGGCCCACTTGCGGTCCTGGAGCCAGGCGATGTGGTCGGACGGGCCGATGTGGACGTCGTTCGTCGCGATGCCGTGGTCGATCTGGCTGGTGACCGACTGCGTCTTTGAGATCTTCTTGGACTCCAGGCGCTCGCGCTCGAGCATGTTCTTGAAGTCCATGTTGCCGCCGACGTTTAGCTGGTAGGTGCGGTCCAACACCATCCCGCGGTCTTCGAAGAGCCTGGCGAGGATGCGGTGAACGATCGTCGCGCCTACCTGGCTCTTGATGTCGTCGCCGATGATGGGGACTCCTGCGTCGGTGAAGCGCTTCGCCCAAACCGGATCCGAGGCGATAAAGACCGGGATTGCGTTCACGAAAGCCACGCCCGCTTCGAGCGCCGCAGTCGCGTAGAACTTCTGTGCCTGCTCTGATCCGACCGGGAGATACGAGACGAGCACCTCGGCCCCGGAGTCGATCAGTCGCTGACGGACGTCGACCGGCTCGAAAGGCGACTCGTCGATCGTCTCTCGGTAGTAGCGACCGAGCCCATCGAGCGTCGGTCCCCGCTCGACCTTTATATCGGTGGCTGGAACGTCGGAGAAGCGGATGGTGTTGTTCTGTCCGGCGAAGATGGCTTTGGAGAGCTCGGCCCCGACCTTTTCTGCATCAACGTCGAAGGCGGCGACGAACTCCACGTCACGGACGTGGTAGCCGCCGAGCGCGACGTGCATCAGGCCAGGTACGGAGTCTGTCGGGCTCGCATCCTTGTAGTACTCCACTCCCTGTAGCAGGGAGCAGGCGCAGTTGCCTACGCCGGCGATCGCGACCTTGATCTTTCGGTCCACGGTTAGTGGCTCCTCTCATCTTGATTTCCGGCACCGGCGCGAACGCGGGCCACCTTTGTCTGACCTGTTGGCTCACCGTGCTCGGCGAATACCTCACCGACCGTCGATAGTCCCGATTCGTGATGGAGATCGCGATCGGCGTCGTGAGCCTGAAGCGCTACCTCGGCGCTCAGCAACGCCTCGACCCAGGCGAGCTCGTTCGCTACGACGTCTTCGGCGTGCTCGGCGATTGCCTGCTCATATCGGTCGAGGGATCGAGGGGGTTGACGGAGCGCGCGACCTGCCCGGTCCAGCCTGCCGAGAATGGCGAGGCGTCGGCGCTCGAGTAGTCGTACGCGCTCAGCGGGACTGAGATGTCGGGCGAACGCCAGTCGGAGCGTGAAATCCCGGGGATCGTCGCTCGCCACCTCGGCGTCGAGCAGCTGATCGAAAAGCACCTCGCCGCGAGAAGTTATCTCGTAGACCTTCCTGCCCCTGGTCCCCCGACTCGACAGCGCAAGTGCAGCGACCTGGGTCGCCCGACGCGCCACTGTTGCCGCCCGTTCGCCGCCTAGAGATCCAGTTAGCGGCATCGGATCTCGTCGTGAGGTCGTCGTGGTGACGTCGAGCGCGCTGATCATCCCATCTGCTTCGAGACGTGCGAGCGCTGGGTAAAGCGAACCGTACGAGAGGTTAGATAGCGGTCCGAACTCTTCGCGGAGGCGCTTGCGCAGGTCGTAACCGTGCATCGGGCGTTCTTTTAGAAGGCCGAGGAGCGCGAATTCGAGCACGCACTTAGTGTAGCCGATGTATCGAGTCGATAGGTGTATCCGCTATGTCGCGATCGGGGCGACGCCGATCGAAGGTGCGCTCCGTTTAGCTTGGGCGGCTACCGTGATAGCTCGTGGGCAGTAGAACCGAAGCCGAGGTGGATCAGCTCGCCCCAACGGGGCTCGGTCAGATTGAGTACCGCCTTGCTCGCGACTCCGCGGTGCGAAGTGTCCGGCGGGGCCAAGCATCTCGCCTCGACGTCTGTGATGCCCAACCCGAGCTGGTGCGGGTCGCTGCCAATTTGGGCCAGCCGACAGACTCTGACTGTCCGATCTGTGAGGAGGCCAAGCTCGTCAATGTGCTGTTCGCCTTTGGTAGGACGCTTCCAGCACAGGGCAGGGCTCTTGAAAATCAAGCGGAGCTGAAAGAGCTTGCAAAGACCGACGACATCGCCTTTTACGTCGTCGAGGTGTGCCTGGCGTGTCGGTGGAACCATCTGCTTCGTAGTTTCACCTCCCAGACGGCGCGTCGCCGGGCACGGACCGGCCGGAGCTAACCGGACCTCAGCCGAAGTCAACCGGCCCTAAGCTGTCCTTGCTGCCGGCAGCCATCGGGCGCTGGACTGCGGAGGATATCCATGCAGAAGGTCACCGCTCCGGGGATCTCGGAACGAAAGCGTCGCGACGGCTTCGATCCGATCGTGATGATCACCGCGTACGACACGCCGTTCGCGAGTCTTGCTGACAATGCAGGCGTCGACATGATCCTCGTCGGTGACTCCGTTGCCGACAACGTCTTGGGCCTGGAACGCACGATCGACGTCGGAATTGCCGAGATGAGCCATCACGTCGGCGCCGTTGCCCGGGCGCATCCGAACGCGCTCGTCATCGCTGACCTGCCCTGGATGGCGTATCACATCGACGTCGCCGACACCTTGAGAAACGCCGCGCAGCTGATTCACGCGGGCGCTGAGGCGGTCAAGCTCGAGGGAGGGCGTCGAAGACTGGCGCACGTGAGTGCGCTCGTCAACGCTGAAATCCCGGTCATGGGCCATCTGGGACTCACGCCCCAGTCCGTGCATGCGATGGGCGGCCTTCGCGTACAGGCACGCGATCCGGAGAGTGCATTCGAGCTCGAAGAGGACGCGAAGGCGTTGAGTGCCGCCGGATGCTTCGCGATCGTTCTCGAGGGCGTGCCAGGTGTGGTGGCTGCTCGGATTACCGAGGCGATCGCCATTCCGACGATCGGCATCGGTGCCGGCGCAGCCTGTGACGGGCAGGTTCTTGTCCTCCACGATGTGCTCGGCCTCTCGACCCGCACGCCGCCGAAGTTCGTCCGAAAGTACGGCGACCTCGCCGCTGCGGCGCGCCAGAGCATCGAGGCCTACGCAGCCGATGTTCGATCGGGGGCGTTTCCATCCGACGCCGAGACGTATCACGCACCTGGGCTCGGCTCCCTCGAGTAGGCCACAGCGCCGCCTCGTCGGCCGTGGCCTCGACGACGTAGATGAGACATCCGCCTGAGAGGCTCTTATCTCGGCCCGGAAAGGGCGGGGCGTAGGTTCGGCTACGATTGCGCGGCAATCCCACCCCTGCTCCGAGAGACGGAGCCCCGAGCTAACCGCTGGGTCCAGAGGAGGTGAGCCGCTTTGCGGCCATACGAAGTAGCAGTAATTTTCGACGCGACGTTGGACGAAACGGTCGTCCGCGAGACCACCGACAAGATCGGTGAGTTCGTCAAGAGCCGTGGCGGACAGCCAGGGCACGTCGATCGCTGGGGCCGTCGCCAGTTCGCCTACGAGATGGATCACAAGACCGAGGGCAACTACGTCTTCATCGAGCTGACAGCTGAGCCTGCTGTCGTCGCGGAACTCGACCGCATGCTGTCGCTCTCTGACGACGTGCTTCGTCACCGAGTGATCCGTCAGCCTGATCGCGTCGCCGGTCGTCGGCCAGTGCCGACCGTCCCGGCCTCTAGAACCGACTCGCCCGTGGGCGAGTAGCAGAGCACGGGAGAAATTATGCCGGGAAACAGCATCACGTTGGTCGGAAATGTCACGAGAGACCCCGAACTCCGCTTCACACCGAGCGGACAGGCGACCGCGACCTTCGGGCTCGCCGTTAATCGCCGTTGGCAGAATCGTCAGTCCCAGGAGTGGGAGGAGGCGACGTCGTTCTTCAACATCGTCTGTTGGCGAGAGATGGCCGAGAACGTGAGCGAGAGCGTGACCAAGGGCTCGCGCATCATCGTGACCGGTCGCTTGGAGCAGCGATCCTGGGAGACACCAGACGGCGACAAGCGATCCCAAGTCGAGGTCATTGCCGATGAGCTCGGCCCGTCGCTTCGATGGGCGACAGCACAGGTCGTACGTAACGAGCGCCGCGGACCTGGCGGCGACAACACCGGAGGCAGTGAGGGGCCGTCTCGCGCGACGCGGGCGACCTCTAACGAGCCGCCGTCTTACTCTGATGACGAGGAGCCTTTCTAAATGGCGAGAAACAACGACCGCGACCGCGGCAGCAACACGAACACCCGACGTGCCCCAAAAGACACCGGGCGGCGGATGAAGAAGAAGGTCTGCATTTTCTGCAAAGACCAGATCGCATTCGTCGACTACAAAGAGGTGAACCTCCTCCGTAAGTTCATGTCCGACCGCGGCAAGATTCGTGCCCGTCGAGTGTCGGGTAACTGCTCACAGCACCAGCGTGATGTGGCAGTTGCGATCAAGACCGCCCGTGAGCTGGCACTCCTGCCCTACACGCAACGCACGACATCGGATCGTCCAGGCGGCAGAGGAGCAGGTGGTCGACCTAGTGGCGGCCGAGGCGCCGGCGGCTCCGGGTACCAGGCGGCTGAGGTCGCTGCTGTCGCGCCCGACGTGGCGGACGAGGCAGTGGCCGAGCTGCTCGCCGACATCGACGGCCTGGAAGCCGAGTTCGTTGGCGCGGATGCGGCCGACGAGGACGCGGATGGGGGTGCAGAGTGAAGGTCGTACTGCGCGCCGACACCATCGGGGTCGGCAAACGAGGTGACATCGTCGATGTCTCGGATGGTTTCGCACGCAACTTCCTCATTCCAGGAGGCGCCGCGATCGCTGCGACCAACGGCATCGCGTCCCAGGCCCAGGCCATGCGGCGCTCTCGCGACCTTCGAGACTCCAAGGACCGCGAAGCCGCGGAGAGCATCGCTCAGCGGCTCGTCCCGATGGTGATCACGATCAAGGCACGGGCGGGACGCGAGGGTCGGTTATTCGGTTCGATCACCGGTATCGATATCGTCGAAGCCGTCGAGGAGCAGGCAGGCGTGGTGATCGATCGTCACAAGCTGCAGTCCCACGACGCCATCAAGACGACCGGTACGCACGAGATCCGCGTCCGTCTGCACACCGACGTAGAGTTTCAGCTCGCTCTTGAGGTTGTTGGCGCCTGAGTCGCAACTGAGCGGTTTCGAGCCGCTCGAACCCGTAACCGTCGTCCATCAGCGTGCACATGGCGTCCCATCGCGGTCGCGCCGCGGCGCGAAGCCGCGGTCATCGCAGCGAATCCGGACCACTGATACATCGGCTTCGTAGTTTTCGAGGGTACGAAGCGCGATTGGGTCTCGGATTTGTCGTCGACCAGGATCGCGCTTTTCGATGACCAGAGGGAAATGCACAGGTGAACGGGAGATATCCCCCGAAAGGGTCGCGATATCCCCTGGATTTGCCTCTAGTGATTCAGAAGGCTGACAGGAGAGACTGAACCATCATGTTGCAGCCGCTCGACGAGAGTCGCCGCCGATCGCGCCCCTCGTCAGCCTCGGACAACGGTCAAGCCCCGTTGGCAGGCAGGGTGCCACCGCACAACCTCGAAGCCGAGGAGTCGCTGATCGGCGCAATGCTGCTCAGTAGGGACGCGATCGCTGCATCGCTCGAACGCTGCTCGGCGTCGGACTTCTACCGTCCGTCGCATGGCCAGATCTTTTCGGCGATTGCGACGCTCTACAGCCAAGGCGAGCCCGCCGACGCTGTGACGGTGTCCGAGCAGCTCCGTCGCAACAGCGTGCTTGACGACATCGGCGGAACCGCCGCACTTGTCGCGCTGCAGTCCAATACGCCAGCTATCTCCTCTGCGGCACGCTACGCGCGCATCGTCGAGGAGCACGCGTTGCTGCGCAAGTTGATTGGGGTCTCCCAGGAGATCTCCGAGATCGCCTACGACCTGCCAAGCGACGTCACTGAGGCGATTGACCGCGCCGAGTCGATGGTCTTCGAAGTATCCCAGCGACGCACCACCGATTCGGTGGCGCCGCTCCAGGAGCTGTTGAGCCAGAGCCTCGACCGCTTGGAGGAGCTCTACGGCAGGGGCGACACGATCACCGGCGTGCCGACTGGATTCACCGATCTTGACGAACACCTCGCAGGGCTGCAACCATCGAACCTGATCGTGGTTGGTGCTCGCCCGTCAATGGGAAAGACCGCCTTTGCTCTTGGAATCGCAGCGCACGCCGCGGTGCTGAACACGCCGGTACTCTTCTTCTCCCTCGAGATGGGGCATCTCGAGATCGCCCAGCGTGTGCTTTGTGCAGAGGCGCGGGTCGACGCATCCCGCATGCGAAACGGCCGACTACTCGAGGGGGACTGGCCAAAGATCAGCAACGCGATTGGTCGAATTGGCAACGCGCCGTTGCACATCGACGACAACCCGAACGTGACCGTCATGGACATCCGTGCACGGGCGAGGAGGATGAAGGCGCGCGAGGGCCTAGGGCTCGTCGTCGTCGACTACCTCCAGCTGATGAGTGGTCGAGCCAGGGCGGAGAACCGCCAGGTGGAGATATCCGAGATCAGCCGTGGGCTAAAGATCCTGGCGAGGGAGCTGGAGATCCCGGTCATTGCGCTCAGCCAGCTCTCACGTGGGCTCGAGGCTCGTTCTGACAAACGGCCGATGCTTGCCGATCTTCGAGAATCCGGTGCCATCGAACAGGACGCTGACGTCGTGATGTTCATCTACCGCGACGACATCTACAACCCCGACTCTGCTGACCGCGGGACTGCCGAGATCCAGATCGCCAAGCACCGCAACGGCCCGATCGGCAAGGTCGAGCTGGCCTTTGTCGGCACGTATGCGCGCTTTGCCAATATGGCCCGGGTCTAGGCGCTGCAGCGATCAGGTAGCGGCTTAGAGGTACGCTCCGCGAGGACGGACGGTTCGGCGATCGGTCGCCTGGAGTCTTTTCGGCAGAGGAGCTTGATGGGAATCGACACGGAGGCGCTCGAAGGCGCGAGCGCACCTCGCCGCCCGCTCCGCATCGGACTGATTGCCCCGCCATGGCTGCCAGTGCCGCCGGTCGGCTACGGCGGCATCGAGACCGTCGTGGACGTGCTTGCACGCGGCCTGGTGGACCACGGGCATGAGGTCGTGCTCTTCGCGTCCGTCGACAGCACCTGTCCAGTCGAGCTGCGCTCCGCCATAGGGCCTGCACCAGGCGTCGACGTAGGTGGCTCGGCGGTAGAGATCCACCACGCAGTCTCGGCCTACGAGAGCTTTCGTGACGTGGACGTCATTCACGACCACACCGCCATCGGACCGCTTGTGGCCCTTGCCGGGCGACGTGGCAACGTCGCTACGACCAATCACAATCCCTTCTCCCCTCCCTACGGCACCGGATTCGCCGCTGTCAGCGCAAGCGTCGCTGTCGTGGCGATCTCGCATCATCAGGCCTCGACAGCGTGCGGTGTCTCCATCGCTGAGGTCATCCACCACGGGCTCGATCCTCGATCCTTCCCGGTCGGCGGCGGGAGGGGCGGCTACCTCGTCTTTCTCGGCAGGATGAGTCCGTCGAAGGGTCCCGATAGGGCGATCGCCGTCGCGAGGGCGACGGGCGTGCCGCTCGTGCTCGCCGGCAAGCAGCACACCGTCGACGAGCGAGAGTTCTTCGAGTCCGAGATTCGTCCACAGCTCGGTGGCGACGTCACCTTTGTCGGCGAGCTCGGTCCGACCGACAAGATGGAACTGCTAGGTGACGCAGTCGCGCTCATCAATCCGATCTCGTGGGACGAGCCCTTCGGGATGGTGATGGTCGAAGCGTTGGCGTGCGGGACCCCGGTGCTCGGGTTCGGGCGCGGCGCCGCTCCCGAGATCGTCGAGCAGGGCGTCACCGGCTTCCTCGCTAACGACGAGGCAGGGCTGATAGAAGCGGCCAAGCGCCTCGACGAGCTCGATCGAGTGGCTTGTCGCGCAGCGATTGAAGGCCACTTCTCCCAGGATCGCATGGTTGCCGACTACGTGGCCCTCTTCGAGCATGTCGTAGCTCGTGAGGCAGAAAGGCAGCTTCGATGATCGATGCGTGGAACTTCGCGCTCGAGCCGGCGAGCGGCGGCATGAACCCTGGCTCGGTCACGTTGCTTGACGGCACGACATTTTGTATCTCGAATACGGTCGGCGACATCGATTCCGGCGGCAGCCATGGCCTGTTCGTCGCCGATACGCGCTTTCTGGCGATCTGGCGGCTCCGAGTGAACGGCGCGGTGCCCGCTCCGCTCTCGGTGATCGAGTCCGATCCAGCGGGTGGCAGCTTCGTCACGCGTCTTCGACCGACCCCGATCGTTCCCAATCCCGCCCTACTCGTGACGCGAGACCGCTACGTCGGCGAGGGTATGAGCGAGCTGCTCACACTTCGAAACCTCGCTCGAGACTCGATCGACCTGCGTCTTTCCATCGACGTCGGCGCGGATTTCGCGCATCTCTTCGAGGTCAAAGAGGACCGGCTCTCCCCTCGGGGCTTCCACTCTGTCGAGGTCGTCCGCCAAGAGATGGTCTTCGACTTTCGCGACGGACATCGACGCCGACGCCTATCGGTCTCGGTGCCACCTGAAGCCGAAGCGGGGCCAGGTCAGATGACCTTCGTTGTCCAGCTCGGTCCAAACGGTTCATGGAGCGTTCCATTCGAATTCACGATCAGGGTCGACGATGTCGAGCTTGCGCCGCGCCACGTCGAAGGGAGGCCAGGGCCGTCCGCGTCAGCGGCTGGTTATCGCGTCTGGCATGCCGCGATGCCGCGATTCGCGAGCGGTGATGAGTCCTTCACACGGGCGCTCTCCCGCTCGGTGGCAGACGTCGGGTCGCTGCGGATCTCCGACGAGGAACTCGACCGCGACGCGATCATCGCTGCTGGCGCCCCGTGGTATATGGCGATGTTCGGACGAGACTCGCTGATCACCTCGCAGATGTGTCTCCTGCTCGACCCCTCGATGGCGTCAGGAACGCTTCGCGCCCTCGCTAGCCACCAAGGGCAGCGAGTCGACACCACCACTGAGGAGCAGCCTGGGCGCATCCTCCATGAGCTGCGCTTCCGTATCGACGGTGGTACCGAGGGGCCCAGTCGGTCGGCGTACTACGGCTCGATCGACTCCACTCCCTTATTCGTCTGTCTCCTTGGCGAGGCCGCCCGGTTTGGGCTCGGCGAAGAGGAGCTGCTGGCGTTGCTGCCAGCGGCCGATCTCGCGCTCGGCTGGGTCTCGGAGTACGGAGATCGCGACGGCGACCAGTTCGTCGAGTACGAGCGACTCTCGTCACAAGGACTCGTGAACCAGGGCTGGAAGGACTCGACCGACTCGATCGCGTTCGCGGACGGCACGCTTGCGCACACGCCGATAGCGCTTTGTGAGGTGCAGGGCTACACCTACGCCGCGTGGCGTGCCCGCGAGGATATAGCCGTGCATCTCGGCGACCAGGAGACGGCGGATCGATGCAATGAGAAGGCGACGCAACTGAAGCAGGCCTTTAACGAACGCTTTTTCGTAGCCGAGTCGGGCTGCTTCGCGCTCGCGCTCGACGGCGCGAAACGCCAGGTCGATGCAGTGGCCTCGAACATCGGCCACCTGCTCTGGACCGGCGTCGTCGACGACGAGCACGCCAGCAGGGTCGCTGAGCACTTGATCTCCCCGGAGCTGTTCAGCGGCTGGGGGGTTCGCACCCTCTCATCCAAGATGGCCGCCTACAACCCGATGAGCTACCACAACGGCTCGGTCTGGCCGCACGACACCGCGATCTGCGTCGCCGGCCTCACTCGTTACGGCTTCTACGACGAGGCGGCGACGATCGGGCTCGGGCTGATAGCGGCTGCGGAGACCTTCGGTGGTCGGTTGCCCGAGCTCTTTTGTGGGTTTTCGCACGAGGAGTTCGCGGCGCCAGTCGCGTACCCAGCGGCCTGCTCACCACAGGCTTGGGCCGCAGCGTCGTTGATCTCGCTCGTGCGATCTTTCATCGGGCTCGATCCCGACGTGCCTGACGCTACGGTGCGACTCCAGCCCGCGGTCCCCGACCTTCTCGACAAGCTCACGATCAGGGGGCTGATGCTCGCCGGCAACCGGGTAGACGTCGATGCTTCCGGGGCGCACGCCAGGTTGGAGGGGCTTGCTCCTGGGCTTCGCATCGAGCACGTACAACGAGAGCGCTCCCGTTGAGCTAGTAGATCGGCTCTTCGTTTCGGTCGCGGCGCGGTCCGAGTGGGCTCATGCTGGTCGGTCGGCGGCGTACCGGCACCACCACGATGCCGCCGTAGCCATCGTCGGCGAGCTGGACCGACGCTCCGAAGTGACGCTCGATCGCCGCTGTGGTGAGGACCTCTTTAGCTAGGCCTACCTGGGTCAAGTTGCCGGCGACGAGTACGGCCAGACGGTCCGCGAACTGCCCGATGATGCCGAGATCGTGCATCGCTGAGATCACCGTGAGTCCACGCTCTCGGCGGAGCTCGTCGACGAGCTCGAGGACACGCTGTCCCTCACCGAGGTCGAGGGCCGCACTCGGCTCATCGAGTAGAAGCACCGGAGCGCCCTGGGTGAGCGCACGGGCGAGCACCACCCGCTGCGCTTCGCCGCCGGAGAGCTCGCCGAGGCGGCGATCGGCAAAGGGCGCGAGGCCGAGACGTGTGACGACGGCATCTGCCGCACGATGGTCAGGTCCGCGTTCGTTTCCGAACAGTGGGATGTAGGGGCTCCTGCCGAGCAGGATGTAGTCACCGACGGTCATCGTCGGCGGGAGCTCCGGGCGTTGCGGCAAGAACGCCACCAGCTGGGAGAGACGGCGTCGCGTCGGCTGGTCCTCGCTCAGACCAACCCTGACCGTACCGCGGTGTGCGACGAGCCCAGCCACTGCCCGCAGCAGCGAGGATTTGCCAGCTCCATTCGGCCCGATGAGACCGAGCCACTCGCCTGGCATCACGCGAAGCGAGACGGCGGAGACGACGAGCCGCTCTCCGTAGGAGACGGAGAGTTCCAAGAGATCGACTCCGGTCGCGGCGTTGGTCCCGGTAGCTGGTGATTTCGTCAAAGCGAGTGGGCATTTCGTAGCACGACGAGGAAGAACGGCGCCCCGAGGCCGGCGGTGATGACGCCGAGCGGCACCTCAGCTGGCGAGAGCACCGTTCTCGCGACGAGATCGGCGAAGATCAAAAAGCCAGCCCCGAACAGCAGCGAGAGCGGCAAGATCCGGCGGTAACTCGGACCGACCACCAACCGGATCGTGTGCGGGACGATGATGCCGACGAAGCCGATCAGGCCGGACACCGAGACGACCGCGGCAGTGCCGAGCGTGGCGGCCGCGACGACGAGCATGCGCACGCGCGCCGGGTTCACGCCGAGACTTTGCGCTTCGTCGTCACCGACTGCGAGCACGTCGAGGATCCGCCTGCACGACAACAAGATCGCCCCGGCGACCGTCACGTAGGGGATGACGAGGACGACCTCTCCCCACGAGGCCGTGGCGAGGCCGCCGAGTATCCACGCGTACACCTGCTGCAGCGTCGGCTCGGCACGCTGTTGGACGAACGTCTGGATCGCGGTGAGAAACGATCCGATAGCTACTCCGGCAAGGAGCAGGCTCTGGGTGTTGCGGTGCCTGCCGCTCTTCGCGAGCGTGTAGGTGGCGCTGACGGCACATACTGCGCCCAAAAATGCCGCGGGCGGCAACAAGCCGATCGTGGCACCGAGGCCGACGTGCGCGACGGCGATGGCGATCGTGGCGCCGAGGCCTGCTCCTGATGCCACGCCGAGAAGGTACGGATCAGCGAGGGCGTTTTGGAAGACACCCTGGTAGGACGCGCCGGAGATGGCGAGCGTTGCGCCGACGATCCCACCGAGGACGATCCTTGGTGCACGGATGTCCCAGAGGATGCCGTTGTCGATCGGGTTCAGGCCCGAGCGCACTCCGGTTCCTGGGATCCGCGCCACGATCGCGCGCAGCACGCCGCCAAAGGGAAGGTCGGCAGGCCCGATGCTGATGGCCACCGCACTGGCAAGCGCCAAGAAGACGACCCCACAGGCGACCTCACCTACTCGTAGGCGCGACGCCTTGATCAGCGAGGGTTGCTCCTCGTCGGCGGAGTGCACCTACAGCGAGCTCGTGCTCACGTGCGGTCGCTGGCGTCGGTCGCATGGTCCTTCGTAGCGAGATGTGCCAGTGCCGACTCGACGTCTCGCTCGAGCGTGACCACGTTCGGGCCCCACTGGGATGCCACCGAGTCGTTGACGCCGACGACACCTCCTGTGCGGACCGCAGCGAGCGACTGCCATCCTGGGCGAGCGGCGAGGGTCTTTGCAGACTGTCCGCAACAGACCGTGTCGGCGAGGATGATGACCTTCGGATTCGCCTTGACGATGAACTCATCGGAGAGCTGCGGATAGCCACTCGCCGCAGCAGGGGAGGCGTCTGCGATATTGCGCAGACCGAGCATCGACATCAACGACCCGACGAACGTCTTCGACGTCACCGTGTAAAAGGTCTGATCGAGTTCGTAGTAGTAGCTGAGCTTGGGCGAGAACTGGGGCGCCTTGGCGACGATCGCTGCGATCTGTGTGCGCATCTTCGCGATCACGTTCTGTGCGCCGCTCCGGTGACCGCTCACGCTGCCAAGCTCGTCGATCTGGCCATAGGTGTCGTGCAGCGTGTTCGCCGCGTCCTGGTCGAGGACGGGAATGCCGAGTTTTGCGAGCGCGGCCGCGAGGCCGTTCGGGTTGTAGGAGATGACGACGAGTTGTGGCTGATAGTGCGCGATCGCCTCGACGTTCGGGGCGTAGCCCGAAAGCGAAGTGCGCGGCGCGTCGGCGGGCAGCGCGGAGTCGTCGTCAGCCGCGACGACCTGCTTGCCTGCTCCGATCGCGAACAGGATCTGGGTGGCAGTCGGCGAGAGCGAGACGATCCGGGTTGGTGCGGCCTTTAAGGTCACGGGACCAGTCGCTGACTCGAATGTCACCGGGAAGCTGGCCCGTGCAGTCGTCGCCGTCGAGGTGGCGGCGATCGCCACCGGTGCGAGAAGTGCGACCGCCGTAGCTACCACGACGCCGAGGCGTCGCCGTAGGTGATGTGACCTCCGCGACGAGGTGCGAGATGCGTGCATTGCCGAACCCTTCCGGCCGTAGAGCGCGGCCCTGTAAGGCCGACCTTCGCTCCGGTGTCTCGGCGGGTGACCGCTCCCTTGGCGCGAGGGACGACTGAATGAACCCGAGGCAGGTCTCCTGGCTCACGGATCGTCGTTCCCCCGTGCCTTCCCAGGACGAGATGTCCCAGTGGCGCACTTCGGGTTCGCTCCCCGCTCACAGTGGCGCGACCGCGCCGGTCTCTCACCGGCTTCCCTTTTCACCCCCTGGTGGTGCTCGCCAGGGGAAACCTCGAGATGTTGCAGTTTCGTGCGCCATCTTGGTCGCTTCCCTGTCGTGCCGCAAGTGTCGCCCGCCCCGACCTGGGCTCGTTGTTCCACCTGCTCGCAGTATCGATGCCAGGTAGATCTCGGCAAGTTCGCAGGTTCCTCTCAGGAATCCGCCAGCGCTCTTTGGCAAACTGGGCAGATGGAATCACCGATGAATCGCGTGCTCGTCGTCGATGACGAGCAGAACATCACTGAGCTCATCTCTACGGCGATGCGCTATGAGGGCTTCGATGTCCAGTCTGCTGCGACGGGCCGACAGGCGCTCGACGCGATTTCGACGTTTCGGCCGCATCTCGTGCTCTTAGATGTGATGCTTCCCGACCTCGATGGATTCGAGGTAGCCCGTCGCGTCCGCCAAGAGGGTCGTCGGGTTCCGATCGTCTTTCTGACCGCGAAAGACGCGACCGAGGACAAGGTTCGAGGTCTCACGCTCGGTGGCGATGACTACGTCTCGAAGCCGTTCAGCCTCGAAGAGCTTCTCGCCAGGGTTCGCGCAGTGCTGCGGCGCGCGTCGGACTCTGCTGAGGCCGGCAGCAAGCTCGTCTTTAGTGATCTCGAGCTCGACGAAGAGACACGCGAGGTCTTTCGCGGGACCAGGTCGATCGAGCTCACGCCGACCGAGTTCAAGCTGCTCCGCTACTTGATGATGAATCCTCGAAGGGTGATCTCCAAGGCCCAGATCCTCGACTACGTATGGGAGTACGACTTCGGGGGTGACGCCAACGTCGTCGAAACCTACATCAGCTACCTGCGAAAGAAGGTGGACGTCGAGAGTCCGCCGCTGATCCACACCATCCGCGGCGCCGGGTACAGTTTGCGCATTCCTGCCTCGGCCTGACGGCGTGACCCCGTCTTTGTCCACTGCTGCGCAGACGAGCTACCGGGGGCGTTGGCTACAAGGGATCTCACTCCGGGCCCGACTCGTCACGGGACTGATCGCGGTCGTGCTCGTTGGCCTGATCGCCGCGAACGCCATCGTCTTTGAGAGCATCGAGTCATTCCTGCTCGGCGGGATCGACGCGCAACTCGTCGCAGCGGAGCCTGCTGTCGCGGCCGCGCTGCAAAACGGCGGGGCGGTCAGGTTTACGACCAATACCCCTGCAGGGACCTACGGTGCCGCTTACACGACGGCCGGGGTCGTAAAGGTCCCGATCCAGAACTTCTTGGGACCAAAGCCACGGCTCAGTGCCGCGAGGCTCGAGCGCCTCGCGAGCGGCAGCGGCCCAGGGCCTGGCAGCTTCACCTACCTCACCGTCGGATCGGTCGGAGATCCGTCCTTTGAGTACCGGGTCATCGGCTACCCGACCAACATCGTCGAGTTCAACCTCGGGACGAGCACCAGCACACCCGGCGTCGCGGTCGTCGCGATTCCGCTCAAGTCGATGAACGCGACCCTGCATCGGCTGATCTTGGTAGATCTCGGTGTTGGTGGCTTGTTGTTGGTGCTGCTTGGTTTTCTCGGGTACTTCGTCGTACGGGTCGGTCTCCGACCCTTGGGCGACATAGAAGAGACCGCAGGGGCGATCGCGGCGGGCGATCTTTCGCGTCGCGTCGACCGAGTGGAGCCTTCGACGGAGGTAGGCCGCCTCGGTGCGTCCTTGAACGTGATGCTCGAAAGGATCGAGTATTCCTTTAACGAACAGCGCGCTTCGGAGAACCGCCTCCGCCAGTTCCTCGCCGACGCCAGCCACGAGTTGCGCACCCCGGTCACTTCGATCCGCGGCTACGCGGAGCTGTTTCGACGAGGAGCGGCGGAGCGGCCCGACGACCTCGCGACCGCGATGCGGCGAATCGAGGACGAATCGATCCGTATGGGTTCCCTCGTCGACGATCTGCTCCTCCTCGCACGCCTCGACCAAGGTCGCCCGCTCGAGGAGGTTCCGGTCGACCTCGCCCTGATCGCAGCTGACAGTGCAAGCGACGCCGAGGTACTCGCACCTGACCGCGAGGTCGTGCTGCAGGTCGCCGGACCCCTGGTCGTACTCGGTGATGAGCCACGTCTGCGTCAAGTCGTCGGGAACCTCTTGCAGAACGCGCTCCGGCACACGCCAGCTGGCGCCAAGGTCACCCTTACCGCTGGGCGGCGGGGATCTGACGTGTTCTTGTCAGTGACTGATGAGGGTCCGGGCATCTCGCCGGAACATCTACCGCATCTGTTCGAGCGCTTCTACCGGGCCGATCCGTCGCGAACGAGGATGAGCGGCGGAGCGGGGCTCGGGCTCGCAATCGTGGCGTCGATCGTGGACTCCCTCGGCGGCACCGCGTCGGTCGTAAGCGAGCTAGGGCACGGCGCGACGTTTACGATCTCGCTGCCGGTGGCACCCGGGTCGTCGGCGACGCCGCTTCTTGCCGAGCCGGTTGCTCTCCCGTTGCCCTCTGAGGCAACTCCTTTGACGTAGAGCTCGTTGCCTACACTCAGAGAGGCGCGGGGAGGGATGTGAGATGACGATTCGCATCGGGGTGGTTGGCGTCGGGTTCGGTACGGCGGTGCACGTTCCCGCCTTCGTGAGCGAAGGCCTCGACGTTGTGGCCGTAATGGCTCGACGTCGCGAACGAGCCGAGGAAGCGGCGGTGGCATTTGGGATTACGGAGGTCTTCACCGACTTCGACGCGATGCTCGCGATGGAGGGCCTAGACGCGGTGAGCATCGCGACGCCGCCCGGCCTCCACTTCGAGATGGTCACCACCGCGCTTCGGGCCGGTAAGCACGTCATCTGCGAGAAGCCGTTCGCGTTGAATGTGGCCGAGGCCAAGGCGATGGCCGATCTGGCCGCGGCGAGTGGCCGCACGGCGATGATCGCTCACGAGTTCCGCTTTGCATCCGGGAGGATGTCGGTAAAAGAGCTCCTCGACCAGGGCTATGTCGGCAATCCGAAGATGGTGCTGCTGCGGCTGGTCCGCGGCCCGGTCACGGCCCCCCCGAGCGAGCCTCCCGAGTATCAGGCCAGCCGCGACGCTGCGGACTCCGGCGCCGGGTTCCTCTTCGGTCTCGGCTCGCACTACATCGACTGTCTCCGACATTGGTTCGGCGAGGTCGAGGAGGTGTCGGGATCGCTTCGCACCCTTACCCCGAATCGGCGTAGCGCCGACGGCATGGTGTTGGCCGATGCAGACGACACCTTTGGGTTCACCCTCAGGTTCGTGAGTGGAGTTGTCGCTGACATGATCGCCACCAGAAACGCTCCATTCGCGGATGAATCGACGATCGCGATTTACGGCGATGGCGGCACGTTGGTAACGCCGCAGCACGGCTTCAATCCTCCGGCGCATGGCACGGTCCTCGGCGCGCGCCTCGGTGTCGATGATCAGCTCACCGAACTAAAGGTTCGGTCCGAGCTCGAGCCGTTCAGTGATGATCGAGACGACCGGCTGATGCCGTTTCGCTTGTTCACGAGGGAGTTCTGTCGCGGAATCGAAGAGGGATCCTCTCCGGCCCCGAACTTCGTCGACGGGTGGCGCTGCCAGCAGGTTCTCGATGCCCTGCGGGCATCCTCGGCGAGCGGGCAGCGCGTCCGGATCACCGACTGATCGCTGTGCGCGGGCCGATGCTTTCGGTGCCGCCACCCCGGACCGGTCGCGGCGTCGGTGTTCACATCAGGACCACGATCGGGTTCGGACGCGAGGCGTGCTGGCGCAACCCCAATGGCGGTGCTCGGAGCGCGCGGCGTTTTCGTCGAGAAGAATTCATCGTTACATCACTCTCGGTGGCTTGGATGTCCGCTGAACTCCCGTTAACATTTTTTGGCGGTTTATAAGAGCGATTTATAAGAAAGGCGCGAATTCGAAGAGAGTCTTAAAGCTATTAGTGGAGCCGCCGTTAACTACATACTGAGGAGGTGCACTCGGACGCTTTGTCTGACGACATTGATCGACGTAGTTGGTCTCGGAATTCCCTGACGGGTATTTAGCGGCTGACGCGGCAGGAACTTCCTTCTTGCACATGAACGAGGAATAGAGAGCCACGATGACCGAAACCAACGCATCAGACCTGCTCAGTCGGTTGCGGGCGGACCGCAAGGGCATTCTTGCGGCGCGCCAGTCGCTCGTGGAGGATCGGGATTCGGACGGCCGCGTGACCAAGGCAAGCAAGCACGAGAAGGAGGCCGCCGACGGTGACCCTCGAGCCGAAGCCGAGAAAGATGTCGACCAGCTGAGCGCAATCGAGGCTCGGGCGGATCTTTTCGCGGATGAGGAGATGGAAGTCATTCGGGCCATGCGCGCCAAGGTCGAGCGCGTCGACGCACGGCTTACCTCGCTGCAGGAGTGGGTCGCTGAGACCCGGTCGTGGACCGAGCGAGTCGAACTGGCCCAAAAAGCACAGCGAGATCTCGGGCGACTGGTGCTCGAGTCGCAGGTTCGCATCGATCAGCAGGTCCGAGATGCCGAGGAGCGCGCGGCTCGGATCGTCGCCGAGGCCGAAGAGCAGGCCCGCCAACTCTTAGCAGCTGCCGAGCTAGCGGCTGAAGAGGTCGCAGCCGCGGCTAGCCGTCCTGTTGTCGAGGAGGCACCTGTGGCTGAGACCCAGACGGGGTCAAAGACCGCCGAGCTCTCCGCAGAGGAGGCAGAGGCCGAGGAGCTCTACGAGGCGATCGAGCTCTTCACCCGGACGAACGCAGAGTTGGTAAATGAGCTCAGCGCGCTTATCAGCACGATCCCGGCGCGCGAGCAGCGCCACTGAGTCACCGCACCACGTTTTTGCGACGGGTGTGACCTGACGGCCTCGAAATATGCGCGGCCCATGGTGGTGCCGATCTCCGCCGCTGAGCCCCTGAGCTCAGGAGGCCGCGGGCGGCGCTGAGGCATTACACGTGCTCGTCGCCTGGAGCGCCCAGACCGAAAGACCTGCCGCCTGGCTCGACGGTTTCGCGAGCGCGCTCACGAACAGCTCCCGCACCGCCGCGGCGCCTGGTCCGTACGGCTGGTAGAGGACCGCTGTGACGTGGTTCTTCTCGATGAACGAGCAGAGTTCTGCAGCCGGATTCGCCGCCGCTCCTGGTAGCGGGTAGTGGCCGCGGTTGCCGCTCTCGGCGGCACCGAGGAACTCTTGTACGTACGCCGGCTGGGTCAGTACGGGAAAGATCTGCCCTTTGCCGCTCGGCGTCTGGATGTTCGCGTACCCGCCGAGCAAGGTGAACCTGAAGTCGTCGCTTGCCTGCCAGAGCATCGCCTGGGCGTACGGGGACTCGGGATAGGGGTAGGTGAGCACGACCGAACCAGGGGGGACGAGATGGTGAATCGCCGTAGCCAGCGCCGTTGGTAGTGCCGTCGTTTCGTTCGACACCGGGATGCGCGGGACGAGCGTGGCGACAGACGCGCCTACTCCGAGAATGACGAGGCCGCTGGTGACGATCCGCATCGGGGTTTGCGTCTGCCCAGTGTGGATGAACCGGTCGAGTGCGATCGCGAAGGCCATTGCCACGAACAGCGCGACAAAGATCGAGAATCGGGCGGGCACGGCGTTGTCAAAGAGCGGCAGCTTTGCGAGCACAACCTCCGGGAGCGGAATTCCGGTCACATGTCCTGCTATCTGCAGCCGCGAGCCGAGTGAGGCGACGAAGGCGCACCAGGCGAGCAGCGCGGCAACCCCGATCACGTGAATCCGGCGGAATCGAATGCCAAGTGCCGCGGTGGTGATGAGCAACGGGACGCCGAGATACCCACCGAGCTCACCGGCGCCGCCCGTCTTGGTCACCGGAGCGAGCGTCTGTGTTGAGAGTCGAGCGAGACGAGCCGGCGCCAGCAGTTGGCGAGGGTCCGGCAGCGCGATCTCAGCCAGATCGCTTCGGAAGCGCTGGAGATGCGCGACGGCCTGGACCGGCCCGGTGAGGTGGTTCGGCCCGAGAAGGGCCAGGTAGATCGGATAGCCAGCTATCACCAGGAAGCAACAGAGCCCAGCTCCGAGCCCGACAGCCAGATGACGCCAATGCGATCGCACCAAGCGGTGATGTCGGGCGGCGAGCCAGAGCAGCGCGGCCGCACCGAGCAGCGCGGCATCGGCGAACAGCTCTGCGCTCACGAGGTACTCGGCCGCGGCGACAGCACCGAGCAGCAAGCCGATTGGCACCGGCGATCGTTTCTGGCGCACGACGAGCTCGTCGACGAGGGCGACCAGCGCTGGCAGGAATGGGACGAATATCAAGTCGAGGTGGCCGAACGCGTGCAAGTGGCTGAGCAGCGCCGGTGAGAATCCGAAGAGCAGGCCCCCGAGAAATGGTCCGGTCGTCCCGGTGCACCAACGACGGAATACGAAGTAGCTCGTCCCCGCAGAGAAGATGAGCGCACATCTGAGCAGGAGATTGAATGTGGCGATCGGCCCGAGGGTGAGCGTGAACGGCGTCGCGAGAATTCCGAGCAGTGGGACCGAGGTGTTGTTGGCGAGATTCACCCCGCGAGGGAGATCGATCGCATTGCTGAGGAGGATGTTGTGACCATGCGTGAGCGCCCATGGTGTCCACGCGAGGAACCAGGTCGTCTCGTCGGGATCACCGAGAACGCCCTTCGGCAAGTTCGTCGAGTCGAGCGGCCCAGTCGGCCAGAAGATCAGGCAGGCGATGACGGCGTAGACGACGAGCACCCCGACGGCGAGGTGTACCGAGCGGCGCTTCCAGAACGCGACCGGGCCGTCTTCGGAGTTCTCGACTGCGTGGCCTGGCGCGCTCATCAGGCGCTCATTCTTCACCGGGCATTTGGTGTCGCCGCGTCTTGTGGGGCGCTCGGTGCGGACGGGCGCTCGCGGCGAGGAGCACCGTTGCCGAGTTGGCTACTTCCAGAGCCGCTCAGATGCGAGCGCAGCGCCTTTCGAAAGGGAGTCGAGCTTGGCCCAGGCAATCTCGGCATGACCCACGCGTGGCGCGAGCCCGCAGTCAGTCCCGGCGATGACGTTCTCCTTGCCGACAAGATTCGCGTAGCGGATGAGACGCTGTGCCACGAGCTCGGGATGCTCAATCAGGTCCGTCGCATGCCCCACCACCCCAGGCATCAAGATCATGCCGTCTGGCAGCTTGCGATCCTCCCAGATTGCCCACTCGTGCTCATGCGTCGGGTTCGCCGCCTCGACGGAGAGGCACTGGGCTTTGACCTTCAGCACCGTGTCGAGGATCTCGGTAAGGGGGATGTCATCGGCGTGTGGCCCGTGCTGGCTGCCCCAGCAGATGTGGAGCCGGAGGAGTTCCTCGGGCAGGTCGCGGATGGCGTGGTTGATCGCCTCGACCCGGAGTTCCGCGTATCGGTGGTACTCCGGAACGGTCATGTCCGGGAACATCTGCCAGCCGTCGGGCAGGTCAGGATCATCGACCTGCAAGATGATTCCTGCATCGGTGATGGCCTTGAACTCCTCGTGCAACACGTCCGCGAGCGCGAAGAGGAACTCTTCGTCCGAGGCGTAGTAGTCGTTCCAGAGCCAGTGCTCGACGGTCCCTGGAGCGATTCCTGGCAGGTAGAGCTCGACATCGAGTCCTTCGGCTGCGGCTTTTAGGCGTGCAATGTCTGCGGCGATCGACGCACCACCGGTGTAGCTAAGTGGCTCTGTGACGAAGAACGGATTGCTCTCGTTCCCGACTGGCGCGAGCCTGCCTGGGCGGCGAGCGCCGGTGCCAAGGCCTGCCTCGTAGAAGCCGGGGAACATGCGCCGGTCCCGTGCGTTGACGCTTCGCGGCTTCGCCCCGTCGGGCAGGGGATGCCGTTCCATACCGGTCATCCGCTCGGCGATGTAGTTGGAGAACCCACCTCGCTTGGACAGCTCTCCATCGTTGATGATGTCGTGGCCGAGATCGACCTGGTGGCGGACGACGTCCGCGACAGCTCCTGGGAGGACCTTGTCGTACTCGGCCTGCTCATCCGAACCGGCGAGGCGGAGGGCCTGGAGCTCTTCGGTTGCCGGAAGGGCACCCGCGTGTGAGACGAGAATCCGATCGGTGCTTCGTCGCATGCGCTCTCCCCGTGTTGCGTACGGGCCAGCTCCGTGCCGACCGCTCCACTCTCTGCCGGTTTCCTGCCGAGTGCTTCCTCAGGTCCCTGTCTCGTCGAGAAGGTACCGACCAATCTCGCGCAAATCTTTAACACAAGGGATCTCGGCGTGCGACCCGACGGTGCAACCTGCTCGCGCAAGATGGATCGCGGTCAGGCCCCCCGAGGATGCTCCCCCGACGTCGGCGTCCCAGTCATCCCCGACGAACGCGACTCGCGAGCGATCGAGTTGTGGATGCAGCGTTTCGAGCTCGGTGAGCAGTGCTGCGAAGATGCTCGGGTGTGGCTTGCGGTAGCCGACGATCGCAGAGCAGATCACGATGTCGAAATAGCGCGTGATCTCGTTGTGATCCAGGTGCCGAGCGAGATCCCAGCTCCAGTTGGAGCAGAGCGCGATCGTCACGCCTGCTGCTCGCAGCTCTTCGAGTAGTTCCACGACGTCGGGAAATACGACGATGTACTCGAGCTCGCGAAGCTCCATCACCGATGGACCGAGCTGGAGTTGGACCTCGCGGGAGAGTCCGCAAGCCTCGAAGAGCTCTCGGAGCTGTTGATCTTCATAGGAGCGGTAGGTCGCTTCACTAACCGAGGCGTCGACGTGCTCGAGCAGCGGGGTCGTCCAACCTCCGACCGCGGTTTCGGGGATGACGCCTCCGGCAGCCTCGATCAGCGAGAACATCTTGTTCCACCAGTCGTCTGGCGCGGGTGCTCCGAGCGTGGCGTACCAGTCGAAGACGACGACGTCGAAGGGACGAGGCATCCTTCGATAATGGCACGCCTTCGGGCGGGCGGGATCCGACTAGTAGCCGCTCGCCGAGCCGAATCGGGTCCGCGGCTCGGTCGCGCCGGCGAGCGCGCCTTGGTCGACGGCGATCAGGTGGGCGTGGCCGAACTGACGCCAGAACGCCGGGCGGCGCGTCGTGCGATGGCCGCGTGCCTGAAGGCCTGCATCCCAACCACTTGGTGCCTGGCCTTCGAGCGCGACCTCGACTCGCCCGCGCCTGCGCCAGGTGTCGAACGACCCTCCTCCGTCTGGATCGATGAGCACGAAGCGACCTGCTGCCAACGCGTCACCTGGTGACTGTCCGTAGTGCAGCCATCGCGTTAGCAGCTGCAGCAACACCTGCGGTTGGCTGTCGCCGCCCATAGTGCCGAGCACGCCGCGAAGTGTGCCGTCGAGGTTGGTGACAGCTGTTGGGCAAAGGGTGTGCGCGGGTCGCTTCCCGGGTCCGTACTCGCCCGGATGACCCGCCTCGAGGGAGAACCCGATGCCGCGGTTGTGGAGAAAGATCCGCACGCCGGGCACGATCAGGCGCGACCCGAATCCGGAGGCGTTCGACTGGATGACGCTGATGCCGAGCCGGTCGCGGTCCACAGCTAGCAAGGCAGTCGTTTCACCCTCTTGGTAGTGATCGCCAAGTGTGGCGGCCTGATTAGGGTCGATGCGTTGGTGTCGTCGTTCGAGCTCTGTCGGATCGAGGAGCGAGGCGCCGCTCACTCCCTCTGCTAGAACCGCAAGCCGGTCGAAGGCCGCCTGTCTCGACGCCTCGACCAGCAGGTGAGCGAAGGCGTCACTGTCAGGATCGTCGGGAAGATCGAGCCGCGAAGCGATGAACGCTCCGGCGAGGGTCAGGTAGCCCTGAGAGTTTGGCGGAGCACTCCAGATGCGCGCGCCGAAGGCCTCGACCGATATGGCGTCGACCCACTCCGCTATTGGTGATGCCAGGTCAGCGCTCGTGAACTCGCCGCCGCCGAGGCGCAGCAGTCCTTCTCCGAACTCGCCCTGGTAGAACGCGCTCCTGCCGCCAGCGGCGATAGCGGCGAGGGTACGTGCAACCCCAGGTCTGCGGATGAGCGCGCCCTCGTGGAGCGGCCCGTCGGCGGTGTAGTCGGCTGCCTCTTCTAGTCCGGCGACCGCCGCGAAGTCCTCAACCAGCGTTGGCGAGGCTGGGAATCCCTCTTCTGCGTAGGCGCGCGCGGGTTCGAGCAACTCAGCGAACTCGAGCCGGCCGAAGCGTTCGTGCAGCGCGATCCATCCATCGACGCAACCGGGCACAGTGACGGACGCGATGTCGTCGAAGAACGGCATCACGCTGTGGCCAGCGTTTCGGAGGCGTTCCGGGTCCGCCCCAGATCCCGCCCTGCCAGAGGAGTTCAAGACGATGGGGCGCTCGCCTGGTGGCGTGACGACGGCGAAGAGATCTCCGCCCATGCCGCAGAGGTGTTGGCTCGTCACTGCCAAGACGGCATTGGTGGCGATCGCAGCGTCCGCTGCGCTACCGCCACGTCTGAGCATCTCCACTCCAGCACCGGCAGCTAGGTGGTCGATCGCGCAGACCATCCCGTTCTTGGATCGAAGCGTCGCGGCGGGCTGAAGGACCATGACAGCCAGCTTAGGTACTACTGAATGCTGGGTTTCTTTCCGTGCGCTGTCGATGCGGCGGCCGTTGGTTGGTGCAATGGCGCGAGAGGCGGCAAAATCATCTCCATGGCCTCCGACTTTGATCTCGTCGTACTCGGTGCAGGACCAGGCGGGTACACCGCGGCTGTCCGCGCGGCACAGCTCGGGCTCCGCGCGGCGGTGGTGGAGGAGAAGTATTGGGGCGGAGTCTGCTTGAACGTCGGTTGCATTCCGTCGAAGGCCCTGCTTCGAAACGCTGAGCTCGCGCATCTGGTCACCGCCGAGGCCGAGACATTCGGCATCTCATCTGGCGCACCGATCGTCGTCGACTTCGGGGCGGCTTTCGACCGCAGCAGGGTCGTGGCTGACGGTCGTGTGAAGGGCGTCCACTACCTGATGAAAAAGAACGCGATCACGGAGCTGAACGGGAAGGGCCGCTTCGTCGATGCACACACGATGGTCGTTGAGGGCGAGTCCGGGACCCAGCAGGTGTCATTCGACAACTGCATCATCGCCGTCGGCGCGACGACGAGGCTCTTGGCCGGTACGACGTTGTCCGAGCGGGTGGTGACCTACGAAGAGCAGATCCTCGATCGAGAGCTACCGGCATCGGTGATCATCGCCGGCGCCGGCGCGATCGGAATCGAGTTCGCCTACGTGATGCGTAACTACGGAGTCGACGTCACCATCGTCGAATTCCTCGATCGGATAGTTCCCCTTGAAGACGTAGAGGTATCAGCGGAGCTCGCCAGGCGCTATCGCCAGCTCGGCATCAAGATGATGACGTCGACGCGCGTCGAGTCAATCGACGATTCGGGCACGCAGGTGAGTGTGACGGTCTCTCACGACGGCGTCCAAGAGGTATTGACCGCTGATCGTGTCCTACAAGCGATCGGCTTCCAGCCGCGCGTGGCGGGATATGGGCTGGAGAACACCGGCGTCGCGTTGACCGAGCGCGGCGCCATCGATGTCGATCTTTTCTGTCGCACCAACGTCGAGAACATCTACGCGATCGGCGACGTCACGGCCAAGTTGATGCTCGCCCATGCCGCCGAGGCGATGGGCGTCATCGCCGCAGAAACGATCGCCGGTGCTGAGACCATGGTGCTCGACTACGTGATGGTGCCGCGGGCGACGTTTTGCCAGCCACAGATCGCGAGCTTCGGCTACACAGAGGCGCAGGCTCGTGAGCTTGGATTTCCCATCAAGGTTGTGAAGTTTCCTTTCACCGCCAACGGCAAGGCGCAGGGTTCGGGTGATCCCGGCGGTTTCGTGAAGCTGATCGCCGACGAAGAGCACGGCGAGCTGCTCGGGGCACACGTGATTGGCCACGACGTGAGTGAGCTCCTTTCGGAGCTGACGTTGGCACAACAATATGACATTAATGCGAAGGAACTTGCACGGAATGTTCATATTCACCCCACGATGGGTGAAGCAGTGAAGGAAGCCGTACATGGCCTTACGGGACACATGATCAACTTCTAGCGATCGCCGCTCGGCGGCTGCGCGGTGCTCAGAGTCTCTCGGTCATCCTATTATGCCTGATAGTTAAGCTATTCGAAGTAGCCATGCCTCCTCGGAAGCCTTTAGCTGGGCTGACCCCCGTTCACTGCATCCGGCTCCGAGTAGCGGCCCCGGTCTGACGATGCACGTCGCTATATTGCGATCACATGGCGGTCAGATTACAATGATTTCGCTAGTTGAGGATTCACCGGGCGACGCGGCGGTGTGTCTTCCGTGCTTGTTGCATCTACGACTCGCCGGTAATCCGGCGCACAAAAGGGGCAAAATTGAAAACAGCCGTACTCCGTTCAATAGTTCTGGCTTCGATGACCGCAGCGCTCGCACTTGGTGCAGGTGCGACGAGCATCGCCTCAGCCAGCACTAGCCAGCCCGCTAAAGCAGGCGGCACGTTGCAAGTCGAGATAGTCGCCTCACAGTGGCCAGGTCTGGACTCTGCCACCGACACACAAGACACCGCTGACGCGGCCTACCTGAATGAAATCTACGGACAGCTCTTCGAGATGACCGCGAACAACGTGGTCGTTCCTGACCAGGCGACGAGCTGGAAGCTGACGAACCACAACTCGACGCTTGTCTTTACGCTTCGAAAGGGCCTCGTCTTCTCAAACGGCGACCCACTCACCGCTTCGGACGTCGCGTGGAGCATCAACCGTGACACGACGCCGTCGTTCGGCAACATCGGCCTCTCGAACCTTCCCCTCACGGCGGCTGGGTGCTCGGGATCGGGCTTGACGGTTACCTGCCCACTCAAGGAGGCCGACGTCGCCATCGTTCCTGCCTTCATCAACGAGGCCTGGAACTGGACGGTCGACCAGAGCGCGCTGACTTCGATGGGCGAGGCTGCCTACGCGCAGAACCCAATCGGTGCTGGTCCCTTCAAGATCGCCACCAACGAGGCGAGCGCGGAGCTCAACCTTGTCAAGAACACGAGGTACTGGGAGAAGGGTCACCCGCTGCTTGCGGGAATCGACTTCACCAACGTGAGCTCGGACCAGAGCGCGCTTGACGCATTGCAGTCCGGTGAAGCGCAGCTAGCTATGGGCGTAACGACGATTCCGCTGCTCAACTCGGTTGGGAAGCAGGGTCTAGTTGTGAGCAAGCTCCCCGCGATGGTTACCGAGTTCATCAACTTGAACACGATCCACGGCCCGTTCGCGAACATCTTGGCCAGAGAGGCAGTCGCCTACGCGACGGACTCCAAGGCCCTTGTCGCTGGTCTCTATAACGGCGCCTACAAGACCGTGCAGTCACAGACCGCACCCGGTCAGCTCTTCTACACCCAGACCAACAAGAACTACCGCGGCTACAACCTCGCAAAGGCGAAGAAACTCGTCGCGGAGATCCCCGGTGGTCTGAGCGTCGACCTCAGCACCACGCTGAACAACGCGTTCTTCATCAACGAGGTGCAGGCAATCGCGACGATGTGGGAAGCGGCCGGCATCAAGGTCACGATCCAGGACTACTCGTTGCAGCAGATGCTCGGCATCACCTTCTCCGGGGCTTGGCAGGCAATCGATGAGAACTGGGGCGTCGGAACCGACCCGGGGATTAACGACTCGGAGTTCTTCGCGAACCTCTCTGCTGGAACCGTGTTTTCCGGCAACAACAATGCTGACCTGCAGGGTCTGTTGAACCAGGGCCTCGCGAACGCCAACCCGGTGGCCCGTCAGCGGGTCTACACCGAGGTCGGCAACATCGAGAACCAGCAGCAGTTGGGTGTCTTCATGTACGCGAAGAACGCGTACATGGTTTCGGCGAAGAGCTTGAGCGACGTCGGTGACTTCACGCCGAACCAGTTCAACATCTTCTTCGAGAACATGTCACTTGGCTAAGCAGCGCTGAGGCGTACTTCGAAGCACGACGAAGATGGGGCCGCGCTCGGAGCGGCCCCATCTTCGCGCTCAGCGCGGTCGACGGTTCGGCGGAGGTCTGCGACAAGGGCTTGACATCGAGAGAGCGCTGCCGCTGATCAGCGTCAGTAGCGCTTCGAAAATGAGCGCCAGGATCGAGAGAATGTGGGCGCCTTACGTCGGAGCCGGGTTGCGTGATTAAAGTTCCGTTGCCGATTGCCGATAGTAACGGCTTACGGCGATCTTGTTCGGCATGTCAATCGTCCCGATTCCGCTACTCACCGGTGGTTTTGGAGCGCTGTTAGTGCCGATATGAGGTTCGGTTGACTGGAGGACGACATCTCGCGAGTGCCAGGACACCTTCCTCACCTCGTCGTGGTCGCGGCGCTCTTCGTCCTTGGTGCCGCCGCGACACCCGCCTCGAGTGCGACGTCGGTGACGCTTGCGGCGGGCGGAGGTCGGCTGATCTACACGCATCGGGTGGCCGGCGGACCCCTG
>DATCDR010000174.1:0-6630 GCA_036510575.1 Acidimicrobiales bacterium | reverse complement strand
CCCCCACGCGGCGTTGCTGCGTCAGGCTTTCGCCCATTGCGCAAGATTCCCTACTGCTGCCTCCCGTAGGAGTCTGGGCCGTGTCTCAGTCCCAGTGTGGCTGATCGTCCTCTCAGACCAGCTACCCGTCGTCGCCTTGGTAGGCCATTACCCCACCAACAAGCTGATAGGCCGCGAGCCCCTCCCGAAGCGGAATCCATTTCCTCACCTCCCCATGCGAGGTGGTGGGGACATCCGGTATTAGCAGCGGTTTCCCACTGTTATCCCGGTCTTCGGGGCAGGTTGCTCACGTGTTACGCACCCGTTCGCCACTAGATCTTCGTCAGTGTTACCACCGACTGAACCTCGTTCGACTTGCATGTATTAAGCACGCCGCCAGCGTTCGTCCTGAGCCAGGATCAAACTCTCCATCGAGACCTCACGTAGACCTTACGATCCACGCTTTGATCCTAGAGAGCCAGCCCGGGGCTGGAACCCCGTGCTGACTGGCACCAAAACGGTTTGTTGTTGTCCGTATTCAGTGCATGACTAATTCTGTGTCTTTGAGATCAAAATCGACGCCAAAGACACACGCACTTACTTTTGGCTGTTCCTATTCCGTTTTCAAGGAGCGGCGACACGACACGCTTCTCTTCAGAAGGAGGTGCCTTCGCGCTCTGCAGGGCGCCTTGTCAAAGACCGGCCTACCCACATCGCTCCGGGGATGACAGATAAACCGCCACGCTCCGGTACCAGCTCAAACAACAAGTTCGTTTTCTGCTGGGTCACTACCCTACCACCAACACGAACAGTGTCAACCCGTTCGCGTCTTCGCTCCAGTCACCGACAAATGGTCTTTAACTGAGAGGTTCCAAGCTAGCGCACGGGCGGACCCCACGCGCGCTGAAAGCCCGATTCTCGGCCTTTTCTCCGGTTTTTCCGGCGGCGGAACGCCGTCGTCGAGCAGTCGTACCTTGCCATCTGCCAACAGATCGATGCCGCCATCGAGACGGGTGATGCCAAGCGCCTGGCAGAGCTTCGCCGGTCCCGAGCAGATCCGGTACGCGGGTTCGTCACGACCGCGGCGCTCCCGCATCACGTCGAGGTCGGCGAGCGGCTCGAGCGCCCGGATCAACACCGCGCCGGCGACACCTTCTGGCCAACAGACGACGTTCGCGCAGTAGTGCATGCCGTAGGTGAAATAGACGTACAACAGCCCCGGAGGACCGAACATCGCCTCGGTCCTCGCGGTTCTGCCCCGAAATGCGTGGCTCGCCTGATCTTCTGCTCCCGCATAGGCCTCCACCTCGACGATCCGTCCTGCGGTCTCACCAGTGGTCAACACCAGATTCAAGAGCTGCGCTGCGACCTCGATCGGCGTCCCATCCAGGCGCTCGCGCGAAACGGTGACGCCCAAGGGCCGAGCGGTGCCCTCGCTAGCAGGCAAGCGAATCCAGGCGCGAACGCATCGCGGCGAGCGCGGCTGCGATCTCGAGGCGCTGCTCTGCTACCGCTGCAATGCCGCCTCCACCGGGGCTTTGTCGGCGCTTGACCGAAGAGCCAGGCACGAAGAGCTCGGCGCTCTCCTCGCCGAGGCGAGGATCGGCTGCAGCGAGCTCGGACAGTGCTCCCTCACCGGCAAGTGAGCGACGCACCAAAGCACCGACGATCCCATGTGCCTCACGGAACGGGACACCTCGCGCGACGAGGAACTCCGCGAGGTCGATCGCCACGAGCGTCGGAGCGTCGGCTGCTTTCTCCATCGCCACGAAGTTGAATGAGAGCGACCCGATCAGTCCAGACAGCGCCGGAAGCAGCCGGTCGATCTGGTCGAGCGCGTCAAAGAGGGGATCCTTGTCCTCTTGGAGGTCGCGGTTGTAGGCGAGCGGAAGACCCTTAAGCGTAGTGAGCAACCCCGTCAGGTGGCCGATCAGACGGCCTGACTTGCCTCTCGCCAACTCGGCGACGTCGGGATTCTTCTTCTGCGGCAACATCGAACTGCCGGTCGCCCAAGCGTCGTCGAGCCGGTAGAAACCGAACTCCTCAGAGGAGTAAAGGACGATCTCCTCACCGAGACGAGAAGCGTGGACTCCAGCCAGTGCGAGTACGAAGAGGACTTCCGCGACGAAGTCCCTGTCGGCGACCGCGTCGATGGAGTTCGTGAACCTGGCAGAGAACGACAGGTCGCGCGCGACGCCGTCCGGGTCGAGCGGCAAGCTGGAACCACCGAGCGCGCCTGCTCCGAGCGGCGACACGTCGACTCGACGATATGCGTCAAAGAGCCTGTCGAGATCACGAAGCAGCGACCAGGCGTGTGCCAGCAGCTGGTGAGCGACGAGTACCGACTGAGCCCGCTGCAGGTGCGTGTAGCCAGGCGCGTAGTGCTCACCTGCGTCCGCGGCACGCTGCACCAACGCATCGACGAGTCCGGCGAGCTCCTCGCCGATCGAGACCAGACGACGACGCAGATGCAGCCGAAGCGCCGTAGCAACCTGATCGTTTCTGCTCCGACCGGTATGAACCTTGGCTCCCACCTCGCCGGCGATCTCGGTAAGGCGACGTTCGATCGCGGTGTGGACGTCCTCGTCGCTCTCCTCGAAGACGAAGGTGCCGCTCTCGAGCTCGGCTCCGACCGTGTCGAGTGCCGCGAGCAGTGCGTCGACCTCATCTGCGGACAAGATGCCGGCGCGCCCGAGCCCGCGGACGTGCGCAGCCGAGCCACGCACGTCGTCTGGCGCGAGACGGCGGTCACTTTCGAGGCTGGAGGTGAACGCCATCATCACCTCGGAAGGCTCGGCGCCCATGCGCGCGGACCAGAGCGTCACGCCTCGGCCGCTCCGTTCAGCGCGCCGCCTTGACGACGCGCCCACGTCTCGACGCCTAGGCCGTAGATCCGCAGGTAGCCCTCAGCATCTTGGTGGTGGAAGGTGTCTGCGGCGTCATAGGTCGCCAGCCCATAGTCGTAGAGCCCGACCGGGCTCCTCCGGCCGACAATGCTCATTCCGCCACCGGGGGCGAAGCGGAGCCGCACCTCTCCGGTGACGTTTCGCTGCGTCGAGGTAACGAAGGCACTGAGGGCCTCACGAAGCGGCGAGTACCACAGCCCGTCGTAGATCAACTCCGCGACCCGGTGCTCGAGCCTGAGCTTTTCGTGCGCGACGTCCCGCTCCAAGGTGAGGCTCTCGAGATCTTGGTGCGCGGCGATGAGAGCGAGCGCCGCTGGCGCTTCGTAGATCTCGCGGCTCTTAATGCCGACGCGGCGGTTCTCGACGAGATCGAGCCGACCGTATCCTGCCGAGCCGGCGACTGCGCCGAGCTGTGCGATGAGCTCGACGAGTGGAAGATGGTTGCCGTCGAGGCTGACCGGCACGCCTGCGACGAAGCCGACCACCACCTCGACGGGGGACGTCAGGGTCTCTCGGGTCAAGGCGTAGACGTCGTCGGGTGGGGCCGCCCACGGATCTTCGATCGCGCCGCACTCAACGGCCCTTCCCCAGAGATTCTCGTCGATGGAGTAAATGCGACCGCGCGACGCGGTGATCGGGACACCCTCGCGTTCTGCGTAGTCGACGGTCTCCTCGCGGGTCATTCCCCACTCTCGTGCAGGGGCCACGATCTCGAGATCAGGAGCTAGCGAACGGGTTCCGACCTCGAAGCGGACCTGGTCGTTGCCCTTCCCCGTGCAGCCATGCGCGACGGCTTGCGCGTCGAACCGCCTGGCGGCAGCAACGAGATGGCCGACGATCAACGGCCGACTGAGCGCCGAGACGAGGGGGTACTTGCCTTCATAGAGCGCGTTCGCCTGCAGTGCGGGCAGCGCGAAGTTCTCCGCCAGCTCCGCTCGCCCATCGATGATGATCGCCTCGATCGCTCCCGCGGCGAGCGCACGCTCCTTCACGGAGACGAAGTCGGACTCCTGCCCGACGTCGACCGCTACGGCGATCACGTCATAGCCGCGCTCCTTGTTCAGCCATCGGACTGCAACCGACGTATCGAGTCCGCCCGAATACGCAAGCACGACGCGCTTTGCCACTGGTGGTGCTCCTCTCAGTTATTGCCGCCAAAGATCTTCTACCTGCCTGCGCTTACTTCCCTGCGAGCTGACCCAACCGCTCGGCGAGCGCCTTTCCGCCGTGGGTCTCCTCAGCGATCACGAGAATCGTGTCGTCACCTGCCACCGTGCCGAGAAGGCCCTCGATCTTGGTGCGGTCGAGCGCGGAGGCGACAACGTGGGCTGAGCCAGGCGGAGTGCGAACAACGACCAGGTTGCCTGACACCGCGAGGTCCACCACCCATTCGCCGAGCACTCGCCGCAGGTGGTCGAGCGGGGCAACCTGATCTTTTGGCAGCTCCGCGATCGCGTAGACGAGCCGGTCGACGCCAGGCATCCGGACCTTTACGGCGCCAAGATCCTCGAGGTCTCGCGACACTGTTGCCTGGGTCGACTCGATTCCTTCCACCTCCAACAGCTCCACGAGCTGACCCTGGCTCGTGACTGGATGATCGCCAAGTAGGCCAGCGATCAGGTGCTGCCGACGATTCTTTGGGACCCTGGCCATCTACTTCGCCAGATTGTCTGGGTCGAAGAGGTACTCGAGCAGCCCTCGGATCGAGTGCAGCCGGTTCTCTGCCTGCAGCCAGATCCTGCTTTGTGGCCCGTCGAGAACCTCGGCGGTGATCTCCTCGCCCCGGTGTGCGGGAAGGCAGTGCATGACGATCGCCTCGCGTTTGGCCCTCGCTAGCATTGCCGAGTCGATAGTGAACGGGGCGAAGGCCTTTCGCTTCTCTGCTGCTTGTGATTCCTCGCCCATAGAGATCCAGACGTCGGTGTAGAGCACGTCGGCATCGCTTGCAGCCTCCTCGGCGCTTCCACAAAGCACGAGCTCCCCGCCGAGCGCGGCCACCCGCGCCACGTCGGCGGCATCGAAGGAGAAGCCGGATGGCGAGGCAACCCGGAGCGACGCGCCAGTTAGCGCCAACGCGTCACCGAGGGATCGCGCGACGTTGTTGGAATCGCCGATGAAGGCCACCGCCACGCCGGCCAGTCCACCGAGGCACTGGTCGATGGTGAGGAGGTCAGCGAGCGCCTGGGTCGGATGTTCGAGGTCCGAGAGCAGGTTCACGACCGGCACCGCCGCGCCCGAGCCGCGTAGCGCCGCCGACATCCGCTCAAGGGTCGAGTGAGCGGCGACCCTTGCGAGGATCGCCGCGTGGTAGCACCCGAGCGTCCGAGCAACGTCTTCCACCGACTCACGGCGGTCAAAGCCCACCTCTTCGCCGCGAATCGTGACGGGATGCCCACCGAGCTCGGCGACTGCCATCTCGGTAGCATTTCGCGTCCGTGCAGAGGGGTGCTCGAAGACCAGCGCCGCGCCTCGTCCAGCGAGCGGTCGCCCGCCATTTGGTGCCTTGGCCAGTTCAAGGACATCTGCGAGCCCGCCACCGGAGAGGTCACTTATCTGGAGAAAATCCATCTGCTCAGTGCGCCTTGGCTGACCGCTCGGCGAGCGCGTCGTCGAGCACCGTCTTTAAGATCGCGGTTGCCTGATCGACCTCGGCTTCGCTGATGATGTACGGCGGTGCGAAACGAAGCACACCGGCAACCGGCGCATTGATGATCAGCCCGCGCGCAAGTGCCGTCGATGTCACGGCGGCGGCGTCGAGACCCTCTTCAAGCACGGCGGCACGGAGCAGCCCTTCGCCTCGGACGCTCACCACCCCGTCGAGTGCGGCGACCGAGTTGGCGAGGTACTCCCCCATCTTGGTCGTCACCGCCGGGGCGTCCATCTCGATCATCGTCTGCAACGTCGCCCTTGCCGCCGACATCGCAAGCGGCTGCCCACCAAACGTCGAGCCGTGATCACCTGGTCGGAAGACCTCAGCGACGTCCGCTCGTGCCCAGCAGGCACCGACGGGCACACCGTTGCCGAGTGCCTTGGCCATCGTCACGACGTCTGGGACCACGCCCTCTCGCTGAAACGCGAACCAGCGGCCCGTCCTGCCGAGGCCGGTCTGGATCTCGTCGAGCATCAACAAGATCCCCCGCTCGCTACAGAGCTCTCGAGCTCGCGCGAGGTAGCCGGGAGGAGCGGGGACGACACCGTTCTCGCCTTCGATGACCTCGAGCAACAGCCCGGAGACGACGCTCGGATCGAGTGCGGTATCGAGCGCATCTAGATCGCCGTAGGCGACGTGACGAAAGCCCTCAGGGAGCGGCGCGAAGGCCTCGTGCTTGGCAGGCTGACCGGTCGCGTGCAGCGTCGCAAGGGTCCGACCGTGGAATGAGCCGTACGCCGAGACCACAGTGTGTCGCCCGCGGCCGCCGAATCGACGGGCGAGCTTGATCGCACACTCGTTTGCCTCCGCGCCGGAGTTGGCGAAGAACACCTTCCCGCCAGCAGGCGAACCGTCACCGATCAGCCAATCGAGCAGCTCGGCGACCTCTTCGTTTAGACCGGATTCGAAAAGGTTTGAAACGTGCAGCAGCGTCCCTGCCTGCTCGGCGATCGCGGCCTGCACCGCCGGGTTGGCGTGCCCGAGCGCGACGACCGCGATCCCGGCAAGGAAGTCGAGGTAGTCGCGGCCCTCCGAGTCGGTCAGGTGCGCGCCGGAGCCGGCGACGAATCGGACCGGAGCCGGGCTGTAGTTGGG
>DATCDR010000173.1:0-3974 GCA_036510575.1 Acidimicrobiales bacterium | reverse complement strand
TCATCGCACCTTCTCCTTCGTTACTTCTCAGGTTTTGAAGGTTGGTGCGGTGATCGTCATTTTTCGCGGATGCTTCGCGCGAAGCGAGATGCTTCGCGCGAATCGATCACCCGCTCGTACACCACTGTGGCGGACTCAACTGCGAGCTGTTGGTCAGTCGACAGCTGGGCACGTGCTTGCGTGAGCGCCGTCTCTGCCGCCGAGAGCGAAGCGCTCGCCGCGGCGACCGTACCTTGGTGGCGCTCGAGGGCGGTGGCGCTCGAAAGTGCCTGCTCGTCCGCGCTCACTTTCTGCTCGGCTGTGGCTGCGGCCTGCTCCGCTTGGCTGACCGCGCTCGGCGAGGTCCCGCTCGGCGGCGACACGGTGAAGGCGCCCGTGTAACCGAGTGTGCCGGCCGTGAGCACTGAGTCAGTGAGCGTCGTTCGCATGACGGTCGCGGTGGTCACCGGAGGCGGCTTCGGCGTCGCGGGAGCCGAGGACCCTCCGCGCACCGCGATCGTCGCGACCGACCCAGCGATCGCCGCGGCCACGACCCCGGCGGTGACGACGATCGGACGCCTCATGGCCCGTTCCCGACGTCGTGGGTGCCTGCGGGCAACAAGTAGCGACAAGCGGTGTCTGCCGATCGGAACTGTGGCGAGTTACGGCCGAAGCCTTTATCGATCCCCGCGACCTTGCCGAGGCCGATGTTCCCGTACTGGTCCGGGTCGAGCATCGAGATGTCGTGGGCGCGCATGCATTGCGCGTACTTCGTCAGCGCGCTGAGCCTTGTCGCGGAGATCGCTGGAGCAGCGGCTCCCCCGTTCCCGGTCAACTGGGGTCCAAGGAGGTGATCGCATGCGTCGATGGCGGTTCCGTTCGACGGCGTCCGGGTCGGGACCTGCATTGATAGCCCTGGATGGCCTGCAACCTTCACCGGATCCGGCTCGTTGATCCCGTGGCTTCGCAAACAGCGCGCGTAGTCGACCATCTCTTGATCGCTTTTCGCGGACTGCTCCGCCGGAGTGAGCGCCGGGCGAGTCGTCGTGGTCGATCCGTTCGACAGACTGGCGATCGATCGACTCGGTGACGGCGATGAACATGCCGCCGACAGCACGGCGACCAGGGTGAGCCCGGCGAGCACGCCGGGACCGCCGCAACGCCAACGCGCCAAACTGCTTTTCCTCCACTTCACGATCTCTCTCCTCGCCTCGTGCCGATGAGCAAGAACGAGGGAGGCGCCAGTGCACCCTCGCTCAGTTCGCTTGGACCCGCTAAACCAACCTGGCCCCACTGGTCGACCCACCCGTCATGTGAGCTGTAGCTGGTTGGTCCGCCACCACTCGACGAACTCGGCCGGCGTGCGCATGCCGAAAGCGGCATGGTCACGTTGGTTTTTTGACGTCCCGCCAGTCGGCGACAAGCATTCGGCCTCGAACAGGCTGTCGGGACTGAATCAAACTCTCGGGGCCTCCTGTCCGGCGCCGTTCACCACCTTCGCCTGTGGGTGTTGTGCGCTCAGATCAAGCAGGGCGAGATTGGCGGGAGTCTCCGGCAAGTACTCGTAGGTCTCGTACTGCATGGTCTCCGGGCACTGTCCCTGCGCGCACGCCACGGTGGTCTGGACGAGCAACGGGCGATAGTCGCTCTTGGCCACGTCGAAGGTGCCGTTCTCCAGCCCACCGCCGACGGGCTGGTTCGTCAGCGACAGGACGTCCGCAGGCACGCCGTCGACGATCGTCGACCCGGTCACCTGGGCCTGCCCAGACGCGATGATCGAGCGGAGAGTGGCAGGCTGATCGACCGGCGCATGGCTGGGCGGGTGCTCGATCCCGGTGAAGATGGTGTTCGTGGCGGCGTCGTAGTACGACACCGTGGACCCGTTCAGGTTCCCAGCGAACTCGACGCCTTCCTTGATAACCCGGAAGGTGGTATCCGTGGCCCAGAGCTCGTAGGGCTGTGCCGGCTCGGTTCCGACCGTGATCATTGCGCTCACGTGCATCACGGTGTCCTGCGGCGGGGACAGGGCACTCTCGGCGCCGGCGAGGATGGCCGCGTCTGCGGGGCTCAGCCCACTTCCAGCGCCAAATACAAGGGCGAGGATGAGGCTCAACGCGGCAAGTCCGCCCGCCGGAGTGCCTAGGACAATCGCTCGCCTGAAGTGGTGCCGGCGACGCCGGTGGCTATCGAGGTCGGCCTCGACGGCGGCACGAAGCTCGTCGCGGAAAGACTGCAGTTCAGGCTGGAGCATGCTCATGTCACAACCCTCCTAGGGCGAGGTGGAGACGACGGAGAGATCGAGATACACGTAGGCGGGCTGCGACGGGTGTGCAATGCAGGCGCTGGGCAATCTCCCGATATGGCCGTTCATCGACCAAGCGCAAGACGAGCAGTTCGCGCTCGGAGTCCGGAAGGTCTGCGAACGCTCGAAGGACAGCTGAGGGAAACGACAAACGGTCGTCGATGGCATCGAAGTCGGTGTGCATGACCGTGACCGGCAGGCCCAGGCGCTCTCGAGCGCCCTGCTCGACGCGTCGCTTGCGTAGTGACGACCGAAGGACATTTCGAGCGATGCCGTAGAGCCACGGCAGTGCGGACCCTTCGTGTTCGTCTCGGAACCGCTTGCGGCATTGCCAGGCCGCTGCAAAGACCTCGGCGGTCAGATCAGCGCCATAGTCACCCGCCCGGA
The DNA here is from genome assembly GCA_036510575.1 of Acidimicrobiales bacterium. Classification (GTDB taxonomy): domain Bacteria; phylum Actinomycetota; class Acidimicrobiia; order Acidimicrobiales; family Bog-793; genus DATCDR01. The sequence continues at coordinate 1,306 of DATCDR010000173.1, read as the reverse complement.
GACTCGACCAGGCGAGAATCTGCCCCACGTGTCGGTCGTAGAGCTCTGCGAAGGCGTCAGGATCGTCCAGAACCAATAGCTCAGCGTCCGACTGCTCCGTCCACGCGCTCACGATCTATATATGACACCTCAGCGGAAAACGTGTCACAGCCCTTCTCAGCTGGACGCTTGGCCTCGTGACCGGACCCACGATCGGGCCACCCGTTACGTGAGCTGAAGCTGGCTGGTCCGCCACCACTCGGCGAACTCGACCGGCGTCCGCGTGCCGACGGCAGAGTGGGGACGGTAGGAACAGGAGCCTGACATACCCTAGGGGTCTGTCAGTGGTTGGTCAGTTTGAACCCGCACGCGGGATCTTACGCGCCCCGAATGCGGAGTCCCCTTTCTGTCAGCATGACCTGAGACACCTGTTGCAGTAGTCCATCCCTCAAGGGCGAGACCGGATCAGGTAGACAGCGATGACCATGCCAACCCTTTTGATGCAGCGCGCCCAGAATGAAGCGATGGGCGATGACGCTCCCGCGCTTCCCGACAGATCTCGACGGCGAACCTTCACCGCCGAGTACAAGCTTTCGATGGTCGCCGAGTACGACGCCTGTGCCGGTGACGGCGACAAAGGGGCGCTGCTTCGCCGGGAGGGCCTCTACTCGAGCCACATCGTCGAGTGGCGACGCGCCCGGGACAACGGCGCGCTCTCCGGGCTGAAGAGCTCGCCGCGAAAAAAGGCGAGCCCGGACGCAGTGGCGCTCGCCAAGGCCAAGGCGCGGATCGAGTCCCTCGAGGGCGATCTCGCCAAGCACAAGCTGGCGCTCGAGATCGCGGGAAAAGCGCACGCGCTCTTGGAGATGCTTGCCGAGAGCGCGACCACCGAGGACTCTCCGCGAAAGCCGAAGCCGTGATCGAGGCGTGCTTTTGCGAACTGGTGCCACTGCTCGGGACAGCCGGTGCGTGCCGGGGCTCGGGCAGGAGCCGGGCCACCCACTACCGACGCCTCTGCGCACCAGTCCTCGGACCACCGCTCCCGCGCTTCGCCCCAGCGAACTCGCTCTCGGAAGATGAGACCGCGAAGCTGTTGGCCGTGCTGCGTTCGGCACGCTTTAGTGACCTCGCGCCTGCGCAGATCTGGGCGATCCTGATCGACGAGGGCACCTATCTCGGCTCGATCTCGACGATGTACCGACTGCTTCGAGCAAACGGCGAGGGTGGAGAACGACGCCGCCAGGCAACCCATCCTGCCCGCACCATTCCCGAGCTCGTCGCCGATGAGCCGAACCGCGTCTGGTCCTATGACGTGACCAAGCTGAAG
>DATCDR010000172.1:0-10736 GCA_036510575.1 Acidimicrobiales bacterium | reverse complement strand
ACAATAGTTACATTGAGACCGCGAATATAGTGCGAGATCGCGCCGATATCATCAGATGTCAGATGCATCGCAAGCTGTCGCACGCACGAACGATAATTGAACGTCGTCCGATCTGAGCAGGCCATTGCCATTCACAGCTACGTCAGTAGGGCAGACAAAGAACGGGGGATCATGGCGACATATGTTCTGGTGCACGGCGCGTTCGGCGGTGCACACACCTTTCGACACGTTAGGCCCCGGTTGATATCCGCTGGCCACGACGTCTTCACACCGGCCCTCAGCGGGATCGGCGAACGATCACATCTCGCGAATCCCCAGACCACGCTGCGGACGCACTCGGAGGACGTCGAGAACGTGTTCATGTACTGGGACCTTCGCGACGTCGTCCTGCTCGGGTATTCCTATGGGGGAATGGTCGTAACGAATGCGCTGCGAAGCATCGGGGATCGCGTCGAGCACCTCGTCTATCTCGACGCGTTTGTACCAAACGATGGCGACAGCCTCAACTCACTGGTCGGCGCCTCACGAAGAGAGGGTCTCGGCTCCCCGTGGCTGATCGAGCCGATCGACAGGGGCACCACGTACCTCGATGACGCAACTGAGGAATCGTTCCAAGGACCTCGCCGCACTCCTCAACCGGCGAAGACGTTCTCAGACCCTGTCGTTCTCGAGCGTCCACTCGAGCAGTTCCCGTTCACGCGTACCTACATCAAGGCGACCGGCGAGCCCCGGCCCGAAGTTGCGAACCCCTTTTGGCAAGCAGCTGATCGGGCACATGGTTCGAGTAGATGGCGCTACCACGAGATCGATACCAACCACGCGATTCCGGAGAACCGGCCCGACGAGTTGGTCGCGATCCTTCGCCACCTGCTCTGAGCTCGGCTCTGCCACACCTTCTCCCGCTCACGAGCGATCGAAGCCCCGAAGGAGCGCAGCCCCCGGGCGCCGCTGTGTTCATGTTGTCTAATGCATTTGCCAGCCGGTCGACACGAGGTCGGTCCCTTGTTCAGCGAAAGCACCCGTCGACGTGCGATTGGAGGGTGCGGCGAGACTCTAATGTGTAGTGCGTCTGGGGTCCGGTGAGCCAGTGGCTTGCCGAAGAGAGCAGGCCGCTGGCTAGTGCCGTGCCCTCAAGGTGGCACGGACAAGCCGGTGAGCGAGGGCCTAAGATCTGACGTCAGATGACTTACGACTTTGCGCGGCTCAGTACTTGACGCGCAGTGGTTACGGCAAGGAGCGTCGAGCGAGAGCGCCATGAAGATCACCCACGTTGAGCGAAAAGTACTCGGTACCGAATGGCGAAACCTGACCATTGTCTTTGTGCACACCGATGAGGGCCTAGTGGGCCTCGGTGAGGCAAGGATGATTAACCAGACGGACGCGCTTCTCGGCTATCTGGACGAGGCGGTGCGCAATCACGTGCTCGGTCTCGACCCGTTTGAGATCCAGCGCCTTATCGACCGGATGTGGCGCATCGAGTACTCGAGGGCTGGCGAGATCGCGATGGCGGCGCTCAGCGTCATCGAGATGGCCTGTTGGGACATCATGGGGAAGGCGCTCGACCTGCCCGTGTATCGCCTCATGGGTGGTCCAGTCCGGGACACGATCAAGGCGTATGCCAACGGCTGGTATACGGTCGAGCGAACTCCGGAGGAGTTCCACGCCGCGGCGCGCCTCGTCGTCGCAAAGGGCTACCGGGCGCTGAAGCTCGATCCTTTCGGCACGGCGCGTTATGAGCCTGACCAGTCGGAGCTCCGCACTGCTATTGGACTCGTCGAGGCGGTGCGGGACGCGATCGGACCCGATGCGGAGCTCTACGTCGAGGCGCACGGGAGGTTCACCCCCAAGGCTGCGATCCAAATCGCGCGGGAGCTCGCCCCCTACCGTCCAGGATGGCTTGAGGAGCCGGTCCCGCCGGAGAACCCATCGCTGTTGGCAGAAGTCACCCGGGCGACTGAGGTGCCGATCGCGAGTGGCGAGCGTGTGCATACGCGCCTCGATTTTCGAGAGCTCTTCGAGCGCCGCGCGGTGGACATCGTCCAGCCCGACATCACCATGTGTGGCGGCATCAGCGAGACGCTCCACATCGCCGCGTGGGCCGAGGCCTACGGGATGCTCGTTGCTCCACACAACGTTGGTGGACCGATCTCGACTGCTGCCGCTTTGCAAGTTGCCGCGCTGGTTCCCAACTTCAAGGCGCAAGAGCATTTCAACGACTTCGCTGAATCCTGGATTCAAGACCTCATCCCTGGCAACCCCGCGGTCATCGACGGCTTCTTCGCGTTGCCGACCAACCCAGGGCTTGGCGTCTCGGTCGATCCCGCGGCGCTTGACGAGCATCCTCGGAAGGCAGTCCACTTCAACCTCCACGCCGAGCAGTGGCACTTGCGTCGGGCGCTCATCGACGAGCCGGTCGAACCTTCTCCATGATGGCCCGAGATCGGCACGCGAAGGCGTACGTGCCCCGGTCGTGGTGACGGCCGGCGAGATGCGAGCTGTCGTCGTGCGTGGACGAGAGCGGTCCGCGCTCGCAGACGAAGCTCTGCCACTGTTAGGCGCTGATGACGTGTTAGCCCGCGTCGAAGCGGTCGGCGTCCGCGGCTCCGACGTCGAGCTTCTCGCGGGGACACGGCCATCTAAGCATCTGCGCTATCCCACCGTTCCCGGTCACGAGTGGGTTGGCAGGGTGGTTGCGGTGGGGGAGCGAGTTACGAACGTTCGATCGGGATCCGCGTTCTTCTCGGAAGGGATCAGGGGTTGTGGTGAGTGCGCCCGCTGCCTTCGCGGCAGGAGCAACCTCAGTCTCAACGGGTATGCCGAGACCGGATTCGCCGAGCCCGGAGCGCTCGCCAACTCGTGGATAACGGCCCGCTGGGCCAGATCGCGATCATCTTGTGTGCCCGATCGTCCCACCAGCGTCTCACGCTCTTTGCGAACCCACGGTGCTCTCGAGAGTGGGCCGCCTGAGGCAGCGCTTGCGCCGGATAACTTGGGCTGTAAGGACTCGGACTTAGAGGCCAGCGGCTCTTCGGACGGCGCGGCTCCAATCCGCCTCGCGAGACGTGGCGGCACCATCGGGCTCGCCGGCATCGCCGAGACGGCGTTAATGAGTATCGCCGGGGACTGGATCTCCACAGGGAGTCGCAAGGTGCAAGGTGTGTTCGGTTCGGTTCAAAGGGCGCGGAGGTGGCTGGCCGGGCCGTGGAACGCAGGTGAGCTTGACTTCACCGCGTTGGTAACGCATCGACTGCCACTGTCTGGAACGCTCGAGGCCTTCGAGCTCGCAACCGACCCTTTTCGTGGGGCGCTTAAGGTGCTCGTACTGCCCAACTCCTATGAGGAGCGATGACTGTGACCTCGATGCCGTCGACGAGCGAGCTCCTTGCGCAACACGGCATTCCGGAGGCATCGGGGATCCCGAGTTCGGCGAAGACTTTTCCTGACGGGGTGCGTTTTCGGATCGAGATCCCAAGTGTCGAGGGGCCAGCCTGTGTTCCCGTGGTGCTCGAGGAAGCTGATCGACGTTCGGTTCCCGTCCGTCGGATATCGCCGGGCAGCGACGTCTTCATGCTCACCGACGACGAGCGGGAAGAGGGCGTAGAGCTCGCGGGCGGAGCAGGTATCGAGGTCAGCCTCTTCGAACGGCCCGTAACGGGATGCGGCGTATCGGCGACAGCCCGTGCGAGCGCAGACGACGCGTTTGCGGCGGCGGTGCAGGGAACAGCTGGGCTCGCCGCAGCGATCGACGACATTGGTCGCTTGGCGGAACACGGAGTGCGCTCATCTCTGGCGTCGGACTGCTCTCGATCTTCGGCAAGCTACGTGACGCAGGTGACCTGCCCGGCGACATGCAGGCGAAGATCTCGGTCATGTTACCTATCTCCAATCCGGCGACTGCAGAGGTACTCGTCGAGCTCGGGGCCAACACTTTGAACATCCAGACTGACCTCGACCTCGCCGAGATTGCCGCGATCCAAGCGGCGGTCGACGTTCCCCTCGACATCTACGTCGAAGGTCCCGACAATGTCGGTGGCTTCGTGCGCGTGCAGGAACTCAGCGAGTTCGTGCGAATTGCCTCGCCCATCTACACCAAGTTCGGGCTGCGCAACGCGCCGGCCGTCTATCCAGCCGGGACACATCTTGAAGCCGTTACTACCGCACTCAGCCGCGAGCGGGTGCGGCGCGCCAAGCTCGGCTTGGAGCTCATGGCACGTGCCGGCGTCGATCTCACCACCTCGATGCCGCACGCGCTGGGGCTCGCCGTTCCTGTTAGAGAGTCGGGAGGTACTGGGGTTGCCTGAGTCGAACGATCTTCAGCCGGAGGAGTCGGGCGGACTGCTTGTCGAGCGGACGGTTGTTCGCCAGCCGCTTGGCGAACTGGTCGCCGCCCAGTTGCTCGAGGAGATTGTCCGCGGCGCGATCACACCGGGCGACCTGCTCCCGACCGAGAAGGAGCTCGCGGAGCGAGCAGGAGTCAGCCGATTGACCCTCCGCGAGGCGACCGGGATCTTGCGCCAGAAAGGCGTGATCGAGATCCGACGTGGCCAGGGAACCTACGTACGACCGAAGAGCGACTGGTCACCACTTGACCCCTTGATCCTCGGTGCCCACGCGGGCGGGCGCGCCGATCAGCTCAGCTCGATGGAGAACCTCATCGAAGCCAGGCGCGTCGTCGAGGTCGGTGTGGCGCAACTAGCTGCGAGGAGGCGGACAAATACCGACATCAACCGCATGCGAAAGTCGCTGGCGCAGATGCGCGAGGCCGGCTCAAATGTCGACCAGTTCGTCGAGGGCGACCTCGCCTTCCACGCAGCGTTGTTACAGGCCGTCGGGAATCCGGTGGTCGCGGCGCTCTTTGCTCCCATCGGCGAGCTGCTGGAAAAGGATCGTCGATCGACTTCGCAGCTGGCCGCCGATCGCTCGATGGCCGTGCGAGCCCACCAGTCCATCCTCGATGCAGTGATCGAGGGGGATGCGGAGGCCGCCCGCGACGCGATGGCCGACCACCTGTTGCAGACCGAGGCGGGGATGCGGCGCGCGCGGCGCCGGGGAGACGAAGGTCCTCGACGCGGGGCGCGTGGCCGATGACGTGTCACTATTTCCAGCTGATGGAGGAAAATGAGCGAGTCCAGCATCGGCGACCTGCTTCGGACCGCCTCGATCATCGATCTCTCGCTCACCCTCGCCGAGGATCAGGCGTGCGATTGGCCTGGAACCATCCGCTACCGGCACACTACGGATCACTGGTTTACAGACGTGGAGGAGCGCCGTCCGCTTAGGGAGTTGGTCGGGCGATCCCTCTTACGCCATTGCCCGCTGCACCGGCGATAGAACCGACGTCAGTTACGACGGCTGAACCGAGGACTGCGGTAACTCCACCGCTTCGGTCGTAATGCTCCCTGCGGGTCCGGCATTCGGCAATCCCGAATCTGCCGCGGCATGAAATGCGCTGGCGCGTCGAAGTGCGTTCCGGTGTGCTCGCTGGCGATTGTCTAGCGCCGAAGCCCGCAGGAGCTGATTGCTGCCTTCACAGCTCCTGGTGGCGCTGGCTCTCGATCCCGGAGCATCCGCATTGCTCACACTCGAATGACGGTATAACGTCCGACATCAGACATCAGATTGTGACGAAAAGAAGTAGCTGATCTACGTCCAGTCGCTGAACGTGTCGACGCCGTTCCTGACCTACCTGGAGAGCTTCGTGGGATTGATCGCTTTGAAGTCGTGAAGATGGCGTGGTTCGCGCCGGTCGGATGGGTGCCGAACGTGCACTTCGCCACGAAGGGCTCGCAGGTGTGGTCGCGCCTGGCTACGAGCTAGCGCTGGACCCGTAAGAGCACGCTGGCCAGCTAGCCGAGTGACAGCAGGGAGGAGTGACTGCGTAGCAAGTTTCGAACTGGAAGTGCACCTCGGGTCGCTGGGCTCAGCTGAGCGCGCCAGGCTCGCAGGCGCCCCCTGATCTCTCGTGAGCGCTGGCCCTCCTGGTGCTACGAGAGTTGGGCCCGGCCGGATTGGGGCATGATCCGGCCGGGCCTCGCACCGTTGCCGATTTGCCCCGGCGCGCTGACCGCGCGTCCTAGACGATCTGTTGTTTACCGTCGAACACCAAGTTCGACATTTCTGCGGAAGGTCGGTCGTGCCCGCCGGCTAAGGATCCCTGATAGATCGCCGTTACTACGAGTCGACGGCGCAGTTCCTCACTGTGGATCCGATCTTCGGCGAGACGGGCCGGCCGCACGACTTGCATGCGGACGTCACGAACACGGAGGCGTAATGGTTCGGATCGCGACGGGCGAGCTCGGGGATCTCGTAGCCCTGGCCCGCTCGTGGATGAGGTTGGATCCAACATGAGTTCCGAAGAGGTTCTCAGACTCGGGACTAGCAAGGCGGACGCTCGCGAACAGCGGCGGGGCTAATGTCAGCGTGCCGCTGTCTGCTGCTTCCAAATGCTTGGCGGACTCGGTATCGTCCTCCTCGGGTGCCTGTGATCTCTGAAGCTACGACGGTATTGCCGCCAGTGTCGATAGTCGGCCCGGAGGGCGATGCGCAACAGCGGCCTAATCTCTATTCTTCCCGCGCTACAGCGAACTCCGCGGCGAAGAGTGTTCGCCGACCAGTGGCTATCAGAAGGGAAAAATAATGACCACTTATGTCCTCGTGCACGGAGCGTTTGGTGGGGCCCATACCTGGCGCCACGTCCGGGCACGAATGCAGGCCGCCGGGCAGGATGTGTTCACCCCGGCACTCACGGGAATCGGTGAGCGTTGGCACCTATCGAGTCCGCAGGTCACCCTCGAAACCCACGTAGAGGACGTCGCGAATGTCCTCATTTACTGGGATCTACGCGACGTTGTTCTGCTCGGCTACTCCTACGGCGGGCGGGTCGTATCCAGTTCACTTCGCCACATCGCAGACCGTGTGGCTCACCTCGTCTACCTCGACACCAGTTTGCCTTCTGCAGGATTGAACATGAGTCCGTGGGGAATCAACTCTCTCTCGGAAGGGCTCGGTACGCCCTGGCTGCGAGAGGCGGTTCCGCTCCAAGGTGACTTCTACGACGACCCCGCGCAGGCCGCATTCCACGGTCCCCGTCGATCTCCCCAACCCGTGAAGACGCTCGCGGATAGTTTCGTGCTTGGAAGGCCGCTGGAGGAGTACCCCTTCACACGGACCTACATCAAGGCGAGCCGCGGGGAGAAAACGGGCGTCGCCGGCGCGTCTTGGGATGCGGCCGATCGCGCGAAGTCCTCCAGTGACTGGCGCTATCACGAGCTCGACACGAACCACGCGATCCCTGAGAATCGGCCGGCTGAGCTCGTCGAGATCCTTATGGGGCTCGTCTGATCCGCAACCGGACAGCGTGGTGGCCTGCTCGGCTGGCGTTCCAGCGACCGTGATGAACTTCGGATCAGGTTACGCGGCGCTAAGCATCACGGCCAACGCGAGAGCTTCCTTTCCTCGGTCCTAGCCCGGTCCGCTCGCCTCTGTCCCGCAAAGCGTCAATCGACGTCGAGGAGGATATCCACGAGCTCGGCCGGCCGATTCGCGGTGATGAGGTGATTCGTAGCAATTTCCTTATAACGCCACGCGGCGATGCTTTCGCGTAATCTCCCGCTGTCATGAAGGCTGACGTGCCGTTGGTACGAGCTTCTGCGGTCGCCTTGATGTAAGTCCGTGTGAAGGGGTACTCCTCGAGTGGGCGTTCAAGATGGACGGGTTCGATGAACGTCGCTACCGACTGGAGGCTTTGGCGCGCATCGGTAAAAGCGCCGTCGGCGGGATCATCAGAAGTCCATGCGAATCCGAGACCGGCGTCGAGGTACGCAGCCCCTACCTCGAGCGGCAGCTGATCCGATCGGCCGGTCAAGGTGAACAAGCTTTCGCCGTCGTTCGGAAGAAACGCGTCTATGTAGACGAGGTGTCGGACACGATCCGCGAGGTGCTCGATAGCGCCGGTTATCACATCCCGCCATAGGAGTGTCCGACCAGCACGATTTCGAAGAGATCCTCGTACAGACTCGTGTTCACCACATCTTGCACATGGGTTGTGAGATCGATCTGGGGGCTCGCAAGGTGCGACGATCTCCCAGTCCGGCAACGGTCGGCACCGCAGAGAGAAGAGCCGCAACGCCATTGGCTACGCTTACATCCACTCCGCTTCCGACGATCACAGCCGGCTCGCGTACTCCGAAGTGCTTGCCAACGAACGCAAGGAGACCGCGGCAGCGTTCTGCCTAAGCGCTGATGCGTTCTTCGAACGCTATGCATAACCGTCGCCGAAGTCCTCACGGACAACGGCGTGTGCTACCGCAGTTTTCCGTTCCGAGACGCATTCGGTGCAGCGCCAGGGAAGGTTGAGCGCTTCAACCGAACGCTCCTCGAAGAGTGGGCCTATGTCCGTCCCTATGCCTCCGAAGCCGAGCGAGCTACCGCACTTGCCGAGTGGCTACATCTCTACAACCATCATCGACCACACCGCACTCAACGGCAGCCCACCCTCAGTCGGATCAACGACCTGGCTGGTCAATACAACTAGTGTCCCTGCGCGACACGCTCATCGAGGCGGCGCCCTTGCCGTGAGCGGGATAGTGGGTGATACTGCGGCCAGTTGTTAGGTACTGATGTTGTGGTGGCGAGTGCAGACCGAAACTCCGTCGCCAGCAGGTGACCTCGGGGGAGGATCCGCCAATGGATTACGGTCTCATCTCGGTCGATGACCACATCGATATGCAGTACCTCCCGGCCGACCTCTGGTCGGCACGTCTCCCAAGGCGGCTGCGTGAGCGCGGGCCTCGGGTAGTCGAAACCGACACTGGCTACGTCTGGACCTGCGAAGAACGCGCGTGGGGGGCGTGGGCGGGCGCGGTGCCTAAGACCCCACCCCCGAAGCGTTCCTATCAGAACGCCCTCGAACGGGGTGGCGTGTTCGAGCTCGGGGTGTTGCGCCCCACCATCCCCGAGCTGCGCCTCACGGACATGACCCGGGACGGAATCGAAGCGAGCTTCATGTTTGGCCCGATCCAGGCGTTCATGTGCGAAGACCCGGAGCTTCGCGTCGCCATCCATCGCGCGTACAACGACTGGCTAATGGAGTTCTGCTCCTACGACCCGTTGCGGCTCTTCGGTGTCGCCTCGCTGCCGAGCGAGCCAGGCGACCTTGACGCGGCGATCACCGAGCTGCGTCGGATCTCCGATCTCGGCGTGCTGAAGCAGGTGAACTTCCTCATTGGCCGAGCCGGGCGAGTTTCCCACGACGAGTGGGACAAGTTCTGGGCCGTTGCGGACGAGACCGAGACGATCGTCTCCCTCCACGTTGGTGGAGGGGCACCCGTCGGGGGAGGCGTGCCGGGACCCCGGCCCGGCGGGACGCCCGAGCGACCGTCGTCGGTCTTTGGCATCAGCAAGAACTTCATCACGGCGTTCCTCGACACCTTCCACGGCCTCCTCGCCGAGGGCGTTTTCGACCGCCATAGCGGGGTACGCCTGATGCTCGCCGAGGTCGGCCTCGGGTGGCTGCCGTGGCTCGTCCACGATATGGACTATCGCTACGAACGACTGCTCGACAACCGCGAGTATTGGAAGAGTCGGGGCGGCGTCCACCTCACGATGCCGCCGAGCGAGGTCTGGAAGCGCAACTTCTGGGTGACCTTTCAGGACGACCCGGTCGGGCTTGCACAGCTTGAGTTCTGCAACGAAGACCACGTGCTGTGGGCCTCGGACTACCCGCATCCCGACAGCACCTTCCCCGACTCGCGCAAGATCGCTACCGAGCAGATGGAACGCCTCAGCCCGGCGCAGCAGCGCAAGATCCTGCGCGACAACGCCATCGCCCTCTACGGCCTCGCCGATCAAGCGAGGGCGCCGAGCTAGTCGAGCCTTGATCCGCGAAGGGTTGCACGTTCGAAGGGTCGGACATCGGGGAAGGCTTATCTCGTAGGGACGAGTTGAGGAGGCTCGCCCTTTGGTCCGGGGGGCTCGGCGGTCCGTCTTGCGTCCCGCTCGGGTCGGCTTCTTTCTGGGCCTTCTTTCCGACTGGCGCCGGGCAGTCCAGCCTGCGCTCCATGAGGCGAGGCCGAACGGCGCGAACTCGAGAGGGGAGTGGTCACAGCCGTTTTGCGGGGTTGTCGCGGCCACTTCCTCAAGTGACAACGACGGCATCGCTCTGATCGCCGAGGTCTAGAGCTTTGACAGCACTAGGAGCGAGGTCGCCTCATCGACGTTTGGGTCGTCGCGCTCGTGCATGTGATCTCGAGCGTCGGCACGCGCCCGTCACGGCCGCGGCTCTCGAAAGAGTCGCTACGAGGGCTTCATGTGATCTCTACGTCGACGTCGACTCCAATTTCGGTCTGCGCTGCGACAAGTTTTTCTCGACCACCCATGATGTCGAGGTGCTCCCTCGGTAATTAGGGAGGACTCTCTGGGGTCGCCGAGGTGGTCAAAACGGAGGTGGGCTGATCCGTTCTGCGAGCGGTGTTAGCGATATCGGCCATACTTGCGCGGGGTTGGTGTCAGCTGCTACACATCAGACATCAGATAGGAAGATGGTGACGAGTCGCAAGCCCAACTGCGACGAGTTGACTGTGCGGCGGGACCGGAAGTCGTAGCAACCTCGCGACGCGACTACGACTCCCGTGAGCTTGGGGGGCTCTGAATCGTGTTTGAGACGATCCTGTTGTTCGCCGTTCTCGGTGCTGGTACTGGAGCGCTCTACGCGATGGCGTCGGTTGGGCTAGTCCTCA
>DATCDR010000171.1:0-6219 GCA_036510575.1 Acidimicrobiales bacterium | reverse complement strand
CGAATGAACATCGTGGTGTCGAACCTCAAAGGCGGAGTAGGCAAATCCACGACCGCTATGTACCTTTCGGCGGCCGCGAGTGCGCGGGGCTACGACCGACCCTTACCTGGTGGAAAGAGCAGAGGGTGCCCGTCTGGGGGGTGATTCCTGAGCGCGTAGGAATCGCCTCGGGACCAGAGGCACGGCTCTTTCGAGAAGGACTAGAGGAATATGACGCTGTCTTGCGACACGCGCTGCGGGCAAAGCGCCGCTAGACGAAGTACTTCGCTAAAGGCGGGGATTGACCCCACGACCGCATCGGAGAAGAGCCCGCCGATGCGCCCCATCCGTTTGCTGCAACTCGCTGACACGCTCCGCTATTGACCGAGGCGAACGAAGTGACGATTCGTCCGGTTACTTGAGTTCCTCGTTCACTGCGCTTTCAATCGCGGTCCCAGTGAAGAAGGCCGGATTCATCTTCGTATACAGCTGAACTGCGTTCGAAAACGTGAACTCCCGGAGCTCGGCGAGGTCGAGTTGGCCGTACTCGACGAGCTCGTACGCCTCTTCGAGGACGCTTTGCATCTCGACCACGTCGAAGTGGCCGATGTCGGAGCTAAAGAGCGGCTTCAACCGGGCGAACATTCGCGGGTCGTTCGCCCAGGCGGTCATCGGGTCGTCTGCCTCGCAGCCGAAGTAGAAGTTCTCGGTGAAACGCTCGCGCAGGTCATCAAGGCTTTCGATGTGTGCCGCGGCGAAGTCGTCGAGCTCGTGGTTGGCCTCCTGGGCCGACAATCCCGCCGTATCGAGTTGTGGATAGTACGGGTCGACGCCAGCGACGATCTCATCCACCTTCCCGGCAAAAAAGCGCCCTCCGTAGCGCTCGAACAGCTCGGCGAGGCGCACCAGATCGAGGTTGTTCGGGTCCAGGTGCTCGCGCATCGCTCCCGCGGCGCGCTTTTCCCAGTGGCCGATGAGGTCATGGTAAAGGTTCACGGCCCAGCCACACCCCCCCTCGAGGAAGGCGAAATTCAGCGTGGGGAATCGGTAGGTGACCCCACCGAGGAATACCGCGCGGGCAAAGGCGTGGTTCGCCTGGGCGAAGTGGCCGACATGGTTGAAGCAGTAATTGTTCGGCGAGGAGCGGTCGCCCCAACCCATGCTCCCTCCGTGCGTGGCGACAGGGACGCCGAGGTCGACGAATCGCTGCCACAGCGGGTCGTAGTCGAACTGGCTGTCGAGCGCGATGGTGTCGACGAAGTACCGGCGGGCGGGCCCGTCGAGATCGCTCCCGTAAGCCGGAACGGGCCGGTTCACCGTTCCATGTAGCCACGCTGTCTTCAAGTGGAGCTCGTTTATGCAGTAGTCGAGCTCTTCGATCGCCTCGTTCGGCGTGAAGGTGGGGATCGTTGCAACCGGCGTCATTCGATCCGCGAAAGGGGCGAACATCTCTGCAGACATGACGTTGAGAGCCCGGACAAACGCCGCGCGAAGGTCGGGGTCATCGATCGTGTTCACCCCGAGCCCGAGGGTCGGATAGACGACCGCGAAGTCGAGGCCGAATTCGCCGAGCCGCTCGTAGAGCAGCTCGGGCATCATCTCCGTGGCGCGATCGAGCGTGTCGGCAGGGAACGTCCACCAGCTGGCGCGCAGCCGACGGCTGGCGAGGCGCTCGGCTGGCGAGCTCTCGTACCAGACGTCCCAGCGCTCGTGGCGGTAGCTGAGGTACGCGTCGACGCTCCGGGCGCCGCCGATCTCTCGGAGGTACTCGAGGAAGACCGGTATGGTCTCTAGCCAGTGACCGTCACCATCGATCACCGGGTGGCCGAGCGAGTCGTGCAGCTCGCGCGAGCGCGTCATCGTGTTGTGGTCAACCATCGTTCGGGACTCCTCCCCGTCTCTCCCTGCGTGCGTGTTCTCGAATCGCAGCGGGGCCTCGGCTTAGAGTAACTCGCTAACCAGCGGTTTTGTGGTGGCGCGGCCGAAGCTGAGAATCTACGGTCAAGCGGGAGAAAGATCGATGCGGAGGTCTCGACCGAGTTGTTCCACCCGAACGATCTCGCCTCGAGTTAGCTCCTGCATCGATTGCGCGCCACTTCCTCGGAACATCCCGAGTGCGTCGTCGCCGCCGAAAAGCGCCGGCGCAAAGTACAGCACGTAGCGATCGACGAGTCCCGCGGCGTGGAAGTCGTGTGCGACTCGGGCACCTCCTTCGACGAGGAGCTGGAGCACCCCGCGCCCACCAAGGTCATCGAGTACCGACTCGAGGCTGCCAGACATCTCGAGTGCCGGGTGCACCTTCGATCCTGGCGACGCCGATCCGAGCACCACGCGGAGTGGATCCTTGCCGGGCACGTCGCGAACGGTTAGCCGCGGGTCATCAACGCGGACCGTTCCCGCTCCGACGAGTACCGCATCACTGATCGCCCGGAGTCGATGGACGTCCTGCCGGGCAGTCGAGTCGGTGATCCACGAGCTCGAGCCGTCGGGGGCGGCGATACGACCGTCCAAAGTAGCGGCCAGCTTGAGCACGACATAGGGCCGTCCCGTCGTGCGCTGTTTCAGATAGGGCGCGAGCTGCTCTCGTACTTCGCGTGCACGGATGCCTACCTCGACGTCGACACCTGCCGCGATGAGCCGGTCAATCCCCGTACCCGACACCGACACGTCGGGATCGAGCACGCCGACTACCACTCTTCGTACTCCTGCGGCGATAAGTGCGTCGGCACACGGTGGTGTGCGGCCAAAGTGCGAGCAGGGCTCGAGGGTTACGTAGGCAGTCGACCCGCGCGCCGCTGCTCCGGCCGCGGTAATCGCCACAGCTTCCGCGTGCGGGCCGCCGGGCGGACTCGTTGCACCGGTGAAAACCCGACCATCGTCGGTGCGGATGACGCAACCAACCCACGGATTCGGCGAGGTCGTCGCACGCACCGTCGCGCCCGCGCCGATCGCTGCGTCCATCTGCTCCTCGTCGAGGCTCACCGCGTGCGCGGATCGTCGGGTTCGCTGCGCCAGTAGTTCAAGCGGACAACATCGGCGATTGGACCACGCGGCGCTGCCGAGAACCGATGCCGCCAAAGGTGCCCGACGGCGAGGATCCCTGCCTGGTGGAACTCCGGTGGCAGGCCGAGGATCGTCGCCACTTCCTCATGGAAGCGGAGGTGCGACGTCACGAGGCAGCTCCCGAGGCCCTCGAGCCGAAGCGCCAGCTGGAGGTTCCACACCGCAGGGAAGATCGAGCCATAGGCACTGGCGAGTGCGTAGGGCGAGGTGCCGTCAAACCACGGCTGAGCGGCGAACGCCGCGACGATAAGTGCGGGGACGTCGCCAAGATGATCCCAGAACGTCTCGGACGAGGCGAGCTTTCGAGCCGCAGCCTCGTCGCCTGCAGCAGCTCGTTCACGAACGGCAGTGGCAAAGCCGGCGTTAGCGCGGTGGTAGACGTCCCCAATGCGCTCTCGCTGGGACGAGTCCGTCACCACGATCCAACGCCAGGCCTGTTCGTCGGCACCGTTCGGCGCCTGTAGGGCAATCTCAAGGCATTGCAGGAGGAGTGCTGGATCGATCGACCGGCTGAGATCGAGCCCTCGTCGGACCGATCGAGTCGTAGTGAGCAGCTCATGAGGAGAGAGCGCCTCGTCACTCACGGTGCGCCTCGCTGGCAGCGCTCGCTACCGTTGCGTCATGGCAGTCGTGATCACCATCGATGTCGAATTCGGTGACCGGCCAGTGTCCGACCCCAAAGAGAGCTTCGAGCGGGTCCTTCGCGAGCTCGACCGAAAAGCGGCGCCCGCGACCTTTTTCATCCAGGGTCGCTGGGCAAAGGCCCACCCGCATCTCGTCGCCGAGCTGGCAGAGCGCGGCGCGCCGCTCGGCCTGCACGGCCACGCCCACGTCGACTACCGGCGGCTGACGAGCGAGGGAATCCGCCTCGAGCTCGCCGACGGGCTCGCCGCACTCAAGCAGGCCGCGCCCGGCGTGGCGGTGCCCTACGTGCGCTTGCCCCACGGCTACGGCACCGACGACCCGTCGATCGTCGAGCTCCTCGGCGAGGCCAACCTTGAGCCGGTGGGCTGGGACTTCTCGACCTTCGACTGGGACGAGTCGCTGGCCTTCGACCGGCGATCTCTTCGCGTCGCAGAAGCGCTCGAATGCGGCGGCGTTGTGCTCTTCCACTCCTGGCCCAAGCGGACCGCCGACCTCATCCACCAGCTGGTCGAATCTGCTGACGACGGTGCCATCGTCGGCCTCGACTCGCTGGTGCTGCCGGGAAGGAAGCCGAGCGGTCACACCATGCACGTCGCGTATACCGATCCGCCGCGCTGAGGTCGAGCCCTCAGGACTCCACCTCGTCGTGGTCGACCCAGAACTCCCCGCGCAAAAGCGACACGATCCGCACTGCGACGTTCGCGCCGCTTCCGGCGCAGATCACCGCCTGGGACGGGTGGCCCGCCACGACGCCACAGGCGTAGACCCCCTCCACGCTCGACGCACCCCAACGGTCAACGACGATGTTTGTCAGCACATACGGCTGGACTGGGTCGGCGGTCTCAAGGCCAAGCCCTTCGATGAACGGCGTCGGCGTCTGGCCCGACGCGATCACGAGGTAGTCGCCGTCGACGCGCCCATCAGGGCCATCCACGTAGTAGCCGTTCTCGGCCACGCCGACGGCCGCGACGCGACCTTCGACGAAGGTGGCGTGGCCTACCTTGTCGATGGCGCCGTGCGCGTTCGTCAGCCAGTTCGTCCCGATCACGGAGTCGACGCCTGGGTAGTTGTGGAGCCAGGCCCGCTTCAAAATGCTGCGGTTCTGGTCGAAGATCGTCGAGGTGACACCCGCACGGGCGAGAAACAGCGAGCAGGTCAACCCGGAGGTCCCGCCGCCGACAATCAGCACATGCGCGTCGGGCGTCGGCACAATCTCGGATGCATCAGTCATTCCGATTCCTTTCGTTGACAAAAAGCACCATTCCGGCGCCATCAAGTGGATCACGCGATACGACTGTCAGGCGCTGGCTTTCGTCGCCGCGAGCTTTGCCGATCCGACATTGAGCGCGGTGCGAAGCGGCGCGACGCCAAGCTCCACGAGGCGGCCAAGCGAGACCGAGATCTTCAGGTCGTGCACCTCGGCGGACTCGATTGACGCGCGGATGAGCGTCTCGGCGCTTTGATACTCACGGATCTCTCCGTGCTGGGAATCAGCGCTTTGCGACCCGACAATCACCTCGGCGACAAGGATCGCCTCAGCGAGTGCGCGCCACCACTGCTTGAGGAGGGGATCGCCTGGCAGTTCTGCAAGGTCGCGACGGCCGGTGAGCAACGAATCGAACTCGACGAGCGCGTGGAGGCCGGTCACGGTGTGAATGGCGATGAACGAGCTGGGTTCCCTGAGTACGAGGGCCATTGCCCGCTCGCAAAGCTCCGCCGGCGAGAGCGGCGTCTGCTCGGCCTCATCGCCGACGAGCAGGGCCTGCTCTCCGGCGACAAAGTCGAGCTGGTCAAAGACCGAGGTGCCGGCGAGCTCAGCTGGGCTCGGGATCGTGACCTCTGAGACGCGCGCCGTGAGCGGGGGGCGATCGAAGAGCACCTGTCGACGAACCCGCAGGTAAGCAAGGCCCCGAGTCATCTCGTGCGCATCATGGCGGAGCGCGCCGTAGCCGAGCCGGATTAGGGGATGGAACGCTCCACCGGCGAGCCCCGCACCAAGGGCGCTCACCTGTGCGAAGGCGGCGTGGCGAGTATCCGCGTCCTCACTTAGGAGCGCCGCTCCGGTCGAGCGGTAGTGCTTCTCGGCCCAGCGGAAGAGAGGCGGGTCGACGAGCGAGGCCGCGAATGCCACCGGCAAGCGCTGCTCGATGCGATCGACGATCAGCTCATACGGTGCGCCGGCGACCTCAAGCGCCTGCACCTCCAAGGGCAGGTGGAATGTCAGCTGCTCGCGGTCCTCGGGCGGCAGGCCGCGAACGACCGCGGGGAGATCCGACTCGGTGTCGAACAGCCCTGTCGTCATGTCACCCTCCCGATACCTGCTGGGCAGCAGCGCTGCACCATCCGAAGACATCCTCGCTGAAAATGAACCGCAGCAGCTCACCTCGGTATTCGTTCCACTCCACCTCTGGCGTCCAGCGCGCGAGGCGCGAGACCAGTTGGTCTAACCCATCGGCGAGCTCGGTGCCGAGGAACCACGAGAGAGCACCATCGACGGGAACACCGGCAAGCAACGGCTTCAAGAGAAAGTGC
>DATCDR010000170.1:0-2059 GCA_036510575.1 Acidimicrobiales bacterium | reverse complement strand
AGGGGGACGTTCCCCGACCACGTGAGCACGATGCTCACGACGCCCGTAAGCGTCTGTTGTTGGGCGGTGGTCGACGTAAACGGTGGCGCGAGTCGCCCGCTCACGAAGCGGGTCGTCTGCACGGATGGCAGTGCCTTTGTGGTCTGCGTGGTCGACTGAGGAGGCGACGATGGGGCGGTGGTTGTTGTCACGGTGGTACTGGTCACAGCGGGCGTCGTCGTTGTCGTTGGTGTGGTCGTCGATGTCGTCGGTGACGACGCCGAGCGCGACGACGAACGATGCTGAGACGCGTCGACCGGAGTGTGCTCTTGGCTTGTTGAATGCGCATGCGTTTCGTCGAGTCGCTTGGAGTGCGCCATCGCGGGACGTTCGAGCACGCCATGACCGTGGGTGACGGCGAGGCTGGCAGGAGCTCCCGCGGCAGTCATCAGAAGGGCGATCGCGACGATGCCCGAGCCGCCCACGACAAAGGCGACCCGCGTGCCGTGCTTCATCGAGGGCTCAGCGACTGCTCGCTGGTGTCGGTGACCATGCGTCGTCGCATGGATAACCTCTCCTCCTCCACTCGCCAGCGGTTATTGGCAACGGCCTTGAACATTGGCTGTGGTGAGTTAACGGCAACGTCGCCGGCGTTCTTAAGCCCGCTTGGCCCTCCCGAACGTCGTTCCACGTCGGATCGCCCTGGTGGTTGCTCTGGTTCAAGCGCAAAGTGCCGCCTCCGCCCTGCTGCTTCGCTGTTCGAGTGCCCGTACTGAGACACCGCTCGCAGCCGCGAGCTCGGGAAAGGTCAGGCCGAGCACTCGATGGCGGTAGATCAGTTGGAGGTCTTGTCGTCGCATCTTGCGCTTGGTCGAAAGCGCGAAGGCGAGCTCCTCGAGAACCGAGACGGGGTGCGGATCGGCGAACTCGATGGTCCACTCGCCGGCGAGCTCTTCGTAGGCGGATCGTCGATGCACCGCTCTCCGTTGTGCGTGGAGTTGGTGATAGATCCGGCGAAGAATCGTCCGCTCCGGATAGGCGATCGTAGAGCCGCCGAGGCTGTGAAGGACCTCCCAGGTTGAGTGGACGAGATCGCAGGCGAACGCGTCGACGTCGGCCCAGGGAGCGTCTCGTCCCCACCCGAATGAGCGGGCCATGGCGATCAGGCCTGGGCTCAGTCGGACGATGAGGCTGAGCCCGACCAGTTGGTCGAGGTGGAACTGGCGAAGCAGCGCGGCGGTGATCCGCCACGACTCGATCGCAGATTGCCCGGCCGGAAGCTCACCGGTGACCACGAGCTCCGGCAGCGTCCTGGCGCCGAAGGCGGCGATGTCGGGCTCTCTTGCCGCGAGTTCGAAGAGGAGTGTTTGCGCCCTTGTTGAATGCGACGTGCGCTCCCAGTCGCGGCGGAGTTCGGTGATTGCGGTGAGGTTCATGCCACCAGCGTGAAGCTCGACCCTCTAAAACCCCCTCTAAAAGTGCTGCTAGAGACGTTCTTCGGCTCTAGAACACCCTCTAAAACTGGGGCGTGAGGACAATTACCCTCTAGATCCGTCGTCGAGTGTCCCCAAATCGGACGTAGCAGTCGGGCGGCTGGCGTTGTTCACTCTCCGCCTCAAGCTGCCGGATGCCTCGAGGCAAGACCTGTCGATTGCTCGATGAAATCGGACGCTGTTTGCACTCGACCACTCTGAGACGAGCGTGCCTGGGAGGTCTGTCGGTGGACGTGTCCTCCTCGCATTGCTTGGCCACGTGCCTGGGGTCAGAAAAATCGCGTATCCGCACAATTTCTCTGTCAGGGATTCGGTTCTCGCGATGCCATTACTAATTGATGGTTTTTATCGCGCGTCTCGGGAACGGATTAGCTGTCGCCTGCGAGGCTTCGGCGGGATATCCGGGATGCTTCGCGGGTTGCCGAGTAGCGAGCACTCTCTTTAGCGGAGGAATCGTCAGTAGCGAGCACTGCGATTTGGGAGATCGATTGCTCATCGACCAGCTGGAAGAGGCTGTCTTCACAAATCGTGACAAAACCCCTTTACTTCGCGCGCCATCTGGTCGTTTTAAAGAGGGTTCCCCCGAG
>DATCDR010000169.1:0-8526 GCA_036510575.1 Acidimicrobiales bacterium | reverse complement strand
GAGCACCGCTGCGGTTGCAACCCTTGATCGGGTGACGTAGCCCGCCACGATCGGCTTTGTGCGGCGCTCGTTTCGGCGGTCCTCCTCGGCGTCGAGCGCGTCGTTCTGCCATCCCGTCGAGAGCTGTCCGGCTAACACGGCGAGGGCGACGAGCACGATCCCATGCGGAGAACGATGACGTGAGGCTGCGTAGCCGACGGATACCGCGGTGACCGCGACGACCGGTCCTGGATGGCACGCGAGCGCGAGACCACGGAGCTGGCGCGCGAGTGACCTCGATTGGTCCTTACGCGATGTGCTGTGCGGCGCGCTGCTCGCGGCGGCGGCGTGCCTCCGGTCCGTAGAGATCACCGCACTCTAGACAGACCTCTTCTGGTACTAGGCCGCTACGAATTGCGAGCGCGAATATTCTGCAGCCAACGCAGTATCCGAGTGCCGCTTCGAGCACTGCCGGCACGATGAGGAGGCCGAGTAGTACCTCGGCAGCGAGGTCACTCCAGAGCAGCCAGACGAGGAGGGCCGCGACCGTGAAGGTTGCGCCCATGGCTTGGGCGAAGCGCTTGGGCGGTCCAGGCACGAGTTTTGCGTGCGCGCCAAGTCTCGGCGCGACAAGCCGGGTCGCCACGAGGCCAAGCGGGCTAAAGCGAGGACCGCACGCGACGCGTGCGACGAAGCCGTAGGCGAGGGGGATCGTCAACCAGAGTTGGTGGGTCGCGAGTGCGATCGCTGCCATGACCACCACGCCCGATGCGACGCTTCGCGCAGCTACGTCGTTCACGGGATTTGGGAACGAGAAGAACGACGACGCCATGGTTTCAGCTTATGGCCGTGGAGCTGAAAAGGCGACCGGATTGGTCATCTATTACTCCCGTGGCATGCCGGCGCGGCCTGGGCACGCCGAAACGGTCGTTTTGGGATTTCGCAAACCTGTTCAACGCCCCTCGATCGGCCTAGATTGCGATAGCCATCGCGCAGGCGGGGCCCAATACGAAGAGCCAGGGGGATTGTCGTGAAGCTGGTTTGTTACTCGTCAGGGGACGGACTCGTCCCAGGCGCGCTCGTCGATCACGGTGTCGTTTCGTTTGATGATCTCGCCCCGATGGCCCCTACGCCACAGGGACGGATGGCCGCCCTGATCAACGACTGGGAGTCGCTTCGTCCCACACTCGAGGCACGAGTTTCTTCAGGAGACCGACTGGCGCTCGACTCGGTGCACATCGGGCCACCCCTTCCGAGGCCCGGCAAGATTCTCTGCTGCATCGGCAACTACTGGGAGCACGCGCAACGCGAGGCGCGTCAGTTGAACATGTTCATGAAGAATCCCGACGCTGTGGTCGGCGACGGCGACGTCATCCGTCTTCCTGAGTTCACCGAGCCCTGGATGTTCATGCACGAGGCGGAGCTCGCCCTCGTGCTTCGTGGCCCGTCGAAGATGATCAAAGCCGCCAATTGGCAGGACGCGGTCTTTGGCTACACGGCATTGATCGATGTATCTGCCCGTGGCGAGGGAAGGTCCACCTGGAAGCAGGGCAGCTGGCTCGGAAAATCCTTCGACACGTTCTGTCCGATCGGACCAGCGATCGCCACGGCTGACGAGATCGCGGATCCGAACGACCTTCACGTGCAGTTCTGGGACGACGGGCAACTGCGTCACAACTACGTCACCGACGACATGGAGCACCGCGTGCCTGAGCTGATCGAGTTCGCCTCGACGATCATGACACTGAACAGCGGCGATCTCATCTCGTGTGGGACGAACCACGAGGGACTCGGCCCGCTACAAGACGGCGAGCGGGTTCGAATCGAGATTCACGGGATCGGTGCGATGGAGTTGTCGGTCGAGGACCCGCTTCACCGCATCTGGGAGCGTGGTATTTACCAGGGCGAGGACTCGACGTATCACGACGCCGTCACCCGACACCGCCCTCAAGACGCCCACCTGCTGCTTCCGACGACGAACACGTAGTAGCGAGCCACTAGGTACTCCAATTGCTGCGGAGGATCATCGCTGTTCGCGGAGTCTCGTCTTGTCGCGCGTCGCGGGTTCGGCGAGAGTGGCTACCTCGTCGCGGTGGAGGTCGCGAAGCGTGCGCGGAGGTGATCGAGCACAGCGACGCCAGCGCCTTCTCGAAACCACTTTGTGTGTCCGACGAAGTACTCGTCGTAGACGAGCTCGGCGTGCTCGTGGTTCTCAGCGACGCTCGAGTAGTACTCGACCTCGGAGAGGGCATGTTCGATGTGGACAACGGGCAGCAACCCGATCAGCGCTTGCTCTTCGTAAGCACGAAGCGGCGTCACCTCGAGGTAGCCGTCGAGCAGCGCGTCCAAGGCGTCGAAGTCGATGCCGATCTCGCCACGATCGGCCAGGTCGAGCCAGTCGATCGTGCTCCGCTCGATCGCAAGCGCCAGGTCATGGAGTGCGAAGGTCCTATTCGCGAGGCCGAGGTCGAAAAAGCCGACAACGCCCGCGTCGGCACTATCTGCGCTCCATGCGAGGTTCGATGGATGCCAGTCCCCGTGGCCCCACTGCGGCTCGAGCACGGCAAGAAATGGGCTGACGTCATTTACGGCGTCCAAGTGGTAACGCGCGAAGTCTCCCGGCAGATCGCGCGCAACGGGCGCGCTTGCAAGGTCGGGCCGGAGGTTCATGAGGTGTTGCAGCGCGACCTCGGGATTGCTCGCGGCGACGAGGGCGCTTGAGTTCATCAACAACGTCGGCAGCCGCGGCGGCAGCAGAAATCGTCGAGCCGCCAGATGAAGGCGGGCTAGTGCACTCCCCGCGGATCGAGCATGCGCGAGCGAGCTGAAAAGGGACCAGGAGACCGCATCCCGGTAGAGGTCGGTACCCTCGAGCAGCTCGTGCACCTCGTAGATGAACTCGTCGTGTTCTACGGTCGTCGCCCCGCCGCGCGTGGTGAGCACGCGCGGCACGTGCTGGCCCTCCGCACTGAGGTGCTCGGCGAATGCATGTTCGACGAAAAGGTCGTTCGCGGAGCGGACGCGTTGGTGGTGGCGCTTGACGAACAGCGTGCCCGCGCCCGTCTCTACGAGCGCTGCACTCGACTGTGGCCTCTGACTGCGCCAGGAGACCTCGACTGGCGTCAGCTCGAAGTCGGCAGTGGAGAGGTACGAATGGAGCAGCGCGGCAACCTCGCCGTCGGCGAGCGGCGCCCACTCCGGCGACGCTTGGAAGCGGCTAAGCCGGTGGGCGAGGACGTGCTCTGCATCACTCGCTCCCATCGACCTCCCTCCTGCTGATCGCTCTAACCCGGATTGTTTCCTACTCGTTAGTTCGCTCCCACGCCACATCGTGTCGCAGGTTTCGTTGTTGTGGCGTCGCGGGGCGAGATTGCGCGCCAGAGCCCTGCTTCGAGCTGCCGCTGATGAACGTGCTGGTAGCAGTCTCCGACGAAGCATCGGCTACGTCAACGGCAGCGCGGCCTTGGGTGGCAGACCATGTCAGAGATTGAAGCGATACCGCTCGGACCTGAGCGGAGCTGTTTGGTTGGGGCTGATACAACCGGCGGCTTCGCTACAGCTTGATGTGCCAGGCCTGCTCCATCTTCTTCACGACGTATGACCCGATCAGGTCGGTCCCTCCGGGTGGGTCGATGTGGACTTCGTCGGCGTCGCGGACCTGCACCAGTCCCTGCCCGGCGATTGAGAGGTAGGTCGAGTAGAGACCTGCCGAGTTCTCGAACAACCTTTGGGTCGAGACGAACGTGACTGCAGGATTCGCTCTTGCCGCAGCTGCGTAGACGGCGTTTTGGGCTTCGATGTCGCTGTTGCTCAGGTCCGCCGAGGGGCCGACGAGGGGAAGACCGACCCAGATCGCCCGCGTTCCCGCATGCGTCGCCTCCGCCATGAGCTCGGCGACTCGCGCCTCGTAAATCTTGTGCCAGAGCGGAGTTCCGAACTGAACGACGGTGTTGCCTTGTTGGAACGCCTGCCCGTCGTTGCCACCGAGCATGACGACGACCGCTTGGGGGTGGTATTTCGCGATCTGGGTGGGCAGCTCCGCGATCCAGTTGTAGTACCCGAGGTTCGCGAGTCCGGTGTCGCCGACGGAGTCGTTGATCAGCTTCACGTCCGGGACGTTGCCGAGCTTGTCGGCGAGTCCGGCACCGAGGTCTTCGCCGATGGAGTCGCCGATGTCCAAGACGGTCAACACGTGAGCGGGACTGGGCTGGGCGATCCGCGTCGCGCCAGGCGGTTTCGAGGATTTCGGAATCGTCGACTTTGCCGGGTGCCGACCGTGGTGTGCGATGGGGGGAGCCGTGGGTGTCGTGACCGTCGGCGCTATCGCAGAGCCGCCGGGGGTGCCGGTCTTTCCGGTCACGCGGTTGACGGCGTTGTCGAGCCGGTCGACGCCGAGGAACTCCTCGACTCGCGCGATCGGGTGCACGATGGCGACCGCGACGGTCCTTCGCGCGCCGAGCGGTGAGGTCAGTGCGGACTGATAGAGCTGGCGCGCATCAAGGAACAGCCAGATTCCAAAGCATAAGACGCAGATGCCGAGGATCTGGCCTGCTGAAGAGAGTCGGGGATTTCGCCGGTTGGAACGGGAGCGACTCGTAGCCAGCGTCATCGTCGATCCTCTCTGCAGATGCAGTTGTATCTCCTCGACGCTGACGAGTCGGCTCGCGGTGGACGTCGCAAAGGCACGATCTGCTCCTAGAACTTGTAGTAGATAAACGGCGCGACCCCGGGGGGTCCAAGCGTGGTGATCATCAGCAAGGTCGCAGCGAGTGTCGCTGCTTTCGCGACCACGGTCATCCTCGCGAAGACCTCTTTCGCCGAAGCTATCCACTGCTTTGGTATGAACTGCATCGAGAGCGCGAAGACGATGACGAAGATCACCGGGAATCGGACGAGCGGGGCTGGATCGCCCCACGTCGTAAGGAGCCGGTTCACCATCGTGAACGCGTTGTTCAGCGTCGGCGCGTCGAAGAAGATCCATCCGAAGCAGACGATGTGGAAGGTGACGAGTCGCTGCAGCCAGATCGCCGCCGGACGATTGGATTGCGCCGGAAGCCCGCGGACGATGCGACGATCGCGTCGCCAGTGGCCCGCGCACTGCGCCACGCCGTGGATCGCTCCCCAGATGACGAAGGTCCAGGCAGCCCCGTGCCAGAGACCTCCGAGGAGCATCGTGATCATGATGTTGCGATAGGTAAAGGCGCGAGAGCCGCGGTTTCCGCCGAGTGGTATGTAGAGGTAGTCACGAAGCCAGAACGACAGTGTCATGTGCCACCGGCGCCAGAAGTCCTGGATGGACCGAGCGGCGTAGGGCGAATTGAAGTTCTGCGGGAATTGAAAGCCCAGTAGCAGCGCGCATCCGATCGCGATGTCGGTGTAGCCGCTGAAGTCGCAGTAGATCTGGACGGCGTAGCCGTACGCGGCGAGCAGGATCTCAGGGCCCGAGTGCACGCCAGGCGAGCTGAATACCGGCAGCACGATCGCGCTCGACACATAGCTTGAGAGCACGACCTTTTTGAAGAGACCTCCGAAAATCAGGACCGCAGCTTCTGGGAAGTCGATCTCGCGCGGATTTCTCCGAGCTGAGCGGCCGATCTGGGGAAGCAACTCCGACCCTCTCACGATCGGGCCGGAGAGTAGGTGCGGGAAGAAGGAGAGGTAGACGGCGAAGTCAGCGAACGAGGAGGGCTCGAGCTTTCGGTGGTAGATGTCAACGATGTAGGAGATCGCCATGAAGGTGAAAAACGAAATGCCGACTGGCTCGGTGATGTTGAGCAGCGGCATCGGCATGCTGTGAAGGCCGACGTCGTGAATAAGGTTGTCGACGGTCGCTGCCCCGAAGTCGAAGTACTTGAAGAAGCCGAGTAGCCCGAGGTCGGCGACGATCGCGCCCGTGAGGACGCGGCGTCGAACCAGTTGTGACCCGCTCTGGAAGATGCGCTGGCCAGCAGCGGCATTGATGACCGTCGAGGCCACGAGCAGGAAAATGAAGCGCCAGTCGTACCAGGCGTAGAAGATGTAGCTCGTGGCCAGTATGAACAGCTTCCACTTCGCGGGCGAGCGCGAGAGCAGCCAGTTCCCGACGAATACGACTCCAAAAAAGATCGCGAAGTCGATTGTCGGGAAAAGCATCGGTACTCCTCGAGGCGACCTCGTTGGCGCAGAGGAGCAGAATAGACGGTCGTCATCAAAACGCAGGGAACCCATCTGAACAGCGGTTTCAGGGCGTTTTCCACAGAGTTGATAGCCATTTTCGGCCGCCGTTCGCCGGACTGGAAGGCCTGATGGCGCCGAAGGCCGCTTCGCTACGACTTGGTCGTCGGCGAGATGGAGGTCGCTCTAGGGGGCCTTCTAGGTTGATGTTGTCGGGGTCGCTCCTAGACTTGTTTTGCGTCAAAAACGGCGCAACGGTAAGGAGGCGAAATGCAGATCTCACAGCTGCTCGAGAGCAAGGGGGCCTTTGTCGCAATGGTGCGACCGGACACGCCAATTACCGCTGTCGTGAAGGAGATGACCGACAAGAACATCGGCTCTCTGGTGGTCTCCGAAGACGGGAACACGATTGCCGGGATCGTGAGCGAGCGTGACGTAGTGGCAGCAATTAGCCGCTTCACGGCCGCGATTCTCGAAGAGCCGGTCCGCACGATCATGTCGACGTCGGTTCAGACCTGCAGATCTGAAGATGTTGTCGACTCCCTCATGGCGACGATGACCGACCAGCGAATCCGCCACATCCCAGTTGTTGACGATGGTCGTCTTGTTGGCATCGTCAGCATCGGTGACTTGGTCAAGGCGCGCATGGACGAGCTCGAGCGGGAACGCGACGCGCTGGAACACTTCATCAGCGCTCGCTAACGACCCCACTCGGCACTGACGGGTCGTAGCGTCGTCGGTCCAACGATGACCGAAGCACCGACAGATGATTCGCGGGATATGCCTGACTTTTAGCGGGCTATGCGCGCTAGCCGCGGCCGAATTTCAGCATCCGTGCCGTACACTTTGCCGTCGGCCCGTTCGCCTGGGATTCGGCAGACGGAGCCAGAAACGTCGTGACCGCGAGTATCACTCACCTTGTACAAGACCCTTCGCGCCCAGATCCGGCCTGTGCACTGCGATTCGAATCCGTGGTGCATCGCTACGGCTCGGTGGTCGCGCTCGATCGGCTCGACCTGGAGGTAGCGCGAGGCGAGACGCTTGCGCTGCTTGGCCCGAACGGCGCGGGCAAGTCAACTGCGATCTCTATCCTTCTTGGCCTACAGCGCCATCAGGAGGGAAAGGTGGAGGTGCTCGGGTCAGATCCGAGGACAGCGATGCGCTCTGGCCGGGTCGGCGCGATGTTGCAGGTCGGTGGCGCTAGCGGCCTTCCTCACGGGGTCAAGGTGGGCGAGCTCGTTTCGATGACGGCTCGGCTTTACCGGAGGGCGGCGCCGGTAGCCCAGACCATCGATCGGGCGGGATTGGCCGGCCTTGCCGACCGACAGACCCAACGGCTCTCCGGTGGGGAGATCCAGCGGGTCCGATTCGCTCTTGCGATTGCCGGCGATCCCGAACTCATCTTTCTCGATGAGCCGACGATCGCGATGGACGTGGAGGGCAGGCGCAGTTTCTGGGCGATGATGCGCAGCTTCGCGAGTGAGGGTCGCACGGTGGTCTTTGCGACGCACCACCTCGAAGAAGCCGACGCCGTAGCGGATCGAATCGTCGTCATGCGCAAGGGAACGGTCGTCGCCAATGGGCCGGCAGCGACGATAAAGGCAGCCGTACGAACCAGGCGCGTGCGTTTCGTCGCCCCTGATGCTGACTTAGTTGCGGCGCGCGAGCTCGACGGCGTCGATTCAGCAAGTCTTCGGGGGACCGAGGTCATTCTCGACTCGCTCGACGCTGACGCCACGATCCGTGCTCTAGTCGCCTCGGGCATGGCCTTTTGTGATCTGGAGGTAACCGGCGCCGACCTCGAAGCCGCGTTCGTCGCACTGACTGGCGAATTGGCGGACGTCGTCTCCCTCGAATCCGCTGTGCGAGCAAGCGGCAGGCGTTGAGGTGACCGGTCTCGCCGGCTACCTGCGATTCGAGCTGCTCCGCCTCGCCCGCAACTTCAGATACGCGGCGATCACCATCGGCTTCCCCGTCGTGTTCTACGTCCTCTTTTTGGGTGACGAGAAGCTGACCGAGCACATCGACGGAACGACGTGGCGCACCTATTTCATGGTCTCGATGGCGAGCTTCGGAGCCATGGTCGCGGCACTGAATGCAGGTGGCACGAGGCTCGCCTCCGAGCGGGCGTCTGGCTGGACGCGTCAGCTGCGCGTCACGCCGCTCCCGTCGTGGACGTTTGTGACCACGAAGATCGCCACCGCGCTGATCCTCACCTTGCCGGTTATCGCCGTCGTGGAGCTCACTGGCTTCGCCTTCGGCGGCGTCCACCTCGGCATCGCGGTCTGGTTCGAGCTCACAGCGGTTCTTTGGGTGAGCGCACTGCCCTTCGCCACGATCGGCGTGCTGGTCGGATTCGTCGCCTCGAGCGAGACCGCATATCCGCTCGTGACG
>DATCDR010000168.1:0-17314 GCA_036510575.1 Acidimicrobiales bacterium | reverse complement strand
CATCATCGCGGGCATTGCCACCCGGAACATGCGAGGCACGCTCGGCTGTCGACGAAGGCCCGATCCTCACATTGGGCACTCGTTCAACACCAGCCACCTAGAGCCAAGGATTGACGCTGACGTGTATGGCGCCCTCGACGCCGACACCACCCGTCGCCTTTATCGCCGTATCGACGTCGGACAGACCGAATTGGTGCGTGCAAAGTCGCTGGATCGGAAAGCGATCGTCGCTCAGGTAACGCAGGGCCCGCTCGATCGAGTGGTAGCTGTGACCGCGATAGGCCCTCACCGTGACGTACTTACGCTTGACCACGTTGAACGGCAGCTCGAAGGTGGCGCTGCCAGAGATGAGGATCGTCGCCTGCCGATCCGTGCTCACCACGTCAAGTGCTGCACGAGTGGTTGTTGCCTCATCGTCGTCGCTCGTGTCGACGAACACGTCAACACCGACACCGCCGGTGAGTTCCATGACTCGCTCCTTCAGGTCCTCTTTGTCGAGGTTGATGGTCGCGTCGGCGCCTACTCGAGTGGCCATCGCCAGCCGCGCGGCCTCATTCGATCGGCCAGCGACGATGACGAGGTCTGCGCCGTGGTAGCTCGCCGCGATCGCGCAGCCTTGACCTTGCTGACCAGCGCCATTGATGAGCACCGTTCGACCCGGACCCGCTCCTCCGTCGATGCACGCCCACTCGACTCCGTTACTTAGCGGTACCGCGAGCGAGGCAAGTTCAGCCGTCACGTTCGCTGGGAGACGATGGATGACCGCGTTCGAGGGGAGGTACACATACTGGGCGAACCCTCCCCAGAGGCTAGGTGCCACGTCGACACCGGTATGGCCATAGCGCAATGCTCCGGGTGCGTCAGTGCGCCCCGCGGCGCAAAGACGGAAATCGCCAGCGAGGCAGTGTGCGCAATGCCAGCACGGAAGATACTCCTCAACCACTACGCGGTCGCCCTCGGAAAGGCCCCAGCGCTCGGCGGCTATCGATCCGATCCCCACGATCGTCCCCGCGTTCTCGTGTCCCATGATGCAATCCGAGTGAGCGCGTCGATATGCACCTGGATCGCTCCCGCACACGCCGGCGGCCTCGACCTTCATCAGCGCCCCGTCGATGGGCACCTCAGGCATCCGAAACTCACGCAGCTCGGTACTTTCAGGTGCGACCTTCACTGCAGCTAAGACCGTGTCGGACATTCAGGAACCTCCAGACTCCTAGAAACCACGGCGATATAAAGCGTTTGTCAGTCGGAGAACACCACGCTCGAATTCTCGGTGCTGCATCGTTGCCGCGAGCCGCAGGTGTTCGGCGCCAGCGATACTGGGAAAATATCATACAGTTATGGCACCGAGCGGCGTCGACGCCGCGCTCGGGGCACGCGATCAAGGCATTGCTTCGCCGAGAGGCGACCTCAACTCAACGCGCCGCGTCGCGTCGCTCTAATCGAGTCGATGCGCATACTTGCGATAAAGAGTTCTGCTGATGGCCGTCGGGATGCCAACTAAGTCCACTAGCTCAACGGTGCGAAGCTAAGACCAGTCGCCGCGGCGGCGCTAGGCGCCGCGTACCTACGCCTCGGCTACCGCGAATACCTCGAGCTGGACTCGCATGTCACCGTTCAATTTGAGGTTCATCGCGTGACGAGCGGGCCGGTCGTCGGCATCTGGAAAGAGCTGCAGCCATTCGACATTGATGGCGTCGCGGAGCGAAGCATCACCAAGATGAATCGTCAGCCGAAGAACATCGTCGGGGGTCACCCCGGCGACGCGAAGAAACTCCAACATGTTGACGAATGCGAATCGGACCTCGTCTTCACCGCTCTCGGGCCGGTTCCCGGTCTCAGGATCGGTACCCTGGATTCCCGACGAGAAGACGATGTTGTCGATGCGAGCTCCCATCGGTATCGGGGACCCGTGTCTAGCACCCTTGATCTCGATCGTCTGCCTACGCCCGTGCGCCATCAATTCCTCCTGTGTCCAAAGTTTGCCAGCAACCTACTATCGCCTCAGCGGAACTGCATCACGATGCTAAGATGACCAAATGGCGAAGACGCGTACGACCTTGACGGTCGACGAAGAAGTGCTCCGTGCAGTGAAGATTCGAGCAGCCCGCACCGGCAAGGGCGACAGCGAGATCATCGAAGAGGCACTCCGACGCGATCTCGGCCTCGACCTCCTGGAACGAATATGGACTCGAAGTGACATGGGCGAAGCTGAAGCCGCAGCACTCGCCGTCGAAGCTCAGCACCGAACTCGACCGGCCAAACGCTGAGTCGTGCGGGTAGTCGTTGATCCGAACGTCATCATCTCGGCGCTGCTCTCGGCGAGCGGTTCGCCTGCGAGAGTGCTTCGAAACTGGCTCGATGGAAACTTCGAACTCGTTGTGTCACCACTACTTCTTGAGGAACTCGCTCGAGCGCTCGGCTACCCGAAACTTCGCGCTCGCATAAGCCAAGCCGAAGCCGACGAATTGATCGAGGTGCTCCGCAGGCAGGCCGAGATCGCAAAGGATCCCGTTGAACCCCCGCAGGTCCGGTCTTCTGATGCGAACGACAACTACATCATTGCGCTGGCGGCCACCACGCGATCACTCATCGTTTCCGGCGACCATCACCTTCTGGACCTTCGATCAGATCTGCCGATCTACTCCCCGAATGACTTTCTCTCCTACCTTGAATCGTCGAGCCGGTGATTATCATCGGCACACGCCCGAAAGAACTCTGGACCGAGTGCCTTCTTTCCTGGGCAGTTCGATCTTCGCAAGTTTCTTCGCGGGCTCGGAGTCGACACGGTCGTCATCACGCGGAACGGTCCCCGACGTCTGCTGTGGCGGTTTGCCCAAGACGCAGCTCAAGAACTCCCTCAATTCTGGTCATTGATCGTCGCCCAAACTCGACGACAATTTCGTTACACAATGCGGCCAACCGCCAGCGCGGACAGCGGGAGCAGGAGAACGTCTCCAACCTCTGGAAGATTCGCGAAAGTCGAACTACTCAGTGGCGGCACCATATGTCCGTAGCCACCAATGGGGATCTCGAACTGGCCACCAATGGGGACCTTTCTCACGGCCACGGACATCTTGCGAGGACGCTGACGAATCTGAAGTGAGACTTACTACCAGTTCTCGAAAACTGAGCGCCACGCCAGATCGATGCCGGCACTCTCGCCTCACGAGGGGTAGGGAAAGACTGCCTCGATTCGGGAACCATCGGAAGACCAAAAAACCTTGTGCGGGTAGTGACCATCCATCGCTAGGCGGAGTCGAATCCCTTCCTTCGTGGTGATCGCGGCAGAAAGGGATTGGGCCCTCCCCGGCTGATTAAAGACCAATTCGCAAGTTTCGAGCACCGCGTTGTACAACTCAGGATCTTCGCCGACCTCTAGAGCATCAAGTTGCTCCGTGGCTACCTCTGAGTAGGAGTCGCCAGATGTGAACCGAGAGCAAGACCATCCCTACCGCGAAGGGAGCCATTTGCAATACGACCCTGGCGACTTAATTCCCATGTCCGCCCATCTCGAGAGTTCGCCAGGCGGCGCGGACGACGGCAATATCGACCATCGTGCCGTCGACCTCGTCGCTGTAGACCCCGTTTCCCTTGGCGAGCTCGCTCTCATAGCGATCGGCGATGCGCCGTGCGCGCACGAGCTCATCCTCTGAAGGCGTAAAGACCTCGTGCACCGTTGCGATCTGGGCCGGGTGGATAACCGATCTTCCAAAGAAGCCGAGACGTCGGAGACGAAGCGAGGTCCGACGCAAGCCTTCATCGTCTGACCAGTCGCGGAATACCGAACCCGCGGGCGGTCCAAGACCAGCGGCAGCTGAGGCGACAACCACGGCACTGCGAAACGCGAGCAGCTCGAGCTCGTCCTCGCTCGGCTCGAGACCGAGACTGGCGATCGCGTCGACCTCGCCGAAGTTGAGACGCACGACGCCATTCGCCCGGGCGATCTCGCGCAGATTCTCGATGCCCGACGGGGACTCGACGATCGGTGCGAGACCGATCCGACCGAGCTCGAGGTCACGCGCTCGACAGACGTCTTCGACGGTGCGACGGACGAATTCGACATCTGCCGCGCTTTCGGTCTTGGCGACGATGAGCCCGACCGTACGTTCCGAAACCGCAGCGGCGATGTCGGTGGTGGTCATCGCGCCGCGCTCGAGCGACGGTGGGTTGATACGCACCCAAAGGTCGCCCGCGCCCTCGATCCCGGTTGCGAGCACCTTGGTCACGATCTCTCGCGCCACGGGCTTGGACTCGGGCGCGACGGCATCTTCGAGATCGAGGATCAGAGCATCGGCGCCGCGACTCCCCGACTTCTGGACCACCGATTCTTTGTCCGCTGGCACATAGAGGTAGCTGCGCGAAAGCTGCATTGGACGCTCCGGCGGTTCGGCGCTGTGATTGGGGAGTGATCCGAACGGTCGACAAGTTAATCTCCTTTTCGTGATCGCCACAACGCCGAGCTGCCTGAACTTGTCAACGCGCCAACAAGCAACCCTGTCGTGAGCAGCGAAGTGAGCGGCCCGCTCTCGGGCGTGCGAGTCATCGACTGCGCGACGATGCTCGCCGGCCCGACCGGCTGTCAGCTGCTCGCCGACTTCGGCGCGGATGTGATCAAGGTCGAGCACCCGAGCATCGGCGACGCCCTGCGTGGACATGGCGCGGTAAAAGACGGGATCGGCCTGTTGTGGAAGCAAGTCGCCCGCAACAAGCGTTGCGTCGGCCTGTATCTCGGCGACCCCGATGGGGCGGACGTATTCCTCGAACTGGTCAAGACGTCAGATGTCGTCGTCGAAAGCTTTCGACCAGGAACGTTCGAACGTTGGAACCTTGGCTTCGAGCGCCTGCGTGAGGTCAACCCGAAGATCATCCTCGTCCGGGTCAGTGGCTTCGGTCAGCACGGCCCCTATGCCAAACGAGCGGGTTTCGGCACGCTTGCCGAGGCGATGAGCGGATTCGCCGCGATGACCGGCGAGCCGGACCGTCCGCCGGTGTTGCCGCCGTTCGGCCTCGCCGACGGTGTTGCCGGGATGATGGTCGCGTACGCGACAGCAAGTGCGTTGTTCAATCGCGACGCGCGTGGCGGCACGGGGCAGGAGATCGACATCTCGCAGCTCGAACCGCTGATGATGATCCTCGGCGCCCAGTCGACCGTCTACGACATGTTCGGCGAAGTTCCGCCGCGAACGGGCAATCGCTCGACCAATGTCGCGCCGCGCAACACCTACCGGGCCAAAGACGGTGGCTGGATCGCGATCTCGACGAGCGCGCAGAGCATCGCCGAACGCGTCATGCGCCTCGTCGGACATCCTGAGGTCATCGACGAACCGTGGTTCAAGACCGGACTCGGTAGGGCCGAGCACGTCGAACTGCTCGACGACTATGTCGGGTCATGGATCGCAGTGCGAAGCCGCGACGAAGTCGTGCAAGCCTTCACTGCAGTCGAGGCGGCCGTCGCACCGATCTATGACATCAGCGATCTCGTCGAAGACGAACACGTCATCGCTCGCGAGGTGTTCGTCCGCATTCCCGATGAGGACTTCGGTGATATCACGATGCAGAACGTCATCGCTCGCCTGTCGGAGACCCCGGGCTCGGTCGCCTATGGCGGACGCGGGCTCGGTGCCGACACCGACGCCATCCTCGCGGGTGAGCTCGGGATCGACCAGGAGCGTCTGTCGGATTTACGAAAGCGCGGGATCGTCGCGTAAACCCAGTATGCCGGTCGACAGCCACCGGGCTCACACCGGGAGTGTCGGGATCTCGTGGCTGATGGTGAGGAGCCCGTCGAAGCTCCCATTGACGAGCACTTCTGGACTCAACTGTTTCGATTGCCGCCTCGGCCACGTCGCCCTTTTGGAAGGCGACGTGGCCGAGTACCGTCAGCTGCTCAAGAGACATCCCGTCTGATCGTGAATCTGGTGCCGGCAGCGGCGAACGCCACTCCGTAAGCGACGAAGAGCAGCGCC
Organism: Acidimicrobiales bacterium; assembly: GCA_036510575.1. Classification (GTDB taxonomy): domain Bacteria; phylum Actinomycetota; class Acidimicrobiia; order Acidimicrobiales; family Bog-793; genus DATCDR01. The sequence goes on along the minus strand of DATCDR010000168.1, from coordinate 11,345 downwards.
CCTCCCCACATCGGTAGCAAGCCATCGCCGGCAACCCGATTTGCAAGAGCGCCCGCTGCACCGCCGGGTGTCCATTTGCCAATCTCGTGGGCGAAGGTGACGAGCAGACTGTCGACGATCGACACCCACGCGAGAGCAATGATCACCGCAGCCATCTGATTTCTGATCAGCGAGCCCACTCCAACACCGACCGTCGCGTAGATCGTCGTCGCTGCGATGCCGCCGAGCAGAACCAGCCCGACGTTGTGGCTGAAGATATCAACGTGAATGTGCTTGGCCGCAAGCCACGGCAATGCCACGGCCAGCGTGAGCGCTGAAGAGAGCAACGCCAGCGCGCCCCCGACGAGAGCCGATGCCGCGAGCTTGGCAGCCACCACTCGCCCACGATGTGGCGATATGAGAAATGTCGAAGTCGCGGTGTTGTGGCGAAACTCGCCGGCCATGATCAAGATGCCGATTACGAGTACCAAGGTGCTTCCCGCCGATCCTGCGGCGATTACATTGCGGATCCCTGCTGCGGTATTCAACGCGGGACCGCCGCGGGAGTTCCCGGCGACTGAGATCGCGCTGATCGCGCTGATCCCGACGAGGGCCAGCGCGGCTAGCGCGAGGCCGTAGATCATCCGAGTGGTGCGCAACTTCAACAGCTCAGCGTAAATGAGGTTCTTCATCGTGATGCTCCTTCGGTGATTGGGTTGGTGGTCGGGGTCGTGAGCTCGAGGAAGAACTCCTCGAGATCGAAGTGTTTTGCGGTCATCTCGAAGATCACGACGCCGGCGCCTGCGGCGGCGATGCCGACCGCCTCGGTCGTTGTCTCGAGGGCTACTACCGATTCTGCGGACTGCACCTCCGCGGCGATGCCTTTCGCCGCTAGCGCGTCGCGAAGCACTTGCGCCTGCGGCGTTCGCACCCACACGCCCGGCTTTGTGCGATCCGCCAGATCAGCGAGCGAGGACTGAGTGACGAGGCGTCCCTTAGCAATGATGACGACGTCATCGACGGTTTGTGCGATCTCGGCGAGCAGATGGCTCGACACGAGGACGCTGCGCCCTTGATCCGCGTAGGTACGCAGGAACTTGCGGAGCCAATGCACGCCTTCGGGGTCGAGACCATTGGCCGGCTCGTCAAGGATGAGCACTTCGGGCTCACCCAAGAGCGCCGCAGCCAGTCCGAGACGCTGGCGCATACCGAGCGAGAACCCCTTGACACGCCGGTCGCCGACATCGGCAAGACCAACCTCGTCGAGCACTTGGTCGACGCGGCTTACCGTCAGGCCTGCGGCGACGCACAGGACGCGGAGGTGGTCGCGAGCCCGGCGGCCGGGATGGAAGCTCGTGGACTCGAGCACCGCTCCGACGTGCCGGAACGGGTCGACTAGCTCTCGATACGGCTTTCCCGCAATCGTCGAGCTGCCTGCCGTCGGCTCGACGAGGCCGAGCAGCATCCGCAAGGTGGTTGTCTTGCCTGCGCCGTTTGGTCCGAGGAAGCCGGTGACGCTGCCTTGTGCAACCTCGAAGTTGAGATTGTCGACAGCGACGACATTTCCGAAGCGTTTGGTCAGGCCGTTTATCTGGATGGAAGTCATGACGCCACTCTGCGCTGCCGGTGTCGTTTCGACATCACCAGTGAGGCAGGTTCGCGACTCTGCCCAAAGACGGGTATTCCTCGAAGACGATCTCTGTCTCATGGGGGAGGAAGCGAAGAACCCCCTCGATTACGGTCGACCCATGACAACCGCGCTCGACCTCGCCAAACAAACTCAGGCGTTGGTCCGGCGGTTCCCGCTCGCAGCCGACACGGCCCTTGCCATTGCTCTCGCAGTGGCCGTCCTCGTCTCACTCGCTGCTACTTACGACGAGCTTCCAGCGACAGATCAGTCGTTCAGTCATGGCTTCACGCTCGCCGTCGTTGCCTCGATGCTGGCCCTTACTCTTCCGTTGGCATGGCGAAGACGGTTCCCGTTTTCGGTCGCTGTCGTGGTAGTTGTCACTTTCCTCATCGCTCGGATCGTGGTTCATGTTCCCGAGGCCAACGTTTCGCTGCTCACGGCGTGGCTGATGATCTACAGCGTCGCCGTTCACGGGAAGCGGCGGCTTCGAACACCAGTCCTTGCGCTGTGTTACATCGCGATCGTGGCCGAGCTCGTGCGCGAAGTCTTCTTTGCGAGCTACGCGGGTGGGCCTTTGCTCGCAAGTGTCGTCAGCCTCCTCTACAACATGTTCGTAATCGCTCTCCCATGGCTGCTGGGCGCCGCTATCTGGTCGTTGCGAGATCGTCAACACAAGCTTGCGGCTCAGACCGTCGAACTCCAGACCGAGCGCGAAGAAAACGCCCGACAAGCGGTGTTCGCGGAACGGGTGCGAATCGCCCGCGAGCTTCATGATGTCGTAGCTCACCATGTGAGTGTGATCGGCGTGCAAGCGGCGGGTGCCCGACGCGTGATGGAGCGTCAGCCGGCCCAAGCAGCCGAGGCACTGAGTTCGATCGAGGCCTCCAGTCGGCAGGCAGTCGTAGAGCTGCACCGCCTCCTCGGGTTCTTACGGCGCGCTGGTGACGTCGATGAACTCACTCCCCAGCCCGGCCTCGCGCAGCTTGCAGATCTCATCGCCGAAGTGGGCCGAGCAGAACTGACCGTCGATCTGACGGTTGAGGGAGAAGCGAAGCTCCTCTCTCCGACCCTGGAGGTCTCCGCCTATCGGGTGATCCAGGAAGCCCTAACGAATACTCGGAAGCATTCGAGAGCGACGAAAGCAATCGTTCGGGTTGAGTACGGCACGGTGGCGCTAGAGGTCGAGGTGCTCGACGCCGGACCCGCGCGAGCGCCAGAACCAACCGGCACTTCGGCCGGCCACGGATTGATCGGGATGCGCGAACGTGCGGCCCTCCATGGCGGGCACCTTCGCGCGGGTCCTCGACCAGACGGCGGATTCGCGGTGCACGCGACCTTCCCGTTGAACGGTGACGCGGCGTGAACATCAGCGTGGTTCTGGTCGACGATCAAGCCTTGATCCGAACCGGGCTCAAGATGATCCTCGAGTCGGAAGACGACATCGAGATCGTCGGCGAAGCAAGCGACGGCGAACAAGGTGTTGTAACGACACGACAGCTACAACCGGACGTCGTGCTCATGGACGTTCAGATGCCGACGATGGACGGCCTCCAGGCCACTGGCCGCATCGTGCAGGAAGCGAGCATTCGGAGCCGAATAGTCATCCTGACCACCTTCGAGCGCGACGATTACGTCTTCGAGGCCTTGCGCGCCGGAGCCAGCGGGTTTCTGCTGAAGAACTCTCCCCCAGAGGAGCTCGTGCATGCCGTAAGGGTCGTTGCAGCAGGGGATGCACTGCTCGCGCCGTCGGTCACCCGGAAGGTCATAGAAGGGTTCATCGCGCGGCCGGCACGTCAGAGCAACGAGGCAGAACTTGCGCGTCTCACCGAGCGGGAGACCGAAATCCTGCAGCTATTGGCCACCGGAAAGAGCAATGCGGAACTCGCGGTCCATCTCTTTGTAGGAGAGGGCACGATTAAGACACACGTCTCGAACGTACTCACCAAGTTGGGACTGCGCGACCGGATGCAAGCGGTCATTTTCGCCTACGAGAGCGGCCTCATTGAACCGGGCCAACATTGAACAGACCGCCGCACTCGCCATCGGACGAGCAATCGAACCAATTAAAATGGCGTGACAACAAACCGCGACGGCCGGAATTCTGCACACTCGTGCCAGTATCAGACCGAGCCGATTCGACCGGTCTGCGCCTCAGGGCCAAGCACCGTTGTCACACCCCCCGCCTTTCGAAAGGTGGATCGATTCGCGCTATCGCCGTGCACGGAGCAATTCGCTAACAACAGGCGAGAGAGTCGCTACGAAGCGCTGGATCACTCCGAACCACCGCTGGATCACTCCGAACCACATCGCGCGCGGCGCGATATCGTTACTCGACTCCCCCGGAGATCGCGCTCGCGAACTGCGCCGCGTACAGCCGGGCGTACGCACCGCCAGACGCGAGCAGACCGTCGTGGGTCCCCTGTTCGACGATCTGTCCCGCCTCCATCACCAAGATGAGGTCGGCATCGCGGATTGTCGAGAGGCGGTGCGCTATCACAAAGCTCGTTCGCCCCATTCGCAGCGCGTTCATCGCACGTTGGATGAGGACCTCGGTGCGGGTGTCGACCGAGCTCGTCGCCTCGTCGAGGATGAGGATCGCCGGCTCGGCGATAAATGCACGGGCAATGGTGATGAGCTGGCGCTCCCCTGCCGAGACGCTTGACGCCTCCTCGTCGAGAACCGTCTGGTAGCCCTCCGGGAGGGTGCGTACGAAGTGATCGACGTGGGTGGACTTCGCGGCCGCGACGACGGCCTCCTCGTCCGCCGACGGTCGGCCGTAGGCGATGTTCTCGGCGATGGTTCCTTTGAAGAGCCAGGCGTCTTGGAGAACCATTCCGGCGTTGGAACGCAGCTCTTCGCGCGTCATCGAGGCGATGTCGACGCCATCGAGGGTGATGCGACCCGAGTCGACTTCGTAGAAACGCATCAAGAGGTTGACGAGGGTCGTCTTCCCTGCCCCCGTCGGACCGACGATCGCAACCGTCTGTCCGGGTTCGACACGTAGCGACAGGTCCGAGATGAGTGGCTGGTCGGGGACGTAGGAGAAGGAGACGTGTTCGAAAGCGACCCCGCCGCGTACAGCGGGAAGGACGACGGCATCCACCGAGTCGGGCTCCTGTTCGCCGGCGTCGAGCAAAGCAAAGACCCGCTCAGACGAAGCGACCCCGGACTGGAGCAGGTTCGCCATACTCGCCACCTGGGAGATCGGCTGTGAGAACTGCCGGGAGTACTGGATGAAAGCCTGCACGTCGCCGAGTGAGAGCTGGCCGGATGCGACCCGCAGCCCTCCGACGACCGCGATGAAGACGTAGTTGATGTTGCCGATGAACGTCATCGCCGGTTGGATGAGGCCGGAGAGGAACTGGGCCTTGAAGCTCGAGGAGAAGAGCGCGTCGTTATGTTCGGCGAACGTGGCCTCCGCGGCATGGCCTTGGCCGAACGCCTTGATCAGCGCGTGGCCGGTGTACATCTCTTCGATATGGCCGTTCAGCCTTCCCGTTGCCGACCACTGCTTCATGAAATGCGGCTGGGCAGCCCTGCCGATGCGGGTCGCTACGAAGATCGACAAGGGGATGGTGACGAGCGCGATCACGGCAAGAATCGGTGAGATGAGCAGCATCATCACGAGCACGCCGACGATGGTGAGTAGTGACGTCACGATCTGACTGAGCGTTTGCTGGAGCGTCTGGGAGATGTTGTCGATGTCGTTCGTCACCCGGCTCAAGATCTCGCCGTGCGGAACGCGGTCGAAGTAGCTAAGCGGCAGGCGCTCGAGCTTGGCCTGGACCTTCGCGCGTAGTCGTTGCACCGAACGCTGCCCGACCATCGCAGTCAGTCGCGCCTGGAAGTAACCAGCCACCGACGAGCCGAGGTACAACAACAAGACGACGAGCAGAATCTGGCCGACATGGCCGAAATCGACGCCACCACGCGAGAGATGCGTCGCATTGAGGAGATCGGCCAGCGTCGACTTCCCGCTTTGGCGCAGCTTGGCGACTGCCTGGGCTTTGGTCACTCCAGCTGGGATCGAACGGCCGAGCACGCCGGAGAAGATGAGGGTCGTCGCGTCGCCCAACAGGCGCGGTCCAAGCACCGAGAGGCCCACACTGCCAGCGCCGAGACCGAGGATCCCGGCGAGTCGGACGTGTTCTGGACCTAGCTCGCGGAGCAATCGCACCGCCGAGCTCTTGAAGTTCAACGGTCGCTCGACCGGGCCAGAGCCCATCATTCCTCGTCCGAAACCGGGTCCCCCCTGCGGCCCGCGCCGCTCTGGCGTTGCCCGTTCCACGGCGCCTGCCGGCGGCGTACTCACGCCGCCTCCTCTTCGGTGATCTGGGAGAGGACGATCTCGCGGTAGGTGGCATTGCCGGCCATCAGCTCGTCATGGCTCCCGACACCGACGATCTCGCCGTTGTCGAGGACGACGATGCGCGTCGCCTGACGAATGGTGCTCACCCGCTGGGCGACTATGAGCACCGTCGCGTCGAGGACCTCTTCAGCGAGGGCCGCTCGCAACGCTGCGTCGGTGGCGTAGTCGAGCGCGGAGAACGAGTCGTCGAAGAGATAAATGCGAGGCCGGTGCACGATCGCGCGGGCGATGGCGAGGCGCTGGCGCTGCCCGCCCGAGAGGTTGGCCCCGCCCTGGGTGATCGCGGCCTCGAGCCCGTCGGCCATCGCCTCGACGAAGGAGCGAGCTTGCGCGATCTCGAGTACCCGCCACAGCTCGGAGTCGGTCGCCTCGGGCTTGCCGTATCGCAGGTTCGAGGCGACGGTCCCGCTGAACAGGTACGGGCGCTGCGGCACGAGGCCGATGAGGTCGGGAAGAAGGTCCTCGTCGATCTCGCGTACATCGATCCCGTCGATCTGCACCGAACCGGCCGTGACATCGAACAGGCGCGGGACGAGATTGAGCAGTGTCGTCTTCCCCGCCCCGGTGCTGCCAATCACCGCCGTGACCTCGCCTGGGTTGGCGACCAGTTCGATGTTGCGAAGCACCGGCTGCTCGGCGCCCGGGTACCCGAACCCGACGCCACTCATCGTGAGGCGGCCCTGCACGCTGGTGATCGAGATCGGGGACTTCGGCGGAACGACGCTTGAGGCGGTGTCGAGCACCTCTTCGATCCGCTCTGCGCAGACCTCCGCGCGGGGCACCATCACGAACAAGAACGTCGCCATCATCACCGCCATCAGCACCTGGACGAGGTAGCTGAGGAACGCCGTCAGTGCGCCGATCTGCATCGAACCGTCGTTGATGAGATGGCCACCGAACCAGATCGTCGCGAGGCTCGCGAGCTGGACGATGATCATGACGGAGGGGAACATGAATGCCATCAGCCGGCCTACGCCGAGACCAACGGTGAAGAGGTCCTCGTTTGCGCCAGCGAAGCGGTCGCTCTCAAAAGAATCCCGGACAAATGCGCGGATCACGCGGACACCGGTGATCTGCTCGCGCAACACCTGGTTGATCCGGTCGATCCGCACCTGCATCTGGCGGAACAACGGACGCATCCTCGAGACGAGGAACAAGATGACGATGGCGAGCAGCGGCACGATGATCACGAACAGGCTCGACAACGGAACGTTCTGATTGAGGGCCAAGATGATGCTCCCGACCGCGATGATCGGTGCAGAGACCATGATCGTGAAGATCATGAGGGCGAGCATCTGCACCTGTTGCACGTCGTTGGTCGTGCGGGTGATGAGCGACGGCGTCCCGAACTGGCCGAGCTCGCGCTGCGAGAACTCCTGCACGCGGCTGAAGAGATCGCTGCGGACGTCCCGGCCGAGCGCCATCGCCGCGCGGGCGCCGAAGTAGACAGCACCAGCGGCGCAGAGAATCTGCGCGAAGGAGACGGCGAGCATCAGCCCGCCGTCGTGAAGGATGTAGCTGGTGTTGCCCTTGACGACGCCGTTGTCGATGATTTGCGCGTTCAAGGTCGGGAGGTACAAGGTGGCGAGCGTCGAGAGCAGCTGCAAGACGACGACGATCGAGATTGACCCTCGATAAGGGCGGAGATACTCGCGAAGCAATCTGGCCAGCACAGGAGCTCCTCTTCGGTGCGAGAACCGGGTAGGCGAGCGCAGGAGAGTCCGCGGGGAGCCGATCCGGGCGCGTCATTGAGTACGTCGTACGCTAAATGTACAGTGTACGCGTGTCAACTACACCAGCCACCTCGTCGCCAGGAAGCTACTGGAGTGGCTACGACCTCCTGTGGGGACTGAACGAGCCTGTCCCCACGCGCCGCACCACGATCGATCGCGCCCAGATCGTCACCGCGGCGATCGAGATCGCCGATACCTCCGGATTGGCTGCCGTCACGATGCGGAGCGTTTCTGCGGCACTCGGCACTGCACCCATGTCGCTTTATCGCCACGTCCCCGACAAGGACGCGCTCATCTCATTGATGGTCGACGAAGCGATCCGCTCGTCGGATCAAGAGGGCGATTGGCGGATCGTCGAGGGCTGGCGAGAACAGCTCCGCTTGATCGCGGCCTCCACGTGGCGTCTTTGTCGTCGCCATCGCTGGTATCCAGAGGCGAGCATGGTCCGACCACCGATTACCCCGAGCGGCATCGCGGGATTTGAACTGGCGCTTTCGATCTTCGACGACGTCGATCTCGCCATCGGCGCCAAGGCGCAGTTCGTCGGAGCGGTCTATTCTACGGTTATCGCCTCGGCACTGAATACGACGACCGAGGAGCACGCACGCTCGCGCGCCCTGATGACCGAGGCAGAGATCTACGCCGCCGGCGCTCCATTTATCGAGCGCTTGATGTCGAGCGGCGACTACCCCCGAGTTTCCGCCTTCATCACCGAAGCGGAACACCTCGACACTGAAGCGCGGATGCACGCCGCAGTTGAGCTCATCCTGGATGGGATCGCGGCACGCCTCGAGGCGCTAGGCGGCGCCGTCTCTTTGTCGGACACGCGATCCGGCTGAAGCCGGCACGCTCGGGTGGAATCACTCCGTTGCATAGCTAAGCGATGGATCGTCGGCCCTTACAGCTCGCCGCCGGCCATGACACGAGCCAATGCGAGATCGGATCACGTGCCAGTCATCCCTGGCTGCACAAACCGAGCCGATTCGACCCGACTTCACCCTACTGAGCTGCTGGTCTTTCGTAAGCGCGCTGGTCGCCGACCCCAGAATTCTCGGGAAATGTGGCAAGACATAGGTGACACCTGACGCGGATGGTCTTCTATGGACAAGGGGCGGATTCTGGTCCAGACGAATCTGGGAGCGGGTCGCCCGATCGCGGAGCTCGCTGCGGCGCTCGGGGTGAGTCGCAGCTGGCTCTAGACACTCCTCGCGCGCTACTACCGGGAGGGTTTATGCGAGCCTCGAGCCCGCTCCAAGCGCCTACATCGCTCGCCGACGCGAAAGGAGCTATCAATTTGTCCGCGGCTTTGACGTCTTGGTCTGTTGATCTGCTCCGCGACGCCAGCGGCATTCCGGGCGCGACTTCCGCTGGAGGACCACCGCCGACAGGCGTGGATGCCGCCCAATCGTCTAGATCTGAGATGCCGAACGAGATTGCCGATTCCTCGCTGACCGTTAGCGAGTCGCGTCCGGCTCGTCTCCATGAGCCCTCACGGCATCCGCCGCCACGGGTACTGGTGCGACATTTGCGAGTGCGCGCTTCGCCGATCGGGCTCGGCGCACCCATATAGCTCCGAGCCCCAACCCGCTGATCACAATGAGGCCGAGGAGGGACCATCCCACCGACGTGGCGGCTCCCGCAACGTGGTTCCACTGACGACCGAGCACGTTGCCGAGGACCGCGAGAGCGGTGCACCAGATGGCGACCGCGATCGTCGTGAACAGCGTGTAGGGAATGATCGCCATTCGCCCTAGGCCCGCCGCTACGCCGACGAACGAACGGACGAGGGGAACGAATCGCCCGAAGAGGACGAAGGGTGAGCCGTATCGAGCAAAGAGCCGCTCGGTCCGCTCGAGATCGCGGTCGGTGACGCGCAGAACCCGCGTGATGCGCCTGAGGAGCGGCCGCGCACCGACTCGTCCAATCCCGTAACCGAGGTACGAACCGGCCAGCTCGGCGAGGGTCGCGAGTCCGATGACGAGCAGCAGGTTGAGGTGGGGCGCGTGGGTAATCTTCCCGCTCGCGAGGGCGCCCGCGAAGGCGATCGCGAGCTCGGACCCGGTGGGAACGCCCATCGCAGCGAGCAGCGTGATGACGACGAGCGCGAAATATCCCCAGTTCGTGAGGAAGTGTGTCACTTCACCATTCGCGTTGTACCGAACCGCTGGCTAGAGCGCGGCGGCGCGGCCGAGTCGGGAACCGGGACCACGAGACCGATCAACTGGTCCCTGCCGTGCTTCTGTTTGCGCGATGACGGGCTCGCTCTTGCACATCGAGCTTCGTCACACTGAGCATGCTGACAAGTATGACGATGGCGAGAAGGAGGACGAGGCACACTGGCCCGTCGCCAATCCCGCGTCCGCTAATCACTCGTGGCTTTCCGAGATAGTCGGCGACGGACGCCCCGAGCGGGCGGGTGAGGACGTAAGCGATCCAAAACGCGGTGATCGCATTGATCTTGCGGCAAGCGAAACCGACGCCGGTGGCGAGAATGAGAACGACGAAGAGGATGAGTGAGCGGCCGTAGCCTAGGTGGAGCGTGATCGCGACGAGGTCGCCCACCGCAGTGCCCGCGGCGAAGGTCGAGACCACGGCCGCCCAATAAAAGCCCTCACGTCGTAGCGAGTCGATCGTGTGGATCGAAAGGGTCTGCTCGCTGCGTCGCCAGGCAACAAAGACAATCGCGAGGCAGGTCGCGTAGAGGAAGCTCGACGCGAGATAGGGGACGTGAAAACCGACGTGCAACACGTCGGCAGCCATCGTGCCGAAGACGCCGACCATCACGACCGCAATCCAGTAGGCGACGGCCACATAGCGGCGCCGCGACAGCTGATACCAGAGCGCGCCGAGGAACCCGGCGAAGCCGAGCATCACTGCGACCACGGGCGCCATCGCGTGGACCAGGTAATCCGACGTCGCCTCGCCCAGCGCGGTCGACAGCCCTTTGATCACCCAGAAGAACGCCGTGATCTCCGGCACCCGCAGCAACCCCTTTGCGACCGCGCGCGTTGCAGGCCGCGAGACGCCAGCTCTGGCGCGATGGAGCGGGCCTGGGGACCGCGACGGGTCGACAGCGGCCGGGTCGTCGGCGGTCATCTCGTGGTCGGCTCCTCCTCGGCCAACCCGGCGCGCGGACGTGCCGACTCGTGGCGAATGACGCGCACCCGGTGCACGATCGCGAGAACAATGGCAATCACGGCGAGCGCGCCAGCCACATAGCCAACGTCGGAGAAATCCTTCACCGCCTTGTGCCAGCTCCCGCCCAGCGCGTAGCCGATGCTCGCGAGTGCCGAGGTGAAGATCGCGGCACCGACGACGGAGAAGGCGAGAAAGCGTCCAATCGTCATCTCCGCAATCCCTGCGACGATCGAGACGAACGAACGGAGCAGCGGGACCAGTCGCCCGACAAGCACGAACGGCTCGCCACGACGGGTGAGGTAGGCCTCGACCCTGTCGAGGTCACGATGGGAGAGCAGAAGATACTTTCCGTAGCGGTCGACGATCGCTCGGCCGCCGAATCGACCGAGCGCGTAGCCCCCGAGCGAGCCGACCATCTCACCGAGGATCGCGACAATGATGACTACGCCGAGGGAGAAGTGGTCGTGCGAGCTCTCCAGCACTTGTCCGCTCGCGA
>DATCDR010000167.1:0-26799 GCA_036510575.1 Acidimicrobiales bacterium | reverse complement strand
GGCCGAGCTGGTGACACTCGCCGGCGCCGGGCTCGCCGCGAGCCCGATACATGAGATCCTCGTCGAGCAGTCACTGACTGGTTGGAAGGAGTTCGAGCTCGAGCTGATGCGGGACTACGCCGACAACTGCGTCGTCGTCTGCTCGATCGAGAACTTCGACGCGATGGGCGTCCACACCGGCGACTCGATCACCGTCGCCCCCGCCCAGACGCTCTCCGATGTCGAGTACCAAGCGATGCGAGACGACGCCTTCACCTGCATCCGACGCGTGGGGGTCGAGACCGGCGGCTCCAACATTCAGTTCGCCGTCGATCCGAAGACCGGCAGGCGCCTCGTCGTCGAGATGAACCCGCGTGTCTCGCGCTCCTCCGCGCTCGCCTCCAAGGCGACGGGCTTCCCGATCGCGAAGATCGCGGCCCGACTCGCTGTCGGCTATCGCTTAGACGAGATCCAAAACGACATCACTAAGGCGACGCCTGCAAGCTTCGAGCCGACCATCGACTACGTGGTGACGAAGATCCCGAGGTGGGCCTTTGAGAAACTGCCCGGCACCGCGGATCGACTCGGCACGCGGATGCAGTCCGTCGGCGAGGTGATGGCGATCGGTCGGACCTTCCCTGAGTCGCTGCAAAAGGCACTGCGGGGTCTCGAGCAGGGTCGCTTCGGGCTGAACGCCGATCCAGGTGAGGCGAGGTACGCCAACTGGGACACCGCTCGATTCCTTCAATCCGTCGCGACGCCGACGCCCTCTCGCCCGTTCGAACTAGAGGCGGCGCTTCGACACGGTGTGAGTGTCGAGGCGCTCTCCGAAGCTTCGTTCGTCGATCCCTGGTTCCTCGACCGGATCGAGGAGATCGTGCTCGGGCGAGCCGAACTCGTCGAAGCAGTAGCGGCGAATGGCACGCTCGGACTTAGCGCTCGTGCGTGGCGGCACGCGAAACGGCTCGGATTCTCCGATGCCCAGGTCGCGCACTTGAGTTCGGCGACCGAGTCAGATGTCCGGGCTGCACGGCTCGCAGCAGGGGTGGTGCCGACATTCAAGACGGTGGACACCTGCGGCGCGGAGTTCGCCGCGGAGACCCCGTACTACTACTCGACCTATGAGGACGAGGACGAAGTGGACCCGGGAACCAAGCCGACGGTGATCATCCTCGGATCCGGCCCCAACCGGATCGGCCAGGGCATCGAGTTCGACTACTGCTGCGTGCACGCGTCGATGGCTCTTCGGGACGCCGGGTACGAGACCGTGATGGTCAACTGCAACCCGGAGACCGTCTCGACCGACTACGACACGTCGGACCGGCTGTACTTCGAGCCGATCACCGAGGAGGACGTTCTCGCGGTGATCGCCGCCGAGCAGCGCGGCGGTGGGCCGCTCGTCGGCGTCATCGTCGGGCTCGGGGGCCAGACCCCCCTCAAGCTCTCCGGTCTGTTGCCTGCATCGGTAGTGCTCGGCACGACAGCGGCCTCGATCGACCTCGCCGAGGACCGGGAGATGTGGAGCGCGCTCTGTGCCCAGCTCGAAATCCCCCAGCCTGCTGGGGGTACCGCCCGATCGCTCGACGAGGCACTCGCAGTGGTCGCGCGGATCGGCTACCCCGCCTTGATGCGCCCGAGTTACGTGCTCGGTGGACGGGCGATGGAGATCGTCTACGACGACGAGGGCTTGCGTTCCGCGATGGCGAACCTGGCCGGCTTCTCCGCTGATGGTGCAAGCGCCGGCTCGCTCGGACGCGAGGGTGGCCTCTCAGCTGAGCGTCCGGTGCTCGTCGACCGGTTCCTCGAGGACGCCGTCGAGGTCGACGTCGACGCCCTCCGGGACCGCACGGGAGCGTTCCTTGTTGGCGGTGTGATGGAACACGTCGAAGAGGCCGGTGTGCACTCTGGTGACTCGGCGTGCGCGATTCCCCCACCGACGCTCTCGCGAGAGACGGTCGAGGTCATCGAGGCCTACACCGAACGGATCGCCCACGCGCTCGGTGTCGTCGGCGCGCTGAACGTCCAGTACGCGGTCCAACGCGGTCAGGTCTTTGTCATCGAGGCCAATCCGCGGGCCTCTCGCACGATGCCGTTCGTGGCGAAGGCGACTGGAATCCCGATCGCGAAGATCGCTGCCCGCTTGATGGTCGGCGCGACGCTCGACGAGCTGCGAGCCGAAGGGCTGCTTGCCTACCGCTCCTGGCGGGACGTGGATCACGTGAGCGTGAAGGAAGCGGTGCTTCCGTTCAACCGCTTCCCTGAGGTCGACGCACTGCTCGGGCCGGAGATGCGCTCGACCGGTGAGGTGATGGGCATCGCCGAGACGTTCCCGCTGGCGTTCGCGAAGAGTCAACTTGCCGCTGGGAACCGGCTCCCGGTCTCCGGCGAGGTGTTCTTCTCGCTGGCTGATCGGGACAAGGAAGCAGGGGCGCTCGCCGCGCGAGCCTTTGTCGACCTCGGCTTCAGCGTTGTAGCGACCGCGGGCACGGCTTCGTCACTCGAGCGCGCAGGTGTGCCCGTCCGGGCGCGTGTCGCGAAGCTAGGCGTGCCGGACCAGGCAGCGACCGACGGGCTCGTCGACGCAGTCGAGCTCATCGCGAGTGGCGCGATCTGCCTCGTGGTGAACACACCTAGGGGACGCGGTCCGAGGGCAGACGGTGCCTACATTCGTCGAGCCGCAGCGATTCACGGCGTGACGATCGTCACCACCGCCGCTGCCGCGCGCGCGATGGCGGCCGGGATTGGCGACTGGGGTCGCTACGGCCTGAGTGTGAAGAGCTTGCAGGAACATCAACAAGAGATGCTCCATTGACGCGGCTCGCCGTCGATGTCGGCTCACTCACGCTGACGAATCCGGTCATGACCGCGTCCGGTACGTCAGGGCACGGCGCCGAGCTCGGCGCATTCTTCGATCTGGCGGCTCTCGGCGCAGTTGTCGTGAAGTCGCTTGCGAGCTTCGCCCATGCGGGCAACCCCGCACCGAGAGTGCGGCCAGCTACCGCCGGAATGTTGAACAGCGTCGGGCTCGAAGGCCCCGGAATCCCTGCCTGGATCGAAGACCAGCTGCCTCGACTTGAACGCTCCGGTGCCACGGTCGTAGTCAGCATCTGGGGCAGGCGACTCGAAGAGTTCGCCGAAGCCGCCGAGATGTTGCAGAACGTCTCGAGCTGCGTCGCCGCGGTCGAGGTCAATGTCTCGTGCCCGAACGTCGAGGACCGCTCGAAGATGTTCGCGCATTCGCCACAAGCGACCGCCGAGGCGATCGCTGCGACAGCGTCTTGTGGGCGACCGAGATGGGCCAAGCTCTCCCCGAACGTCGCCGACCTCGTCGAGATTGCCGGCGCCGCGCTCGGCGCCGGAGCTGAGGCGCTCACGCTCGTCAATACGGTGCTTGGTCTCGCTGTCGATCCCATTCGACGCACACTGGCGCTCGGCACAGGCAGAGGCGGGCTGTCGGGACCTGCCATCCGGCCGGTCGCGCTCCGAGCGGTCTATGACTGCCGCGAGGCGTTCCCCGAGGCGCCGATCATCGGGGTCGGCGGAGTCGCGACCGGGCTCGACGCGGTCGAGATGCTGATGGCGGGAGCCAACGCCGTGCAGGTCGGCACCGCCACGTTCGAGAATCCCCGAGCGCCTCGCATCGTCGTTGACGAGCTGCGCCAGTGGTGCGAGCGCGAGGGCGTAGGCGACGTCACTGAGTTGATCGGCGCCGCTCAGCGGCGATGACGAACGGAGGATTCGATCGTGCGTAGTACCACGTCACCCACATCCATTACGGACTCTCGGGCTCGAAGCGCCGAGGGTCCGGGCGCTCGCCCGGTGCGCCTGGCGATCGCCCTCGACTTGGACGATCAAGTCGCCGCGCTCGCGCTCGCTAATGAGGTGCAGCCGTACTTCGCGATCGCGAAGGTCGGACTCGAGCTGTTCTCGGCTTCGGGGCCGGAGATCGTCACAAAGCTCAGGGAAGCAGGCGTCTCGGTGTTCGTCGACTTGAAGTTGCACGACATCCCAACCACGGTCGAGCGCGCGGCGCGAGCACTCGGTTCGCTCGGCGCGGAGTTCGCAACGGTGCATGCATCTGGAGGCGTCGATATGGTGCGAGCCGCGGTGACCGGATTCGGCGAGGGCGCGGCAGCAGCTGGGCTCCAAGCACCGACTGTGCTCGGGGTGACGGTGCTGACGAGTGATACCGACGCACCACCTGAGCTGCTGCTTCGTCGAGTCGAGGTGCTGCTCGCCGCTGGCGCCGGTGGTCTCGTCTGCGCGGCCGACGACCTGCTGGTGATCCGCCAGGCCGCGCCCGACCTGGTCGCGGTCGTGCCGGGAATCCGACCATCTGGTGCAGGAACCGACGATCAAGCACGCGCAGCTACGCCTGCGGCTGCAGTGGCTAACGGGGCAGACGTGCTCGTGATCGGTCGACCGGTCTCTCGGGCGGCGGATCCACGTGGCGCTGCAAGAGCGATCGCGGACGAGCTCGGCATCTCCTGATCGACATCCCGCAGCGCCACAGCCCACCTTGGCGCCCGCGGGCGACATCGGTTAGAAATTTCCACGTCGGAGCGGATTTTGACGCCCGTTCGCCATCGCGGAATCCCTGACGGGCCTGCGCCTTGGAGCTGCACACGGTGGGCGCATCCACATACTCCCTGGCTGACCGCGCTATCGTAGCGATCCATGCCTCAACCTCCCGTTCTCACACCCGAACAGCGCAAGGCCGCACTTGAGAAGGCTGCCTTGGCTCGCAAAGCCCGCGCCGAGATCAAGGATCACTTGAAGACCGGTCGTACGACGTTGAAGGAGCTCCTCGGCAGATCCGAGGGAGACGACACGGTCGGCAAGATGAAGGTGCTCGCAGTTCTCGAAGCGCTGCCCGGCACCGGCAAGGTCAAGGCCCGTCGTCTGATGGAGCAAGTCGGCATCTCTGAGACCCGCCGCCTCCAAGGCCTCGGCGCCAAGCAGCGCGAGTCGTTGCTCGAGGCCGTCGAGCGCCCATAGGGCCGTGCGCCGCTCGGCGCTCGTTCCCTGATCCTCGTCCTCTCCGGCCCCGGTGGTGCCGGCAAGGGCACTGTCATCCGCCGCTTGGTCGAAGAAGACCCGCGTCTTTGGCTCTCTCGGTCCTGGACGACTCGCGAGCGGCGTCCAGGCGAGGACGCTGACGCCTATACCTTCGTCGACACCGAGACGTTCGAGAAGCGGATCGCCGCGGGCGGGTTCCTCGAGTGGGCGAAGGTTCTTGACTCCTACTACGGCACACCGACGCCGGAGGCCCTCGAAGGCAAGGATCTCGTGCTCGAGATCGACCTGCAGGGCGCACGCCAGGTTCTCAAGCTCGCGGATCACGTGCTCTGCGTGTTGCTCGTGCCGCCCTCGGTTGCGGTTCAAGAGGCCCGCCTTCGCTCGCGCGGCGACTCCCCTGAGCACATCGCCCGGCGCATCGCGCTCGGCCGAGATGAGCTTGCGGCGAGTCGTGAGATCGTCGACGCGACAGTGGTCAACGACGACCTTGATCAGGCCGTAGCCGATCTCGCCGCTATAGTTGACGACGCACGTCGACGTTTCGCTGAATGATCGAGCGGATCGATCGGCACTTCCAAGGAGCGAAATGGCAGAGCCGCGCAGCACGATGATCGACCCGCCTATCGAGGACTTGCTCGACAAGGTGAACTCTAAGTTCACGCTGGTGACGCTCTCCTCGCTTCGTGCCAGGCAGATCAACTCCTACTTCAACCAACTCGGTGAGGGCCTTGGCGCGATCGTGCCGCCGCAGGTCACCTCGGTAGCACGTAAGCCACTCTCGATCGCGCTCGAAGAGATCGCGGCCGGCAAGGTGCAGGCAGGCGATCCGATTCCCGAGGTCGATCCGGAGCTTGAGGCGCAGCTCGCCGAGTTAGAGCTCGTCTCGGGCGAGGGCAGCTCCGAAGAGCCGACACCGGCCTGAGTCGTAGGAATCGCGCGTTCGGGTCGCCTCGATCCGACTGACGTGGCGGTGACGCAGATGTCCGCAGACCCACGCCCACCGGCTCGTCCGCTCGACGGTCGTTTCGTTGTGCTCGGCGTCACCGGTGGGATCGCCGCCTACAAAGCCGTCGAGCTCTGTCGGCTCCTCGTCGATGCCGGAGCCCATGTGGCCCCGGTGCTCACGAAAGCGGCCACGGAGTTCGTTGGAGTCGCGACGTTCTCGGCGTTGGCCTCTGAGCCTGCCCAGACCGAGATTTTCGGTGCGGCAAGCCCGATCCCACATACCCGGCTCGGCCAGGCAGCTGATCTCGTGATCGTTGCGCCCGCTACCGCGCGCTCGATCGCCGCGTATGCCGCGGGACTAAGCGACGAGCTGCTCGGCGCGACCTTGCTGGCAACGACTGCGCCGGTGCTCGTCTGCCCGGCGATGCATACCGAGATGTGGCATCACGCGTCGGTCCAGGAGAACCTTGCGACGCTCCGACGCCGGGGTGTGGCGATCGTCGAGCCGGAGTCCGGCCGACTTGCCGGCGGTGACGTCGGCGAAGGTCGGCTCGCCGACCTGCATCGGATTCTCGAGAGCGCTGAAGCGTTGTTGTCGCGACGCAGCGACCTCGAGGGCAAAAGTGTCGTCGTCACCGCCGGTGGGACAAGAGAGCCGATCGACCCGGTTCGCTACATCTCGAACCGGTCCTCGGGCAAGCAGGGCATCGCGCTCGCCGCGCAAGCGGCTCGTCGTGGCGCGAGCGTGACGCTGATCTCGTCGGTCGCTATCGAGCCGCCACCTGGTGTCGTCCTCGTCGAGTTCGAGACCACCGACGAACTCCAACGAGCCGTGCTCGCTCACGGCGCCGACGCCGACGTCGTAATCATGGCGGCCGCGGTGGCGGACTTTCGCCCGGTCGTCGTCGCTCGCGAGAAGCTGAAGCGCCGAAGTGGCATTCCCGAGCTTCGCTTAGAGGCGACGCCTGACGTGCTCGCCGCGCTCGTGGCGTCGCGGCGCCCAGGTCAGGTGATCGTCGGCTTCGCGGCCGAGACGACCGACGCGATCGAAAACGCTACGGGCAAGCTGCACTCGAAGGCGCTCGATCTGATCGTCGTGAACGACGTCTCACAGCCCGGCGTCGGATTCGGCTACGACACCAATGCCGTCACCATCCTCTTTGCCGACGGTGGTCGAAAAGATGTTGCGCTCGCCGCGAAGAGCGAGATCGCCGATTCGGTGCTCGATGCCTGTGTCGGCCAGCTCGCGGCGCATCCCTCGAAGTAGCGATGAGCCAAGGCGTGCAGGCGCCGCTCGGACGAGTCGTAGGGGTGCTGCCCGACGTCACCGGCGTGGACAAGATCTTTTCCTACCTGGTGCCGGACTCGATCTCTGAGCAGGTCGTCATCGGTTCGATCGTGCGTGTGCCGCTTGGCAGCAGACGAGTCCGTGGATGGGTCGTCGAGGAGCAGGAATCTCCTGTCGAGGTCGCGCTCCGAGAGATCCACTCCTTCGTTTCGCTCGCAGCAACTCCGGAGCTCGTCGAGCTCGCGCGCTTTGGCGCCTGGCGCTACTCGGGGCGACTGCGCGCCTTTCTCGTGGCGGCCTCTCCCGGCCACAACGTCCGGGAGCTTCGGCGCCGTCGCGTTGTTGACGACACCGTGACGCCCGACGCCGTGACGCCCGACGCCCTGACGCCCGACGCCCTGACGCCAGGCGTCGGATCGGTAGTCGGCGATGCAGTCGAGCTATCGCTGAAAGGAAGCGGGGACGTGCTCCGCCTGCCACCTGGCACTCCCCGCCTCGATATCGCTCGTGCCGCGATCGCGAGCTTTCACTGCCGCGTGGCTGACGGTTCAATCGTCGTCCTCGTGCCCGAGCACGCCGATGTGGAGCGACTTGTCGGTCTTCTCCGCCACAGGGGCGAGGATGTCGCGATCTACCCAGAGGAGTGGGAGCGGGCTCGCGAAGGAGCATCTGTCATCGTTGGAACGAGGAGCGCGGTCTTTGCTCCCGTCGAGCGACTCGGCGGCGTTCTCGTCCTTGACGCGCACGACGAGGCGTATACGAACGAGCGGACCCCGACGTGGCAGGCCCCGGTGCTCGCGCGACATCGCGCCCGGATCGCTGCCGTCGAGTGTCTTTTGGTCTCGGCCACGCCGAGCCTGGATCTGATCGGCGATGTGCCGGTGCATCGCGTCGCCGAAGAGATCGAACGGCCCGGTTGGCCGCGTATCGAGATCCTCGATCGACGAGGTGACGATCCGCGGTCGGGTCTGTTCGCACCGTCACTCACCGAGATCGTCCGCGGCGCTCGTCGCGCCGAGCCGGGGAGACCGGTCGTCGCGGTCTTGAATCGGATCGGGCGTGCCCGCCTGTTGGCCTGTGGAACCTGCGGGTCACTCGTGGTCTGTGAGCGTTGCGGCGCGGCGCTTCGAGAGCGAGATCGCACAGCCGGCGGTGAGTCGCCGTCGGGCAGTCCGGCGCTCATCTGTCCGAGATGTGACCTCGCCCGGCCACGGATCTGTTCGGAGTGCCACTCGACTCGCCTAAAGAGCCTTCGCGTCGGCGTTTCGCGCGTCGCAGAGGAGCTTGCCGCGCTAATCGGTGAGCCTGCGGCCGAGGTCACTTCGGCAACCGTGGACGTGCCGCGGACCGGTCTGCTCGTCGGCACCGAGGCGGTGCTGCACCGGGTGCGCTCGGCCTCGCTCGTTATCTGGCTCGACTTCGACCAAGAGCTCGGAGCGAACCGGCTTCGCGGCGCAGAGCAGGCGCTCGCCCTCCTTGGGCGCTCGGGTCGTCTCGTCGGCCCGAGAAGCGCAGGGATTGCGGGATATCCACGCAGAGTCGTCGTCCAGACCCGCTTCCCGGAGCATCTGGTCCTGCAGGCAGCACTTGCCGGGGACCCTGGCATCTTGTCCGCAGCGGAGGCCGAGACCCGTAGCGAGCTTCGCCTGCCACCGTTCTCGGCACTGGCGCTGCTCTCTGGCGAAGAGGCAGATGAGGTCGCGAGCTCGATTCGCTCGGCGGGGAACGTCGAGGTTGGCGAGAAGCGGGCAGCTGGCTACCTCATCCGCGCGAGCGATGAAGCGACGCTCGCCGACGAACTGGCCGCGTTGGAGGTCGCATCCTTGCAGCTACGAGTCGAGGTCGATCCGGTAGGCGTGTGAGCCTGCCACCTTTCAAAACCTGGCCGCCGACGGTCTTTGGAGGGGGAGCTGCTACCATCTGTTCGTCGGTCTTCTCCGACCCAGTGGGGCGAGTGCGTTCCACCGGACCCGCTTGCTTGCTCGAGGTTCACCCTTTAGCCGGCACACGAGATCAGGCAAGGTCTGCATTACCCATGCCCGACAAGACGGCAACGATCGCTGAATATCGACTTCACGAGAGCGACACCGGTTCACCCGAGGTCCAGATCGCGATTTTCACGGAGCGAATCAACCACCTCACCGAGCACTTGCGCACCCACAAGGGCGACCACCACACGCGGCGCGGGCTGATGATGCTCATCGGTAAGCGTCGGCGGCTACTTGACTACACCCGGGACAATGATGTCGAGCGCTACCGCGCTCTCATCGCCAGGCTCGGAATTCGCCGCTAGAAGCAACGTCGCCAATGAGCGGCTTCCGGTCAGCCAGAGGAGCTGGTCGATCGGATACAAAGCGTGGCGCAGAGCGTGTCGCGCGTTATCAAGCGCCCGTAGGCGCCAGCTGCCAGTCGCCGGATCCTCGCCCTGATCGGGTGTTCGCCGACTGGGAACTGGTACAAGGCGGGCGCCACAATCACTAAGGAGTGACATGGCTGACGCCATCACTGTCACGGGCCCGATTGCCGGGACCGACCGTACCCTAACGTTTGAAACCGGCCAGCTTGCTTGGCAGGCCGACGGAGCCGTCGTAGTAAAGATCGGCGAGACCGTCGTGCTTTGCACCGCCACCGCCTCTCGCAAGGTCCGGGAGGGAACTGATTTCTTCCCGCTGACCGTCGACATCGAAGAGCGTGCCTATGCCGCGGGCAAGATCCCCGGCTCGTTCTTCCGCCGGGAGGGGCGTGCGGGTGACACCGCGACGCTGACTGCCCGACTGATCGACCGGCCCCTTCGTCCGAGCTTCCCTGACGGCTTCCGCAACGAGGTGCACGTCGTCGGCGTGGTCTTTGGCGCCGACCAGAAGAACCCGCACGACGTGATCGCGATCAACGGGGCATCAGCCGCGCTGATGATCTCGGGCATCCCCTTCGACGGGCCGATCGGCGCGGTGCGCATCGCGTACTCGACCGACGGTGTCTGGATGCCGCACTGCACCTACCAAGAAGGTGACGACGCGACCTTCGAGCTCGTCGTTGCGGGACGGGCGCTCTCAGAGGACGCCGATGCCGAGATCGCCATCATGATGGTCGAGGCAGGCGGAACCGAACACGCCTGGCAGTACTACGAGGACGGCGCGCCGAAGGTGACCGAAGAGGTCGTCGCTGCTGGGCTCGAGTTCGCCAAAACCCATATCCGCGACTCCATCATCTTGCAGCGAGAGCTCGTCGCCAAGGCAGGCGGCAAGCGTCCGACTATCCCTTACGAGCTCTTCGTTGACTACCCCGAAGCGATAATGGACCGCGTCAGTGCTGTCGGCTCCGAGATCGTCGCCAAAGCCAATGCCAATACGCATAAGACCGAGCGAAACGAAGCACTCGACGCAGCGACCGACGAGGTCGTGGCGTTGCTCTTGCCAGAGTTCGAAGGCAAAGAGCGTGAGATCCGGGCCGCGGTCCGCTCCCTCACGAAAAAGCTCGTCCGCAAGCGGATAGTCGAGGACGGCATCCGCATCGACGGCCGCACGCCGACCGACATCCGCCCGCTCGATGCCAAGGTCGGCATCATCCCGACCGCACACGGCTCGGCGCTGTTCGAGCGTGGCCTCACGCAGATCCTGAACATCACCACGCTCGGCATGCCGCGCATGAACCAGTTGATCGACACGATCGGCCCGGACTCGTCCAAGCGCTACATCCACCACTACAACTTCCCACCGTTCTCGACAGGTGAGCCCGGCCGCATGGGCGGCCCGCGTCGCCGTGACATCGGCCATGGCCTGCTCGCCGAACGAGCGTTGCTGCCGGTGATCCCACCAGAGAGCGAGTTCCCCTACACGCTGCGTGTCGTCTCAGAGGCGCTGTCGTCTGACGGCTCGACTTCGATGGGCTCGGTGTGTGGCTCGACGCTCTCGCTCATGGATGCCGGTGTCCCGATCAAGGCTCCCGTCGCCGGTGTGGCGATGGGCATGGTCTTCGCGGAGGGCAAGTACACAGCGCTGACCGACATCTCCGGAGCCGAGGACGCCTTTGGCGACATGGACTTCAAGGTGGCGGGCACGAGTGAGTTCGTGACCGCATTGCAGCTCGACACCAAGATCGACGGCCTTCCTGCCGACGTGCTCGCGAATGCGCTTCGCCAGGCCTACGAGGCACGGGTGAAGATCATGGAGGTAATGGCAAGGGCGATCTCGGCGCCGAACGCGGACGTGAAGGGCCACGCCCCGAAGATCACGAGCTTCGAGATCCCGCTCGACAAGATCGGCGAGGTCATCGGCCCGAAGGGCAAGGTCATCAACACCATTCAGCAAGAGACCGGTGCCGACATCGCCGTCGACGACGACGGAACCGTAGGGCGCGTCACCATCGGTGCCAAGGAGGCGACGATCGTCGACGAAGCTCGTCGACGTATCGAGCTCATCTTGGACCCCCCGACGGCAGAAGTCGGGGCTGTCTACCCGGGCAAGGTTGTGAACATCACCAAGTTCGGTGCGTTCGTCAACATCTTGCCGGGGAGAGACGGGCTGCTTCACATCTCGCGCCTTGGCCAGGGAAAGCGCATCGAACGAGTGGAGGATGTCCTCGAGCTCGGACAGTCCGTCGACGTGACCGTCGACGACATCGACCCGCAGGGCAAGATCTCGCTCTCGCTCGTCGGCTCTGACGGCCAGCCGGTCGGAGGTCGCTCAAGCAACGGTGACGCAGCCCCAGAGCGCCGCCCAGCTCGCGAAGGTGCTCCTGCCGCTTCGGCGACTGCGACGGTGACGGCCGAGGCCGTGAAGAAGGTCTCCTTCGAAGACGAGTTCGCAGCTGAGATCGAGCGGGACTTCGGGAACCTCGGGCCGGCCGACATCAAGGCACCGAGCTCGGCAGACGACCGCGGTCCACGGCGCCGCGGAGGACCACGGCGCTAGCTCGACGCCAAGCTCGTTCGCCGCGATGATCGAGTCCAGCGTCTTACCGTGTGGCATCCGTCTCGTCACCGAGGCGATGCCGGACACCGTCTCGGCGACGGTGGGCTTCTGGGTAGGAACAGGATCACGTGACGAGCGCGACGACCAGGCGGGGATCTCGCACTTCTTGGAGCACTTGTTGTTCAAGGGCACCCCGACGAGAAGCGCCCGCTCCATCGCCGAAGATATCGATGCCGTCGGCGGCGACATGAATGCGTACACGACGAAGGAGTACACCACCTTCTACGTCCGCCTTCTCGGCAAGGACCTCGAGCTTGGGCTCGATGTCTTGTCCGACATCATGTGGAATCCCGCCCTTCGCCCCACCGAGGTCGACGCGGAGCGCCAGGTGATTCTCGAAGAGGTGCTGATGCACCTCGATGAGCCGGCCGACCTGGTTCACGAACGCTGTGCAGAGACCATGTTCCCGGGCCATTCGCTCGGCCGTGAGGTGCTCGGCCTCCCGGACGTGATCACCTCGGTACGGGTGGACTCGATTCGCGCGTTTTTGGACCTGCACTACCGACCGGCGAACATCGTGGTCTCTGCTGCCGGCAATGTTGACCACCAGGCCATGGCCGATGGGCTCGAGGCGCGATTCTCCGGTGAGCTCCTTGGCGAGCGACCGGTCCGAAGCGCACCGGGAGCGGCGCTTGCAGGTCTTGACGTTCTGAACCGGGACACCGAGCAGGCCCATCTCGTACTCGGTCTGCGTGCTCTAGCACGCGAATCCGAGCAGCGGTTCGCGCTCTCGTTGCTCAATCACAGCCTCGGCGGTGGACTGTCCTCTCGACTCTTCCAAAAGATCCGGGAGGAGCGCGGGCTTTGTTACTCGATCGGCTCCGACCGCATCGTCTACGAAGATGCCGGCGCGCTGACGATCGGCGTCGGGACGTCGCCGGACAACGCACACGAGGTGCTTCGTCTCGTGACCCAAGAGCTCGAAGAGCTCGCAGAGCACGGGGTCAGTGATCGCGAGCTCGCGCTCGCGAAAGGTCATGTCGAGGCCGACACGCTGTTGAGCCTCGAAGACTCCGGAGCGCGCATGAGCAGGATCGGGGCATCGATGTTGTTGCACGGTTACGTGCTCGGCGTCGACGAGCTGACATCGAAGATCATGGCAGTTACGCGAGACGACATCGCCGAGGTCGCCACAGATGTGCTCGGCGGACCGCGGGTGCTCGCCGTAGTCGGGCCCTTCGACGAGGAAGACTTCGCGGATGCCATTGGCTGAACCGCTCCGGGTCGCGGTTCTCGGCGCCGGCGGCAAGATGGGGCGCACGGTCGCCGCTGCGGTCGCCTCGAGTCCTGACCTACGGCTCGTAGCGGCAGTGGATCCGATGAACTCCGGGGTGGAGTTGAGCTTTGGCGACGGTGTCGAGCCGGTCGTCATCGAATCCGACCTTGGTGCAGTGACGGCTGCCTCGGCTGAGGTGGCGATCGACTTCACGGTGCCGCGGGCAGCCGCTGCCAATCTCGCGTGGCTGGCCGCGAACGACGTCCATGCGGTCTGTGGCACGACCGGCCTCTCGCATACCGAGATAGCCGAGCTGAGCATTGCATTCTCGAGAAGTGACGGGCCGAACGCGGTGCTCGCCGCGAACTTTGCGATCTCTGCGGTGTTGATGATCCGTCTCGCCGCGATAGCTGCACCGTTCTTCGACAACATCGAGATCGTCGAGCTCCACCATGAGCACAAGGTCGATGCGCCCTCTGGAACTGCGGTTGCGACTGCCGCGGCGATCGACGAAGCGAGAAGTGCCGCTGGCGCTGGATTGCTCGGCGCAGACCCGACAACGAGCGAGACGATGCAAGGAGCGCGCGGCGCGAGATCATCCGGTGGCGTGCAGCTGCACTCGGTCCGTCTCGCCGGCTTGGTCGCGCACCAGGAGGTTCTTCTTGGAACGACAGGGCAGAGCCTGACCATCCGACAAGACTCCTACGACCGGAGCTCGTTCATGCCAGGCGTGCTGCTCGCGACACGGAAAGTGGCATCGACTCCTGGGTTCACCCGCGGCCTCGAGGCGTTGCTCGGGCTGTAGTCCTCAGTAGGTGTAGTCGGTTCCCCAGTTGAAGGCGATTTGCCCGGAGCCGTCTACGCAGTCATAGGCGTGGTAGGCGCCTCGCCACGTACCCGACCAGTCGGTGTGTGGCCCTTCAGTCTGGGCGAATCCATCGGCGTGGTACGCGGCCCCGCGTGCTGACGCCGAACCCATCAAGACCCTCTCTGCCACCGTGCAGGTGGTGTTCGACTCGGCCACTTGCCTCGCTGGCGCGCCATTCGTCCACGGGTAATACGAGCACTGGCCGTCGCCGACCGGGGACGGCTGTAGCTGACCCCCTTGGCTCTTAGCGCCGCTCGCGGCAGGGGCAAGTGCGAGCACTACGAACAAAATCGCGGCGATGGCGAGCATGACTCGACCAGATGTCAGCATCGCCTCGCGAGCCCGTTTCGCCATGGGTCGAGATGTTAGGTCTCCGACTTTGGACGCTCAAGGGGGAGGATGCCATGTCGGCCACCGGGGACCCCGGGGTCGTTCGTCGACGTTCGGCGCGGCCACGTGTCTTACGTAGCGGCTTTTACACCGCCCGTTTTGCTCGCCACGACATCACCGACCAGATCGAGGCTCCAGAGAGCAGGGAGCCGACCGAGCAGAATGACCCGACCGCGAGCAGCGAGCCGAAGCTGCCGATCGACCCGATCGACAGCGCCGAACCAACAGAGCCGATCGAGAGGACCGAGTTCTTCGAAGCTATGGAGAGCAACGAGCCTTCGGAGGCGATTGACCACCGCGACGGCAACGGCTGACCCTTCCGGTCCTCTGCTTCGTCACCCATCCCCGACCATTCTGCTCGATGAACGCACCTAGAAAGGCGCGAAGTCACCTCGTCGCCCGCAAAGATCGCGACTAGGCGCGCCGTAGCCCTGTGTTGCCTCTCCGAAGTGCGAGGGCCCCTGAATTCCCGTTGGCGAGGTCGGTCGGGGCGCGCGACGTTATGGCTGACATGTAGTGCTGCTCTTGTGCCGGCGTGGGTGGGGTGTTGGTCTCGGAGAAGTCTCCGTAGATGAACGCCGCCCCAACTACGACGTTCACGTCGTCGTCGTATATCGGGAATTCCGCGCCGGAAAGCGAGCAACGCATCGTGGCGGTGTACCGGGAGGCCATTGCCGGGAACCCAAGGTTGGGAGCCGGGAGCGGGGAGATCGTCGAGTTCAAAAGCGTCAAGGAGCCACAGGCTTTGGAACCGGTGTAGCTCGACGGTACCTCGGCGTCATCCGCTGGCTTGGTGCAACTCTCGGCGTATCCGGGTGCGCTGATCGCATCGAGGCCGCTCATAGCGTCGGGCATGATCACGACGTTGGAGTAGGTGGACTCCGCGAAGGATCCCGCGGCGTTGCTAGCTAGTGAGAAGTCGCCCGAGAACTCATTCGCGAGCCACGGCTGGCTCTAGACTGGGTGCACAGGCCCGGCGCTGATCGGTCTTCGGGACTTCCTGCTCCGCGGTAGTCGGCCTGGGTCCCAGGTGGGAAGTCGGTTGCCTGGAATCCGATCGCCTCAGCGACTTGTTCGGCCTGTGGCGTGGAGTTGTTCGGTGGGTGTGTGACGACGAGGGGCAGCACTCGAGAGACGCCGTTGAACACGAAGCCGAGGAGCAGGAACAAGACAAGGATGCGCTTGGCGTGGGTGCTCAAGACGAACGGCACTCTTTGTTGCTGCGCGGTGGTGACAGGCG
This sequence comes from Acidimicrobiales bacterium, assembly GCA_036510575.1. Lineage (GTDB taxonomy): Bacteria > Actinomycetota > Acidimicrobiia > Acidimicrobiales > Bog-793 > DATCDR01. The sequence continues at coordinate 10,884 of DATCDR010000167.1, read as the reverse complement.
CATCGAATCCCCACTGCGACGGAGGCGGGGTCGCCGAGAACGGAGCGTTCGCACGCGGCTCGTCCTGTTGGGAAAAGGCGTATCTCGGACCCCCGAAGTTGGGACTCGTCGGAATCTCAGCTGCCCGATCGGAGGTCGCTACGGGCGGATACGTCGGCAGCGTCGCAGGCGGTGCGGTCGCGCCGCTCGGTGTGGACGGAGGCGGGTAGGCGACCCACCACCCTCGGCGGATGGCCATGGCGCCGACAAGACGACTGCATCTCCGAACAGCTCGCCCGGGTATGCGCTCGACACCATGAACAGGTAACCCTGATACCGCGCCGAATAGCGCCACGTCGCGGCCAAGGCCTCGAAGAGGCCGCGTGGCATCCGGCCCTTGATGAGCACGATCAGCCAGATGAAAACTGCCGCGACGGTGAACCCTCCTGTGACGAGGCCGGACACGATTCCGGCCGGAATCACAAGAATGAACCGGAAGAGCACCGATAGTCGACCTACCCGACCTGGGCTCAACGAGACCTCAATCTGATAGTCATGATCGTCCAAGGAAAACGGTGGGTACGCGTCGAGCATCAGTGAGCCGTAGGCCTGGACCCGGGTCGCGAACCGGATGTTGCGAGCGATGTAGGAAGTGGGTCGAGCGGGCAGGCGGCCCATGAACAAGGCGAAGAACCAACCGGTGAAGACCAGAAACCCGACCGCGATTGCTCGAACGAACAACACCACCAACAGCGGAATGACGAGGATGCCCCTAAAGAGCACGCTTCATCGACGCTGCCGTTCCGGCTCGCCGAACGTTGCGTATATCCGGCTCCGGTCCGCGAGTACTCTCCGAGACTCTTTGGGCATGACCACCCTCCAGTTTCACGGACACTCGAGCTACCTCGTTATTTACGGCCGCTGAAGTCGCTTTTATAGGTAATGACCGGTAGCCGAACGGGACAATCCACTCCCGTGGAGCGACCTGGTCAGCACCCGTGTCGTGTTACTTACCCGCTATGAGGACCGCTCGCGGGCTCGCGAGCGGCTCGGGGCGGCACGAAGTGTCGACCGCCATCCCTCTCCGACCGCATCTTCGGCACTGATAGCGTCTGATCGTGCCGGTCCTCTCCCGACCTTCGCCTTTTGGGCGGGTCCTCACTGCGATGATTACTCCGTTTACTGACTCGGGCGAGCTTGATCTCGATGGCGCCGCGAGCCTGGCGAAGCAGCTCGTCGCGGATGGCAATGACGGACTTGTGGTGGCGGGCTCGACTGGAGAGTCGGCGATGCTTCGAGATGACGAGCGCATTGCACTGTGGCGGGTAGTCGCTAGTGCAGTGACGGTCCCGGTCATCGCAGGATCGACCACCGGCGACACCCATCACTCCGTGGAGTTGACCAAGGAGGCGAGCAAGGCAGGCGCGAGCGGGATACTCGCCACGACTCCTTATTACAGCCGTCCCTCCCAGAGTGGTATCACGCAGCACTTTCGGGCTGTTGCCGAGGCGACCGACCTACCGGTACTGCTGTACGACATTCCCTCGCGGACCGGTCGACGCCTTAGCCACTCCACGGTTCTCGGTCTAGCTAGCGAGCTCGCGAACGTGGTCGGGTTGAAGGACGCGTCGGGGGACCCTGCGTCTACAGCCAGACTGATCGCTGCATCGCGGCCCGGTTTTGCCCTCTACTCCGGCGACGACTCCTTGACGCTTCCCCTGTTAGCGCTCGGAGGAAGCGGTGTGATCAGCGTCGCGGCGCATTGGTGTGCGGCTGAGTTCGCGGAGATGATCGCGGCGTACCTCGACGGCGACGTCGATCGGGCGCTCGAGATCAACACGGCGCTGCTTCCGAGCTATTCGTTCCAGTCGAGCGATGACGCACCAAATCCGGTTCCTACCAAGGCCGTGATGCGAACCATGAATCTTCCAGCCGGCCAGTGTCGACTGCCCCTCGGCGATGCGCCCTCGACGCTTGACGACGAGGCGGCGTCACTGCTTGCCACGCTTCAGCAGTGGCGGGCAAGCCGCACCGCATGACTGATCCGGTTCGCGTCGCATTCCTCGGCGGTCTTGGTGAAATCGGCCGCAACTGTGCGGTTCTAGAGCAGGGCGGCAAGCTCGTCGTGCTCGACAGTGGCGTCATGTTCCCCGACGCCGATATGCCAGGAGTCGACCTCGTCCTTCCCGATTTCTCCTACCTCCGCGACAGAAGCGCGGATGTCGAGGCGATCGTGCTCACGCACGGACACGAGGACCATGTCGGCGGTCTCGGCTTTTTGCTGCGCGACGTCGACGTGCCCGTGTACGGCTCGGCCCTCACGCTCGGGCTTGCCAAGGCGCGCGTCGAAGATGCCGGCCTCTCGTCGGCGAAATTCGTCGAGGTGATCGACGGCGAGCGACGAAAGATCGGCCCGTTCGACGTCGAGTTCATCCCGGTAACGCACTCGGTCCCGAACGGCTTCGCGACGGCGTTCCACACCGACCAGGGCGTGATCTTGCACTCGGGGGACTTCAAGCTCGACATGACGCCGGTCGACAACCGGCGCACCGACCTCGCCCGAATCGGCGCGCTCGCCGACGGCGAGGGCATCAGGCTTTTGCTCGCGGACTCGACGAACGTCGAGGAGCCCGGCCACACGAGAAGCGAGCGGAGCGTCGGCGAGAGTCTTCGCGAGATCTTCTCGAGCCACCGTGACCACCGGATCATCGTCGCCTGCTTTGCAAGTCACATCCACCGGATCCAACAGCTCTGCGACGCAGCCGAGCAGAATCACCGCCGCGTGGCGCTGCTTGGGCGTTCGATGTTGCGAAACGTCGCGCTCGCTCGTGAGCTCAATCTCCTCCACGTCGCGGACTCGGTCTTCGTCGACGTCGAGGAGATCGACAAGCTCGCGCCAGGCCAGGTCTGTGTGATTTCGACCGGCTCCCAGGGCGAGCCGATGTCGGCGCTGGCGCTGCTCGCCATCGGCGAGAACCGGCGCTTTGGCCTAGTCGATGGTGATGTGGTCGTGCTTTCGAGCCACGCCATCCCAGGAAACGAGTGGGCGGTGTCACGGGTGATGAACGGACTGACGCGCCGCGGAGCCGAGGTGATCCACTCAGGAGTCGCCTACGTCCACGAAAGTGGCCATGCCAAGCAGGGAGAGCTGCAGACACTCCTTGCGCTTGCGCGTCCGGAGTACTTCATCCCCGTGCACGGTGAGTATCGCCATCTCCTTCGTCACGCTCGTCTCGCCATCGAGATGGGGGTTGATCAGCACAACGTGTTGCTGTGTGAGGACGGCGATCAGGTCACGCTCAGTGCCGAAGGACTCGAATTCGACGGCGAGGTTCCAGCTGGCTACCTCTTCGTCGACGGCATCGTCGGCGACATCGGCCACGGCGTACTTCGCGACCGTCGGATCCTCGCCGAAGAGGGCGTCGTGGTTGTGGTCGTCGGTGTCGATGAGCACACCGGCGAGATCATCACCGGCCCAGAGATCATCACCAGAGGCTGGATTCACGCCGAAGAAGCCGAGGAGCTGCTCGAGGAGGCTCGCGGCGTTGTCAGCCAGTCCGTCGCCGATGCCGTCGCTTCTGGGGTCTTTGATGCAGACACGCTCCGGCGCGTAACGCGGCGGGCACTCGGCAAGCTGGTCAGTGAACGGACGAAACGCCGGCCGATGATCGTCCCCGTCGTCGTCGAGGCCTAGCGCAGCACCTGTTTCTTCCTGCGGTTTTCGACGAAGTGCCTGGTGGTGCCCGTTGGCCACCGAATGGGACCACACGGGTGAGCGACGGAAACATCGGGGCTATCTGGCAGCTGAGTGTTAGCGTTGGCCTACTGTGTCAGCCGTAAAGGGCGCAACCCGCCCAAAGACGCGCACGGCGCGATCGTCAACCTCTCGTTCTCGGGCTACTCATAGGGGCACGCGGTCGCGTAGGACGGCGCAGATCTCGACGCTTGATCGCGTCGCGGGCTTCGTCGCCCGCCAACCCTCCGAGGTCTGGGGCTGGTTCTTTATCGCGCTCGGTGTTCTTGGCGCATGCGCGCTGTACTTCCACACACTTAGCCTGGTCGGCCGCTCGATACGACGAGCAGGCTCCGATGGCCTTGGCTACGCCGACGGAGTGGTCCCGATCTCACTCATCGTGGCGGGCGTGGCGCTCGCCGCGAAGCGCATCCGGCACGGCGTGCTCGCAAGCATCGGGTTTCTCGCACTCGTCATCTTCGCCTCGGCCGGTCTCGGGGAGTTCTTCGGCGGCACGCCGAAGCTCACTTCGCCGCTTAGCTCGCTGAGCGCTGCAGGCGGATACCTCGGAGCGCTCGTCGGCCGGCCAGTTGATGCGCTCGTCGGTACTGCTGCGGGCATTGTGATCTTCTTCGTCATAGCGTTCCTCGGCGCCGTGATGCTTTGTGGAATCCCGCTCCAGATCGCGTTTCGCTCGATCGGGCAGAACGCGAGGGCGCTCGGACACATCACGGCGGCACTGGCCCAGCGAGTTCGAACCGACGATGACGAGGACAACGACGCGGACGAGAACTCTTCCGATGAGCGCATCGCATCCGCCGTCGCCGTCGCGAACAGCGCCCGAGCGCTCCCCGAAGACGACGACGAGGAGGAGTTGGACGAGCCAGAGCCGAGGTTCGTCGCCTCTCCAGGCGCGATGTTGCCCGCTCCCGTACCGGAGCCTCCTACAGGGCCAGGTGAACAACTGAGCCTGCCGGTGGTGCCGCGCCCTGGGCCGTATCACCTGCCCTCGCCGAAGCTGTTGAAAAGGTCCGCGGAGCAGAACACGAATATGCGCGCCATCGAAGAGCGCGGCCAGGTGCTGCAACGCGCGCTCGCCGCCCACGGGGTGGACACCCACCTTGCAGGTTTCACCGTTGGCCCTACGGTGACGCGCTTCGAGCTCGAGCTCGGACTTGGCGTGAAGGTGGCTCGTGTGACGAGTCTGGCAAAGGACATCGCCTACGCGATGGCCTCGCCAGACGTCCGCATTTTGGCCCCGATCCCTGGTCGATCCGCGATCGGCGTCGAGGTGCCGAACGTGGACCGCCACCTCGTCACGCTCGGTGATGTGCTCGCCTCTGAGGAGGCGAGACGTGCCACGCATCCGCTCGAAGTCGGTCTCGGCCGCGACATCGCTGGGCGCGCCGTGATGTCGAACCTGGCCGAGATGCCGCACCTCCTCATCGCCGGTGCGACCGGCGCAGGCAAGTCCTCGTGCATCAACTCCACACTGACTTCGGTTCTGATGCGATCCACCCCCGACCAGGTGCGCCTGATTCTCGTCGACCCAAAGCGCGTCGAGCTCGGGCAGTACAACGGGTTGCCGCACCTGCTGACGCCGGTCGTGGTGAATCCGAAGCGGGCGGCAAATGCCCTCGCCTGGGCGGTAGTCGAGATGGAGCGCCGCTACGACCTGCTTGCCGAAGCGGGCATGCGAGACATCACGGGCTACAACGCCGCGGTCGACCGCGGCGACTTCGCGCCGAGCCCCTTCTCGCCCCCGGTCAACTCACCGCAGTCACAGGCCAGCGAGCACGAGAGCGACGATGACGGCTACGACGAGGGCTTGGACGGGGACGCTGAAGCTGGCGAGGACGACGTCTCGGTCGCCTCCGATCTGAACGCCGCACTTGGAGCCGACGACCACGGCCCAGCGAAGCTGCCGTTTATCTTGATCGTCGTCGACGAGTTGAACGACTTGATGATGGTCGCCGCCCGAGACGTCGAGGAGTCGATCTGCCGGATCGCCCAGATGGCGCGCGCGGTTGGGATCCATCTTGTCATCGCGACCCAGCGCCCTTCGGTCGACGTCATCACCGGAGTGATCAAGGCCAATATTCCCTCCCGTCTGGCATTCTCGGTCTCCTCGCTTGCCGACAGCCGCGTCATCCTCGACCAGCCTGGTGCGGAGCGCCTGATCGGGCGTGGCGACTTGTTGTTGTTGACGGCGTCTTCGAGCGTTGCCCGCAGGATCCAGGGACCTTGGGTCTCCGAGGAGGAGGTCCGCGCAGTAGTCGGGCATTGGCGACGACAGGCCGAGGCGGTCTACGACGAAGCGGTCATCGGTGAAGATGATGCCCGCTCGACAGGCGTCATGGGAGGCTCCGACGACGACGACGAACTCCTTGGTCAGGCCCTCGAGCTCGTGGTGCGATCCCAGCTCGGCTCGACGTCGATGCTGCAACGAAAGCTCCGGGTCGGGTTCTCCCGTGCTGGAAGGTTGATGGACCTGCTCGAGCGTCGTGGCGTAGTCGGCCCGTCGGAGGGCTCCAAGCCTCGCCAGGTCATGATGACCCCTGAAGAGCTCGACGAGATCCAGCAGTAGTACGACGTGACCTCCGCCTCTCGCCCAAGTAGTGCCGCGCGCCAGCGTGAGGTGCCGAGCTTCGACTCACCCGAACACGCCTCGCGCGCAGCTATGCACCGATCTGCGTTAGCGCTTCGTCGCCAACAAGCGCAGTTCCGGCGTCGGCGGATCGGTGTCGTGCTCGGGCTCGCACTCTTTGGCTGGATCGTGGCGACCATCGCGACGGGGTCGACGGTCGCGCGGACCGCCGGCTCGACGCTCAGCAGGGTCCGACTAACGGCGCTCGTGACCTCGACCACGGTGGTCCCTGGCTCGCTCGGCCCTATCGCGTGGCCGGCGACTGGTCAAGGCGCGGTCGCCGTTCTCGGTAGTGGGTTGATGGCGGCGTCGCCGCGGCAGCCGGTCGTGCCCATCGCCAGCTTGACCAAGATGATGACCGCGTACCTCATCTTGCGCGATCACCCGCTCCTCCCCGGAGCAGAAGGCCCGAGTTTGACGATGACAGCGGCCGATGTCGCCGAATGGGTTCACGCCGACTCCACCGATGAGTCGAACGTCGGGATCAAAAAGGGTGAGGTGCTCTCGGAGTTCCAGCTTCTCGAGGCACTCCTCATCCCATCAGCTGACAACGTCGCGGTGATGCTCGCCGACTGGGATGCAGGAAGCGTGCCTGCATTTGTGGCGAAGATGAACGCCACCGCGAGGTCACTCGGGCTCGGCTCGACCACCTACGCCGACCCGTCCGGCGTGAACCCGAAATCCAGGTCGGACGCCACGGACCAGGCGATGCTCGCAGCGATGCTGATGTCGAATCCGGTCGTCCGCTCGATAGTTCGCCAACCGTCGCTTCCATTCCAGGTCAACGGAACGATCTGGAACTTCAATCCCGCGCTTGGAACCGACGGCATCATCGGTGTGAAGTCCGGCTACACCTCCCAGGCCCAGGCCTGCCTTGCCACCGCCGCCTTCCGGAACGTGATGGGCAAGAGCGTTCTCGTCGTCGCCGTGTCGCTGTCCCAGCCCTTCAGTCTCACGGCTGCCGCGAACGCGGACGAGGCGCTGTTGGAGAGTGCCTCACCACTGCTCGAGCTGTGGCACCCGACCTTTGACGCGACAGCCCTCGCCAAGGCCTCGCTCGGCCCCTCGGTCACCGAGCTTGCCCTTGCTGCAAAGGTGCCGGCCGTGGTCGCATGGCCGGGCTTGAAGCTCAACGCCTCGGTGGTGCCACTCGCGTCGTCGAACTCGGTTGGTAACGCGGCGCTCTCCAACGAACGCAGCCAGGTCGTTGCCAACCTCGTGTTGTCAGACTCACTTGGCGTGCTTGCGACACTGCCGCTCGTTGCTATCTCGAGCCCGGAGGCGACGACGGACACGGTTGGCGCAACCACCGTCGCGTCGCCTGCTGGAAATGGCAGCCGAAAGCCCGCGGACACCAAAGCCGGCGGCTAGTGACGATTGCACGGGTGCCTGGCTCGACGTCGAATCTCGGGCCCGGTTTTGACGTTCTTGGCCTCGCCCTCGGGATCTTCACCGAGGTGGAGATCCAACCTGCCAGCCATCTCATGATCGAGACCGCCGGCGAGGGAGCAGAGCGCGCGCGCGACGCAAGTCATCTCGCGGCACGGGTTGCGACCGAGGTAGCCGGAACAGATCGGCTCTTTATCCGCGTGCGATCTGAGATTCCTCTCGGGCGTGGTCTCGGTTCCTCGGCAGCGCTAGCCGCAGCGACGGCAGCGGCGGCGGGCGCCGAGGACCCGCTTGCAGTAGCGGCGCGTTTTGACGGCCACGCGGAAAATGCTGCGGCGTCGGTTCTAGGTGGTCTCGTCGCGGCGACCTTCGTCGACGGCGAGGTCGTCGCTCGAAAGCTGCCACTCGACAAAGAGCTCTGTTTCGTGGCGCTCGTGCCGGAGCGCCAGCTGGCGACTACAGCCGCTCGGGTCGTGTTGCCGACGACGCTCGCGTTCGCGGATGCGGTCTTCAACCTCGGACGGCTCGGGCTGCTTCTTGCAGGGCTCGCCGATCGTGAGGCGCTAGTTAGCGCGGCAGGGGAGGACCGGATGCATCAAGACGTCCGCTCCTCGCTCTATCCAGAAGCGCCTGCTCTGCTCGAGGCGCTTCGGGCTGCCGGCGCGACGATCTCTTGTTGGTCAGGAGCAGGTCCTGGCCTGCTTGGAATCTGCGCGGACGAGGCGACTGCGGAGAAAGTCGCGGTTGGCGCACGGGTAGCGCTCGATGAGGTTGGGCTTACGGGACGTGCGATCGTCGTCTCGCCCGATCTCGCAGGGCTTACGGTAAGGGACTCCTAGGAGGAACCTCGCCCCCCAGGACCAGCTGCGCTACTCGGCGCTCGGTATGCCTTGGTCGATCTCGTCGAGTGCCTGGGTCAAGGTGTTCCAGGCAAGCGTCGCACATTTGATCCGAACCGGGAACTTGACGACGCCTTGCAGGGCTGCGAGCTCGCCTAGCGAATCAGGATCCGTCGGCTCGATCTCGCCGTCCTCGGTGCTCTCCTCGATCGACATCATCGACTTGAAACGTCGGACAAGGGCTCGAACGTCGGCTTCGGACTTTCCCTTGATGGCAGCAGACATCATCGAAGCTGATGACTGGCTGATCGAGCAGCCCTGACCCGAGATCCGCACGTCGCTGATGATGCCGCCCTCGACGTCGACGTACACCACGATCTCGTCGCCGCAAAGTGGGTTGAATCCGTGCGCGCGATGCGCAGGCGGCGGCAGCTCGCCGCGGTTTCGAGGCGAGCGATAGTGGTCGAGGACGATCTCACGGTAGAGGTCTTCCAACCCGGGCATGACGGTCTCGCTTTCGTTCCGCTTAGGCGAAGAGTTCGTGGACGCGACCGAGCCCAGCTATGAGCGCGTCGACGTCGTCCTCATCGTTATAGAGGTAAAGAGAGGCGCGCGTGGTCGCTCCCACGCCGAGGGCGCGCATCAGGGGCTTCGCGCAGTGATGGCCGGCGCGGACACAGACGCCCTTCTCGTCGAGGATCTGCGCGACGTCATGGGGGTGCACGTCACCGAATGCGAACGAGATCACGCCCGAGCGATCCGCTCCTCCAGGCGCTGGTCCAAAGACCGTGAGCTCTTTGAAGGCGTCGGTCAAGGCTGCGATGGCGTACGAGGTGAGCGAGCGCTCGTGCTCGGCGATCGCTTCGAGGCCAATCGATTCCAGGTAGTTCACCGCCGCACCGAGCCCTATCGCTTCGGCGATCGGGGGGGTGCCTGCCTCGAACTTCCAGGGGATCTCGTTGGTGGTGAAGCCGTCGAGCCGGACGTCAGAGATCATCTCGCCGCCGCCGAGGAACGGTGGCATCGCCTCGAGCAGCGCAGCTCTTGCGTAGAGCACGCCGATGCCGGTTGGTCCGAGCATCTTGTGGCCCGTTGCTGCGAGGAAGTCCACGTCGAGCTCGGCGACGTTGACGCGCCGGTGTGGCACGAGCTGGCAGGCGTCGACGAGCACCAAAGCACCGAGGGCGTGGGCACGCTCGATGATCGGGCCGAGGTCGGGAATGTTGCCGAGCACGTTCGAGGCGCCCGTGATGGCGAGCAGCTTCGCGCCCTCTAGCACCTGGTCCAGCCCGTCGAGGTCGATGGTGAAGTCCTCGCGCATCGGGAGGTACCTGAGCTCGACGCCGCGAGACTCCGCCAGCATCAGCCACGGCACGAGGTTCGCGTGGTGTTCGACCTCGGATAACACGATGACGTCGCCTGATCCGAGACGTTCGCCGAAGGTTCGCGCCACGAGGTTGATCGCCTCGGTGCCGTTCTTGGTGAAGACGATCTCCTTGCTCGGCAACGGAGCGCCGATGAAGCGTCCCATCGTCGTGCGCGCGAGCTCATAACGCCTTGTCGCCTCCTCGGCGATCGCGTAGACGCCGCGGTGCACGTTCGCATGCGTCGTTGAGTAGTAGTCGTCCATCGCGTCGAGCACGCTTTGTGGGCGTTGCGCCGACGAAGCGGAGTCGAGATAGACGAGCGGGTGTGAAGAGGTGGGGCCCCTGCCGGCGAGGATCGGGAAGTCTGCGCGGATCGCGCACGGATCGAGTGTTTTCTCGCCCATTAGCTTCGCCACGATTCGTAGCCATCCTTCTCCAAGCGCGCTGCGAGCTCGGGACCACCAGATTCGACGATCCTGCCGGCGACGAGGACATGCACCTGGTCGGGCTCGAGCTCGTCGAGGATCCTTTGGTAGTGCGTGACTAAGACGATGCCTAACGAGGGCCGGTGTCGTCGAACCTCTTCGACGCCGCGGGCAACGACTCGTAGCCCGTCGATGTCGAGCCCGGAGTCGGTCTCGTCCAAGATCGCGAGCTCGGGCGCGAGCACCGCCATCTGCAAGATCTCGTTGCGCTTCTTTTCCCCACCGGAGAAGCCGTCGTTCAAGTAGCGCTCCGCGAAGCCGAGGTCCATGCCGAGTCGCTCGAGCCACTCGCGTATCTGGAAGCGGATCTCGAGCACCGAGACGTCCGTGCCGCGTCGAGCGGACGCAGCCTGGCGCAGGAACTGTGAGACCGGGACGCCAGGAACCTCTTCTGGGTACTGGAAGGCGAGGAAGAGCCCGAGCTTGGCCCGGGCGTCGGGAGCAA
>DATCDR010000166.1:0-25863 GCA_036510575.1 Acidimicrobiales bacterium | reverse complement strand
GGACCTGATCTCAGCTCTCGCTCATCCACGGTGGCCGTGACCTTCACGACGCTGGATGCATTCTCGACAACTACCGACATCTGAACACCTCCTGTAACCCAGCAGATAGGCCTTGCTGACTGCTGCTTATCAAAGTGATATCACTTTATTTTGAGGTTGCAAAGGGCCCCGCAACAGCCGCGAGACGCACGGGCACGCGTACGCCAGCGGGCTGTTCGCCTCGACGACTTCTCTGGGTTGTCACTGTCTGGTGCATCGACTGAACAGGTTCCAGACGGTCCGAGGTGCGAGCCCGAGTGGGTCGCTTACAAGTCCAAAGCGGGGATGTCTAACCTCGAGCCGTGGACGCGAACCGAGTCGTCGTAACGGGAAGCAGCGGTCACCTAGGCGAGGCCCTCGTTCGCTCTCTTCGCGCATTAGATCGCGACGTGATCGGATTGGACCTGCGAGAGTCGCCGTACACCTCGTTCGTCGGATCGACGACGGATCGCGACCTCATTCGAGAGGTACTGCGTGGCGCCGACGCGGTGATCCACACCGCAGCTCTGCAACAGCCGCACCTCAGCTCGCACTCACGCGAAGACTTCGTCCAGACGAACGTCTCGGGAACCCTGGCGTTGTTGGAGGCAGCTAAGGATGCTGACGTTCGAAGCTTCGTATTAACGAGTTCGACCAGCGCGTTCGGTCGAGCGCTGTCGGCGAACTCCGCTACCGCAGCTACCTGGATCACTGAGGAAGTGCCCCCTGTACCCCGCAACGTCTACGGCGTCACAAAGATTGCCGCCGAGCAGCTGTGTGAACTTGCCGCCTTCGAATTTGGTCTCGGAGTAGTGGTGCTCCGTGTCGCGCGCTTCTTCCCCGAGCTCGATGACAACGAGAGCGTTCGCGCCGAGTTCTCGAACCAGAACGTGAAGACCAACGAATTCCTCTACCGCCGAGTCGATCTCGCCGACGCCGTTGATGCGCATCTCCTCGCGGTCGGGGCAGCACCAGCGCTCGGCTTTGAGCGTCTGATCATCAGTGCGACTACCCCGTTCACTCGACAAGACGCCACGGCGCTCGCGAAGGACGCTCCGGCCGTCGTAGGACAAGTCTTCCCGGACCAAGAAGCTGAGTACCAGCGCCGCGGCTGGAAGATGTTCCCGGCAATCGACCGTGTCTATGACAACACTCGCGCCAGGCAGATTCTCGGCTGGGCGCCGCGCTACGACTTCAGGCGCGTTCTCGATCAACTAAAGGCCGATGAAGAGCCGGGGAGTCCGCTCGCGCAGCTCGTCGGCGCCAAGGGATACCACGCCGAGAAAAGCGGGCTAATGACTAAGCCTTCGGTGCAAGCCGGTAGCTACAGGCGCGTGCCGGCGGTTGAGTAAACCGTCATCTACCGCCACATCAAGCGGCGGGGGGACCGAGGCAGATGGGGTCCGAAGTGATCATTTCACGTGCTCGCGTACTCGAATACCACCGTCAAGCTCGACATTTCGGACAATTCAGGCGTTCGCGGCGTCCTACCTCCTGCACCGGGCGAGGCGGATTCGGCCTGATTCGGCGCCAAAGAGCCGTGCTAACTTTTCTCTCTCAATGTCTCATGGACGCGCGCCCGAGGAGTGGGAGTCTCCAACCTCGAAACTCAATCCTGCATGGTGGCTTGCCCGGATCTTCCCCTCAAAGCCCCGTAAGTCGAACAAACCACGAATCGGCGATCGACTGCGCGACGCCATGCTCAAGCCGCCAACGCCAGGCGAGGTATCGGTCTCAGACGAACCCCAGACCGTCGAAGAGCTTCAGGTCGCGGTCAAATTCGCAAACGACAAGGAACGCCTGATCGGGCTACTCGCGGCACCATTCGCGGCCGCTATTGGTCTCATCATCGGTTCGGTGCTGATCTCACATGATCCAGCGGCGACGCTAGCGAACGGCTCGATCAACAAGCTGCACGTGAGCGTCGGCCTCTATCAAGAGGCCATGTTGGCGCTCGTGGCGCTCGCTGTGGTGATGCTGATCACTGCGTACTTTCGAAAGCGCCTATTTCTCGCAATCGTGATGGCGCTCTACGGACTTACTGTTTTCAACCTCCACTACTGGGGCTTCGGAGTCCCGTACATCATGGCGGGCGCGTGGATGCTGGTACGCGTCTATCGATTGCAGCATGCCCTTCGCGTAGCTAGCGGAGACACGTCGCGCTACGGGCCGAACAGCTCTGGGCGCAACTCGACTTACAACTCGCGTCCCCGCGCGAACCGGCGCTACACGCCGCCAACGTCACGCTGAGAGCTTCGGGAATTGCTAACGAGCGACTCGCGACCGCTTCTTGCGGGACCGTCTCCGCTTGAGCATCCAGGGAGACGCGAGTGCCGCGAACGCGAGGGCGAGCGCGCCGGGAACGATGAAGACCGTCCCCGACGAGCGTTCGCCGGCGAGCACGCCGACCGGCGCGAAGAGACCCGACCCGTTCGATGCAGCAGTAGCGGCGAGCCTCGTTCCCGGCGCGTACAACACGTCGCCCGGGACGGCCTCGTCGAAGATGCGGCCACCGAGGTGGAAGGTACCCGTGCACGCGTAGCCGGCCGAGTTACTGCCACTCCCACCCATGAGGCCCAGGCACTTCGTGATCGTGACCTCAACGGATTCACCGTGCTGACGAAGCTCGTTGATCTGTGCATTCTTATGCGCCCCGACGACGAAGAACACGACGGCGAGCACCGCGAGGATCACGAGGACGCCGCCGAGAAGGGCGCGCCCTACCCGAGTCGTGTCAATCTCGATTCGGGCTCCGCGAAGCGTTGACACCGGGGCCGCGGGCTTCGACTCGGCGATCTCAAACAGCCGCTGTGGCGTTGGACCCGCAGCGACTTCTGGTTTGTTCATCCCGCAACCGCCCAATCCGCGGCGACCGAACCCCGCTGCAGTGACCAAGGGATTGTACTCAGCAAGCCGCACGAAAAATGAGGTGAGAGCGCAGGACGCGGCGGCCTTTGTAGCGACGTTGAGCGGTTCGTTTTCGGGGATCGCCAGTTAACACACTGGTAACACAGGCGTGACGAGCCAGAAATCCCAGGCTTGCATACTGGGGCGCCAAAGCGACCCCTGTCACGTCCCGCGCACCCACTGCCGCGTGTCGTCGTGTCCGTGACCCGGGAAGTTCGAAGTGCAGCAATCAAGGAGAGGAGTACTAGAGCCGTGCACCTTCTAGGCGCAGTACAAGTTAATCAACGAGAGGAGTGCTAGAGCCGTGCACCTCTTAGGCGCAGTTTTTGTTCCGTACCCAAGTTGGCTGAACACCGGCGACAACACCTGGCAACTCGTCGCTGCCACGTTCGTCGGGTTGATGAGCCTTCCTGGATTGGCCGTTCTCTACGCGTCGATCGTCCCGAAAAAATGGGCAGTAAACGTCTTGGCCATGATGTTCGCCGGGTTCTCGCTGGTGCTCGTTTGCTGGGTGCTTTGGACCTTCAAGCTGGGATTCGGCTCCACCTCGATCGGTGGAGGTGTGCGCAATGGTCTGCCTACCCAGCTGACCGGCGTGGGCTTCTTCAAGCACTTTTTCGAGAACTTCGTCGGTAAGCCCGGCCAGATTATGAACAGTGTCGGTGAGCAAGGCCAGGCGGTCTCCGCGGCCAACACCGACATCCCGTTCCACTTCTCAACCGACGCCTTGGCGTACTTCCAGTTCGTTTTCGGAGCGATCACTCCACTGCTGTTCCTTGGAAGCGTGTTGGGCCGTATCAAGTTCAGCGCGTGGTGTCTCCTCGTCCCGCTGTGGTCGACCATCGTCTACGGCGTCGACGGCTTCATGCTCTGGGGTGGTGGCTACTTCGCCCAAGAGGGAGCACTCGACTACTCCGGCGGATTCGTCATCCACATGTCGGCTGGAGTCTCTGGCTTTGTCGCGGCGTGGGTACTCGGACCTAGGTTGCTCCACGATCGACAACATGCCTTACCCAACAACCTGGTCATGGCGGCAGTCGGAGCAGGAATCCTGTGGCTCGGTTGGAACGGATTCAACGGTGGCGACCCGTACTATGCGGGAACCGACGCCGCGGCAGCTGTCGTCAATACCAACCTCGCGACCGCCACGGGTGTGCTCGTCTGGATTGGCATGGACGCCTGGATGAGCAAGGCTCGCAAGCCCACATTCCTCGGCGGTGTGAACGGCATGATCTGCGGCCTCGTCGGCATCACTCCTTGTGCCGGTTGGGTGAACGGTTGGGGCGCCATGGCAGTCGGTGCAATTGACTGCGTGATCGTCTGGTTTGCCTGGAACTACTTGTCGAAGGTCAAGCCGTTCAGCAAAGTCGACGATGCGCTCGGTGTCGTCTACACCCACGGCATAGCCGGACTGTTCGGTGGCTTGATGTTGGGAGTCTTCGGTGATCCGCACATGATCGAATATGGGTGCGGAACCTTGGACGCCAACGGGCAAGTCATCAACACGTCCACCTTGCAGTTCGCGTCGACCACGAAGACCTGTACGCCGTTCGCAGTTGACGGGCTGATGTATACGCACTCGTGGCACCAGATATGGGAACAGGCCCGAGCGGCGGTGTGGGTCATCTTCTGGTCTGCACTGGTCACGTTCATCTTGATGAAGGTGATCGGACTCGTACTGCACGGAGCGAGGTACAGCGACGACATCCTCGAAATCGGTGACCTCGCCATCCACGACGAGGAGGCCTTCCCCGAGGACAGGGGTTCGGTCCGGAGCAGCCTCGAGATGTCAGGAGGCGGCGGATCGATCTCGTCGGTTACGACCAATCTGTTGCCAGGTCCTGATCCGGGAGGGCAGCTCTTCACCCGGTGGTGATCTGGGCGTAACACAGAGGGACTTGAAAGGAGCCCGGCCGCAAGGTTGGGCTCCTTTCGCTTTCCTGAAGTCAAAATTGACGAAGATCGTCTGACGAGGGCCACTTCGCGCAAAGCGGGAGTACGAGCCGAGCCAGCGGACACCACGGCGTGCCTCGCCGGTCCTGGTGAACGAAGTTCCACAGACCCCACACCTCCCGAGCGGGGCGCTGAGAACCTGCAATCACACCTCCTAGTCGAGCACGGCACCACCGATGCTCACACACGACGTGAAATCGTCGAGCAAGCGACGAACGGCACTTGCAAAAGGTGCTGAATTCGTGCCAGCGTCTCGCCGGGAGTCGGGCCGGCCCAACGCGGCGGAGCGAGAGCAGATGGAGCAACTAACACAAGAAGGTGCGCCGGCACGCCTCGCTGCCGCGGCCCGGACGCGAAGCGGAGACCTGGACGCACCGGCGCGGCCACGCCGCAGCGTCCACGCCGACGGCGACCGCTGGCGCCTCGACATCCAGGGTCTTCGCGGCGTAGCCATCCTCGCCGTCGTCATCTACCACGCGGACCCCACGCTGCTCCCAGGTGGATTCATCGGCGTCGATCTCTTCTTCGTCATCTCGGGCTTTTTGATCACCGGACTGTTGATGCGCGAACTCGAAGAGCGCGGTACCGTGTCGCTGCGCCGGTTCTACGCACGCCGGATACGGCGGCTCCTGCCCATGGCATTCATCGTCATCGCCGCAACCGTCATTGCTGCCGACCTGCTGCAGTCACCGCTCGACGCGACCCGAACCGCGAAGGACGCGCTTTCGAGCGCCCTTTTCGTCGCGAACTACCGGTTCGCGCTCGAACAGACCAACTACTTGTACTCAGGCGTGGGACTCTCGCCGTTCCAGCACTTCTGGTCGCTCGGCGTAGAGGAGCAGATGTACCTCATCTGGCCGATGCTCCTCCTAGTAGGAGCAAAGGTCTGGCAGAAGGGGCGAACCTACACCAGGGGGGCATTCGCAATTCTCTTCGTCGGCTCAGCCGTCTCATTTCTCGCCTGCTTACGGCTGACGAACTCCAACGAGCCCTGGGCGTTCTTCTCGTTCCCGACTCGCGCGTGGGAACTCGGCGTAGGGGGACTCGTCGCACTCGCAGCACCGTCACTTCGAACACTGCCGCGTGGCGCGTCGTCGTTACTCGGTCTCGCAGGTATCGCCGCGGTGGCGTGGGCGGCAGCGGACTTCGGAGCTTCGACACCGTGGCCAGGCGGCGCCGCGGCGATACCCGTGCTCGGCGCCGCGGCGATCATCGCGGCCGGCTGCTCGAAGGGAATGCCCTTGCCGGCTCGACTACTCGCGTTTCCGGGCCTGCAGTTCGCCGGACGGATCTCCTATCCGTGGTACCTGTGGCACTGGCCGGTGCTGGTACTTGCCCCGCTCGTGCTGAAGCACAGCCTCGACCCTGCCCAGGCACTGCTGCTTGTCGTAGCGAGCGGCGCGCTAGCGACGGCCAGCCACTTCCTCGTTGAGCGTCCTGTCCACGTCTCGACGTGGCTCGCGCAACGATCACGTCGCGGGCTCGCACTCGGATTCAGCCTGACAGCAGGTGCGGTCGCGCTCTGCACGTCATCGGTCACGGCACTCGCTCTCCCGTCCATCAGCGTCGTCACTCCCACGCTTGGGCACCCCCCGATCGTCGTCGCAGCACAATCCTCACAGGCAACGAACCCCGAGGTCGCAGCGCTTGCCTCGTCGACGGCCGAGGTGCAGACCGACCTCGTTGAGTCCCAGGCTCTCCAGAACGTGCCAGCCGATCTCACACCGTCGTTGGCCGGCGCGTTCAGCGACATACCCATTCTTTACGCCGATGGTTGTGTCGACACCTACACCTCGATCGCCCTCAATCACTGCGTCTACGGTGACACCACCTCATCGACGAGCGTGGTGCTTTTTGGCGACTCACATGCCGCGATGTGGTTTCCCGCTGTCGACCAAGCAGCCGAGCGCTTTTCCTGGAAGCTGTATGCCTGGTCGAAGGACACCTGCCCCCCGCTCGTCGTACCCGTGATCAGTCCCGATCTCGGACGTGCCTACTCCGAGTGCACAACCTGGCGAAACGAGGTGCTACAAGAGATCGCTGAGATTCATCCGGCACTGGTCATACTCGGCGTCGCGCGGCACTACAGCCCGATCTACGGCTTTAGCGTCTACAGCCCGCAATGGATGGACGGTCTCTCGCAGATGATCTCCCAGATCCGCGCACTCGGGTCTCAGGTCCTCGTCATGGGACCCGTTCCGAAGCCGACGTTCACTGTCGCCGGCTGCCTCTCGGAGAACCTCGCCAATGCGCAGAATTGCGCATCCGCGCGCGATAGCGCCGTAGACATAAAGGGGATGCGACAAGAGGAGAACACGGTGGTGAGCGCTGGCGGAACTTACGTGAACACCCTCTTCTGGTTCTGCTCGGCACAATCCACCTGCCCGCCGATCGTCGATGGCGTGCTCGTCTATCGCGACGACAACCACATCACCGCGACGTACGCAAGCTTCTTGACAACGCCCGTCGAGGCAGCCCTCGATCTCGCCGAACAGGGCATCCCCGACCCCAACTCAGCGGTCTATCTCGGTCCGAACAGTACCTAGTCCGGCCGGTCGCGACCTACGGTGGCCGATCATCTTCCAGAGACGGCCTCGTCTCGCCGATCAGGTCCAGCTGACAGAATGTCGGAGCATTGGGGAAGCGTCATCAACGACGGCCAAGGGGAGCACTTGAGCATCGACCAAGTAGGCGGCCTCCAAACAGCTGCTGCGCCGCTATCGCGGTCCGAAGGCGCCGACATGCCAATTGGCCCGCTCGTCCTGATCGTCCTCGACGGGGTCGGCGTCGGCCTACGTGATGAGTACGACGCAGTGGCCACGGCTATCACCCCGGTACTCGACGGCCTTCAGTGGTCGGGACCGATCCGCACGCTTCGCGCACATGGTCGCGCGGTAGGACTCGGCTCCGACAGCGACATGGGCAACTCCGAAGTCGGTCACAACACGCTCGGCGCTGGACGGATATTCGACCAGGGAGCGAACCAGGTCGACAAGGCGATCGCGTCGGGAAAGATCTGGGAGGGTGACTGGAGCGCGCTCATCGCGGAGGTGTCGGCGCACGACTCGAAATTGCATCTGATCGGCCTCCTCTCCGACGGCGGTGTGCACTCGAGCATGACCCACCTCTTTTCCTTGCTCGAACGAGCGAGCAACGACGGGATCACGAAGTTGCGCGTCCATGTTCTTCTCGACGGCCGCGACGTTCCCGACTTCTCCGCGCTGACCTACCTCGAGGCCCTTGAAGCCCGACTAGCCGAGCTGAACTCGACAGGAGATCGCGACTTTCGCGTAGCGAGCGGCGGCGGCCGAATGGTGACGACCATGGATCGCTACGGCGCCGACTGGGGAATCGTCGAAGCAGGCTGGAAGGCCCACGTCCTCGGATCGGCTCGACCATTCGACAGTGCGCAAGCCGCTATTACGGCGTATCGCGACGAGACCCCTGGCATCAGCGACCAGGTGCTGCCCGCCTTCACGGTCATCGAAGGGGGCAGGCCGGTAGGCCCGATCGCCAGTGGCGACGCGGTGGTCGTCTTCAACTTCAGGGGTGACCGGGCGATCGAGATCTCCGAGGCGCTTTGTGCCGGCAGCGAGTTCGAGCACTTCGATCGCGGGCCCGTGCCGAAGATCTCCTTTGCTTCGATGACCTGCTACGACCTCGAACGAGGCTTTCCGGAGCACTACCTCGTGCATGCCGAACGAGTTGACGGCACCATCAGCGAGTACCTGGCGGCGTCTGGCGTCTCGCAGTTCGCCTGCGCGGAGACACAGAAGTTTGGACACGTCACCTACTTCTGGAACGGGAACCGCTCCGAGAGGTTCGACGCGGCAACAGAGACCTACCTCGAAATCCCCTCCGATCAGGTGCCGTTTCAGACGGCACCCGCGATGAAGTCGAAAGAGACCGCCGACGCCGTCGTCGCCGCGATCGAGAGCGGTCGCTACGACTTCATCCGAACGAACTTCGCAGGCGGCGACATGGTCGGCCACACCGCGGATGTCCCAGCGACCCGAGCGGCGTTAGAGGCGATCGACGCCGCTATCGGCCGGATCGCCAAAGCGACCGACGGGGCACGCGGCTGCCTCGTGATCACCGCCGATCACGGCAACGCAGAGGACATGGCGGAGCGGGACGGCGACGGACTTCCTCTCGTTGGCTCCGACGGGCGTGTGCGGATCAAGACCGCACACTCGATCAACCCGGTGATCTTGCTTGTCCACGACTACGCCGGTCGTTCGCTCACCCTCCGTGACGACCTGCCGAACGCAGGTCTGGCAAATGTCGCGGCCACGCTCGTTGAACTGCTCGGATTCGTCCCCCCGACTGAGTTCGAGCCGAGCCTGCTTGCCTCTACCTAGGGACGCTCGCGACCGACCGAGGTCCGTGCTCGAGATAAGCCCCCGGCCCGCTGGGCGCCGAGATCGGATTCGCAGCTCAGCAGTAGTTCGCTCAGGCGCGGCCCAGGTTCGCAAGACGAACCACCTCATGGTCGTCTCCAGGTAAGCCGACGAGTGCCAGTCCGACTGGTAGGGCACCAACGGTGGCAAGGGGCATCGAAACCACCGGGGACCCGCCGAGCCCGGCGGGGGCGGTTAATTGCATCGTCCGCAACCGGAGGTCGTCCTTTGCGGCGCCCTCGAGATCAATTCGTGGAGCGGGGCCACTCGCCGCGGGTTGCAGCAGATAGCCGTCGGCGCCAAGAACTCTGGCGAGATCCTCCTGGAAGCTGGAACGGCGCGCTCTGGCGTGAGTGACGGTCGCTCTATCCACCTGCGATGCAGAGTCGAATCTCGATGCGATCCCCCAACCGAGCGCGTGATGGTGGGCGATCACCCACGCGCCGTGAAGCTCCCAGGCCTCGAAGAGCTGAATCGCCCGGAAGGCAGAGAGCAGTTCCGCGGGATCACCGAGCGCGCCTCGCGGCGCCATGTCCAAGGCGAGCCCAGATCGCGTTGCAAACGAGGCGGCGGCGTCGAAGAGCACCTCGGCGGCGAGTGGATCGGCGAGCTCGAACAGCTCTGGCACCACCACGAGACGGTCAGCCCGACGCGCCGGCACGTCCACATCACCGTCCACCCCGTTCGATTCGAGCGCACGCCAGGTCTTTTGCAACACGGCGGCGGAAGCTGAAAAGACCCCGATCGAACAGAAGCTGGGTGCGAGGAGGAAGACACCGCGTCGAGAGATCCTTCCATGCGTGGCGCGAAGCCCGAAGACGCCGCAATACGAAGCCGGCACGCGCGTCGATCCTCCAGTGTCGGTCCCGAGCGCAAAGTCAACGAGACCGTCGGCGACAGCTGAGACCGACCCGCTTGATGAGCCTCCCGGCACCCGCCCTGGGGCCGCCGGATTTCTCGGCGTCCCATAGTGGATGTTCGTGCCGGAAAGACTGAAGGCCAGTTCGTCGGTGACCGTCTTGCCGATCAACTCCGCTCCCGCACCAAGCAACGCCTGGACCGGCGCGGCATGTTCCGCCGCGATCGGCGCCTCTGACAGCCGATCGGGGTTTCCTGCTCCGGTGCGGGTTCCAGCGACGTCGTAGAGATCCTTCACTGCGAACGTGAGACCGCTGAGCGCTCCTGTCGATGAGCCGCCGGCGAGCCGAACCGGTCCGACGACGAAGGGATCCGTCGACGTGGAATCCGGAGATCGGTGGGTCGCGATCTCAACCGCGCTCGTCGTCACCTCATCCCCGATCGCCGATTCGTCCGACGTCAGCTCGCTCGATGAGGCAGTGCACGCCTCGAACGCCGTTCACCGCCTGGGAGATCTCGAAGTCCACGGCAGCGGAGCAGTACGCAAGCGCCAAAGCAGCACTTACGCCAGTCAAGTCACAGATCAACGCGATCGCGTGGCGAAGCGCATCGCGAAGCGCATCGTCGACCGTAGCGCCAAAGCCCATCGCAATCAGGTGGCGCGAGGTCTCCCCGTAGGGATTTACGAGCCCAACAGCGAGACGGCGCGCACCCGCGCCACGTTCGACGTGCACGCGAAGCGTCGCCCGAAGCGGTGCCTCGAAGGCAGTCAAGGCCACCTCACCATTGCCCTGGGCGAAGTGCGGATCAGCGACGTACATCAGCGCGCCGGGTACGGCAACGGGAATGAGTAGGGCGGACCCAACGCCGAGATGACGGACGTCGAGATTGCCGCCGTAGACACCGGGAGGCGTCGAGGGCAGCTCCTCGTCGGTGGCGGGTGTCACGCCAACCAGTCCGAGGAACTCTCTGAGTGCGAAACCGAGTTGTGACCCACCCTCCTCGAGCCGACCACGTCCGTCGACCACGCGCCCGAACATCGACACGACCGGAACGTCTCCTCCGCTCGCATCGGGCTTGGGGAACTCGCCGACGAGCACCCCTTTGTTGTGTCGGTTGCTGACAATGCCGTAGTCGGCTCTTCGTTCGAGCGCGAGTGTCTCGATCCGAAGTAGGTCGCCCGCTTGCGCGCCGGCTACGGCGATCGGACCGGTGACGACGTGGGGACCGTCGCGCGCCGTATCTCGCTCGAGGCCGGCAGCGGCAATCTCGCGGGCGTCATCGAGAACTGCGCTTGCCGGCACCCCGAAATGGCCGAAGAACGCCACAGGGTCCTGACCCTGATCCGGCAAGATCCCCTCGTGGGAGACCGTCTCGACGACGATCACCCCGCCGTCAGCGACAACCCCGATCGGCGTTGCACCAGCAGAGGGGATCCGCCCCCACCGCACCGAGGGCGGATCCGAGCGAACCTCGAGCCACTCCGATGGAGCTCCCGTCACGCTCACCCCCGGCAAGCCCAACCGTGTTGCAGGACGGCCACGTCATCATCATCGAGCTGCTCGTCAGGGCCGTCTTCGACCAGCTCCGCGAAGCCGCCGTCAGGTGTCATCGTGGTGATCGCGTACAGCTTGTCCGGGCCGGTGTTCTCGATTCGATGCAGCGTTCCGGGCGGCAGCACGATCAAGTCGTTCGGCCGCACCTCTGTCATTTCCCCGTCGCTGTATGCCGTGCCCACCCCTCCGAGAATGTAGAACGTTTCCACCGAATCCGGATGGCTATTCGGCGGCTGACTACCTCCTGGATCCCAGATCTCGAGAAATACCGAGGCGGCGTAGGTCTCGTCCGGACGGCGTAGGACGACGAGCTTCACGCTGTCGCCGGGCGAGATCCGATGTGCCGGGCTCGAGCGGGGCGAATGACGCTCGAAGGCGCCGCGCCCAGCAGCGCCCGACGCCAGGCCGTCAAGCACCGCTTTGGCAGAGGAGACGAAGCCGAAACACTGCGCGACGTTGTACAGCGTTCCCGTCGCGCACTCCGCTGGCGAGGTCGTCGCGCAACAGTCCTCAAGTAGAACGCAGTCATAGCCAAGCGCCGCCGCATCCGTGAGGGTGGCGTAGACACATTGATCCAGATTCACGCCCGCGAACAGCAGCGTCGAGACATCGAGGTTTCGAAGTATCGAGTCCAGCTCGGTGTCCACGAAACCGGTCATGCGGTACTTGTCGACGAAGAGGTCGCCAGCTTCAAAGCTGAGTCCGTCGACGAGTTCGGTCGACCAACTACCGCGCTCGAGGACGGCAGCTCCATTCGGGAGCGCGTCGCCGATCCCGATGCCACTGCCATCGGGGTCATAGACATAGAGGATCGACGAGGGCAGGTTCACCCTGTCTGGTCGATTGCCCCAGTTCAAGAAGATGATCGGAACGCCGGAGTCCCGAAGCACCTGAGCGATCTGCGCGATCGGCTCGACCACGTCGGCTAATGGCGACACATCCACGCCGATATGGGACAACCAACCTCCGGGCGCGCAGAAGTCATTCTGCATGTCGACGATGACGAGCGCCGTTCTCGCGGTGTCGAAGAGCACGCGCTCGGGCCGAGCGTCCGCGTGGACCGACTTTCCCTGTCGGTGCTTGCGAGTGATGTCCGCTGTGCCGTCCCGAACGATCCAGCCGGTTCGGGAGTTTCCGACGTGGCCGCGAGTACTCACGCAACCCCCCCGAGCACCGCAGGTGCCGCCGGTACTCCTGAGTGTCCCTGCTCGGCGAGGCGCTCGAGGATCCGGCGGTACTCAACGGTCGTCAGGTCGGCACGCATGTGCACCTCGCTCCTGATGTCAGCAGGAAAGTCCGGGCTCGTCGTCTCGAGGACGAACCGATCCTCGTTCGTGACCCGCCTGGAAAACTCCCAGAACATGTCGTAGGGCTGCATCTCAGCCGACCCCATCAACGCCGAGATCCGCACGTAGATCGAACGTTCGTCATCGATTGGCGTTGCTGAACCGTAAAAGCAGTAGTCAGGCGCCGCTCCGTCATAGGCGAGCAGGATTCGGGTCTGAACCGGGCTCAGCAACTCGACCTCGGTGACGCGCTCAAAGCTCGCCGACTCATCGGAGATTCCCATCTGTGGGCCGACTCCGGCGACGGCATGGCGGATCTCTGCCTTGAAGCCTCGCGGGGTCCGCTGCAGCTCGTAGTGCGGCACTTTCGGACGGGTAGGGTCGCCGAAGGTCCGGCGATGGACGAAGGCGGGATGTGCCTGGTCGATGTTGTTGTCGATAATGCGAAGCGCAGAGGCGGCCCACGGCTCGAAGAAATCGATCTGCACACGCCATCCGAGCGCGTCCGCTTCAGGCCAGCCAGGAGGGGCATCGGTCGCCGGCGTACCGACGCAGGTCCAGTACAGGCCGTAACGCTCGACTACCGGCCAGTGCCGCAAGTTCGCCTTGGCGGGAATCGGTAGCCCGTCGTCGAGCTGGGGAATCGCTACGCATTGACCCTCGGCGTCGAACTCCCACCCGTGATAACAGCATCGAAGCGACTCGCCGAGACAGTCCGCGGCCTTCAGGTGTGCGCCGCGGTGAGGACAGCGCGGCTGGAGCAGTCCGGGCGGTCCATACGCCGGGATGAACAGTACGTACTCCTCACCGAAGAGCGTCACTGCCTCCGAACGCGGGCGGCCTCTCGTCGACGCTCGCGTTATTGCGTACCACTCGTTCCGAAGTGCTGGAAATTCGCTAACTCGCATCAATGCTTCTCCTGGCTCCCCGATTCCTCATCGCGTTTCGGCCCTACCTGCAATCAAGCGACGCAGCGCACGCCGGTACGAGATCGCGACCCGATCGAAGCCGAGTTGAAGCTCATCGGTCATACCGAGTGGAACGTCCTTCGGCCACTGGCTCTCGACAATGGGGCGATCCTGTTCGGCGAGCAGATCCTGAAAGTCCACGAAGTCAGCTGGGTCGGCGTCAGGATCGAAGTTGCGCGACTGGAAGCAATAGCCGGTGGATTCGTGGTGCGAGCGAGGCTGCACCACGAAAAAGAGCGTGCGGTAACTGTCGCTGTCCTCGTATCGACAGCGCAGGTGAATCGTGAAAGGAAGCGTGAGTACATACGTGTTGGTCTGCAGCCCTCGTTCGGAGGCGACATCGGTAACCGCGAACCGATCGTTGGTGTTCGGAACAGCCAGCTGGATCTCATAGGAGAGGACCCGCCCTTCGGTCATCACCGAGTGCTCGGGCACGACCAGCTCGTCGCGAACGCCAAGAAGCCCATCGTGGAGATAGCCAAGGTGACCGAAGTCCGTGAAGTTCTCGAGCATCCGACCCGCACCTGCCGCCCAGGTGTATGAGCGACACGGCACGTGGACGTAGGAGGGATCGTCCCACTCCGGAAAGTCAGGAATCGGCGCGATCGGCTCCTCGAGCACAGCCCAGACGATTCCGTATCTCTCGATCGAGTCAACCATCGCCAGCGCGGCCCGAACTGGAATCTTCGAGTCGTCCGCGACCTGAGGAATCGCCTGGCACACTCCATCGAGCGCGAAGTGCCAACCGTGGTAGGGGCAGACAAGCTCGTCGTCTTCGACGACACCTAACGAGAGCTTCGTACCTCGATGTGGACAGCGATCAAGCGCTACCGCCACGCGACCCTCGACGCGCCAGATTACGAGCGGCGTGCCGAGTAGCTCGGTCGAGATCGGGCGGTCCGCTACGTCGGCGGCCCAGGCGACCGGGTGCCAGAACGGCCGGACCGCGTCGCAAAGCGATCGGAGATCTGGATCAGCTAGCACGCGTCTGACCCGACCGCGATGCCCCAAAGAGCGCCGCGAGAATCCGCCGATACTCAAGGCTTGCCCGATCGGCGCGAACGTGGCATTCGGCGTCGCTCGCAAGTGGCAGGTCCACCTCGTCAAAGCTCGCTTGCAGCGAGAGATCCTCGGCGATGACACGTCGCTCAAATCCCACTCGCTCCTCGAGCTGCTCCTCGGTGAACCCGTCGGGATGGGAAAAGGCAAGCGAAACGTACATCCGTGCCTGCTCTAACCGCTTAGGCTGCGCGAAGAAGGTGACGACCATGGAGCTGGCCGACATCGGATAGCTCAGCTCGATCTCGACGAAGAATGGCGCGACGTATCGGTACCTCATCGTCCGATGCTGTCGAAGTGGACGGCGCCCCGCGAGTGCCTCAGGGTCGTTCGCCGCGACTATCGGAACCTCGGCCTCGATTCGAAACCCCCAGTCGTCGCGCTCGATGTCATAGCTCGGCGTCACCGGTTCCTCAGCAACACCAAACGTCGCCCGATGAATGAACGCGAAGTGCGAGAAATCGATCTGATTGTCGATCAGTTGCGCGGCGCCAAATCTGCCCACGTACGGCTCGATTTCGACGACGCGACGTGTCGCGCTCTCGTGGAGGTCAATTTCGGGAAGTTCGACGATCGGATCTTCGAGTGCTACAAACACCAAACCATTTCGCTCCGCGACACGGGGGACGCTCGCCCGGGCCGCAGGCGGGAACGATCCCGACTGCATCGACGGGATGGCCACGCACGCCCCGTCAGGACCAAATCGCCAGCCGTGGTAGGGGCACTCGATAGCGCCGTTAACTACCGAGCCAGCCGAGAGGGGCGCGCGACGATGGGGGCATCTGTCGTGCAGCACCACTAATTTGCCCGCAAGCCTGAGTGCTACGAGCGGCGTTCCAAGAAGCCAGAACTTCCGCGGATCGTCTGATATCTCGGCCGAACGGGCGATTGGATGCCAGCAGCTCCGTAGTTCGGGCGAGTCGTTTCTAACAACGAACGGGGCAGCAGCGTCTGCACTCGAGGATGCATGTGCCGCTCTCGCCGTCACGATCGTCGCCATAGATCCCATGATGCCGACGCAATATTTCCTGCGTGTGAACGGGTGTCGCGGAATCGGCCATTTAACGTGGCATTCATCTCCGGGTTACTACCTGGAAACCTCAGAAATCTACGGTCAAACCATGCCGGGAGTACAAAATGACGAGCTGGCCGAATTAGTGCTGGAGGATCCGGTTCCCATACGACCCGCAGCCCGGCCGGCGGTTCACGCGGACGGTATCTACATCTCGGGACTACGCAAGACCTTCTCGATAAAGCGACGTGAGCTGGTCGCGCTCGACAACGTCGACCTCGAGGCAGAACGTGGGAGCTTCGTCGCCCTGCTCGGTCCTTCTGGTTGCGGAAAGTCGACGGTTCTTCGAATCCTCGCCGGGATCGAGGAGCCGACCGCCGGGATCGTAACGGCTCAAGGGCGCACGCCAGCCGAGATCCGCGATGTCCACCGTCTCGGAATCGCCTTCCAGGACCCAGCACTACTTCCATGGCGGAGCGTCAACGCAAACATCCACCTGCCCGCCGAAATCGCTGGCGTCAGCGCAAGCGCCGGGGATGTGGCCGAACTCGTCGCGCTCGTCGGTCTCGAGGGGTTCGAGAATGCACGCCCGGCTCAGCTCTCCGGCGGCATGCGCCAACGTGTCGCGATCGCCAGATCACTGCTCCTCAAACCCGACCTGCTGCTCCTCGACGAGCCCTTCGGCGCGCTCGATGAAATGACACGTCAGCGGCTCAATCTCGAACTGCTCAGGATCTGGACCGAGCGCTCGACAACGACGTTGCTCGTGACCCACTCGATCAGCGAGGCGATCTTCCTCGCCGACACCGTCGCGGTGATGTCGCCTCGACCAGGACGCATCACCGCGCTCGTGCCGATCGACCTCGAGCGGCCTCGATCGCCCGCTACTCTCCGTTCTGCTCGCTTCCATGAGCTCACTGACGAGCTGACGAGTTATCTCTTCTCGTCAGGCGAACTCGGCGGTGACGACCGGTGAGCCATCTCGGCTCGTGACCAGCCGTAGACCGCGCTGGCTCGGTGGAGCGATCGGCTTCGCTCTCCTGATCGGCATCTGGTACCTCCTCGCACTCACCCTGCTCGCCAACAAGCACGTGCTTCCGACACCGACATCGGTGGTCGCTACCATCTTCAACGACCCCAGCTACTCGCTCGCGCCGGCGCTCGCTCGAACAGCCACGGAGGCGGGCCTCGGCTTCTTGTGGGGCAATCTGATCGCCTTGGCGTTCGCCTTCTTGTTCGTTCTCTTCCCACTCGCGGAGACTGCCCTTCTTCGGGTCGTGCTCGCGACCTACTGCATGCCGGTGATCGCGATCGGACCGATTCTGCAGATCGTCTTGAACGGAACGGCTCCGAAGATCGCACTGGCGGCGATATCGGTGTTGTTTACGACGCTCATCGGGACGATGACCGGGCTTCGCTCCGCGGATCGCACCGCGCTCGAGCTCGTACGCGCGTACGGCGGCGGCTCATGGAAGCAACTCACGAAGATCCGGATCCGAGCTTCATTACCCTCGATGTTCGCCGCGCTCTCGATCGCGGCACCTGCGGCAGTGCTTGGTGCGGTCATCGGCGAGTATCTAGGCGCTGACCAAGGCCTCGGGCTCGGAATCATGAACTCCGAGAATGTGCTGAACACCTCGCGCGTGTGGGCACTCGCCGTCGTCATCACCGCGCTCGCCGGTGCCGGATACCTCGTCGTGCACCTCGTCGGCCGACTGCTTACTCCCTGGGCACCTCATGGCCGCTACTAGCTCGATCGCGACACGCGGCCATGGCGAGATCGCTCGCCGGATCGGTCACAGTGTTCTTCTAACGCTGATTTCGCTCGGCGTGGCGCTCGGGCTCTGGACCGTCGTCCTCAAGCTCTTGAACCTGAATCCGTACTTTGCCAAGGGACCTGCCCAGGTCTACTCACTGCTATTTAGCGGGCCGACCGCGGCAGCCTCGCGTTCTATTCTCTTCTCGGCACTGCTCACCACGCTCCGCGATGCGGCGCTCGGATTCGGCTGCGGAAGCGCCGCCGCGATTCTGGTTGGCGTTGGAGTCGTGCTTCGAAGAAGCGTCGCCCAGACCGTGATGCCCGTCGCAATCGCACTGCGTTCTGTGCCCCTTGTCGCGATGACACCGCTGCTCACACTGATCTTCGGACAGGGACTGCTCACGGTCGGCTTGATAGCTGGAATCGTCACCTTCTTCCCGAGCCTCGTCAATATCGTCCAGGGCCTGCGTTCGGTGACGCCGCAGTCCTTCGATCTCTTCCGGGCGTATGGCGCGAAGGAGCTCACCGTCCTGCGACGACTACAGATCCCCTACGCGGTCCCCTCCTTGTTCACCGCTGCCCGCATCGCCGCGCCGGGCGCGCTGCTCGGTGCGATCCTCGCGGAGTGGCTCGCCACCGGTCAGGGACTCGGCTACATCATGGTGACTTCATCGTCGGAGTCGCAGTACGCAATGCTCTGGGCGACGATCGCGACGATCACCGTCGTCTCGGTGGTGATCTACAACACGGTGAGCACAGCCGAGCGCACAGTGGCTGAACGATTCGGGATCGGACTGGCGCGCTAAAGGTCTACTGCGCGGCGTTGGTGGCGGAAATTACGTCTCATTCACGCGAGCGAAACAAGCATGAAATAAACGACACTTAGCTTTCCTTCATGCTCACTACCGCGCACCACCTGGTCCAGCGTCTACGGCGACCTGCTCGTCGGAGGACGGTCCTTCTCTCGCTTTCGGGAGTCCTCGTCGGCCTCGCAGGCATCGTGACGCCGATGCTCGTGCCGGCAGCCAGCGCCGTGACGGCACACAGCTCGCACGCGATCTCCTACCAGCTCGGCTGGATCACCAACACCGAGTTCGCCGGCACCTATCTCGCCCAGAGCCAGGGTTACGACGCCGCCAACGGCCTAAAGGTGACGATCCTCCCAGGTGGCTCAGATCCGGTCGAGCCGGTCATCGCGTCGGGCAAGGCACTTATCGGCGACTCCAATGCCGATACCGTGGCCGCAGCTGTCGCAGCAGGTGCACAGCTCCGGATCATCGGCGCGCGGTACCAGATCAACCCGTTCTGCATCATCAGCTCCGCGAAGGATCCGATCAAGAACCCACAGGGACTGATCGGCAAGACCGTCGGCGTCAACACCTACAACCTGACCGCCTGGAACGTCTTCCTGGCGCTCAACCACCTCAAGGCAAACCAGGTGAAGACCGTCGACGAGGGTTACTCGCTTGGACCGACACCGCTGATCAACGGTCAGGTTCAGGCATGGATGGGCTTTTCCACCAATGAGCCGGGTGTGCTCACGCTCGCAGGCTTTAAGAACTACTCGTTCTTAATGTCGAACTTCGGCTACCACGTCTACGCCGACGTCTACGAGACGAGTGTCAGCGACATCGCGACGCACCGTTCCGAGCTTGTCGCATTCATGAAGTCCGAGCTCGAGGGGTGGAAGTACGACATCTCGGCTCCGGCGGCTGGGACACACCTCACGGTGGTTCGTTATGAGTCGAAGCTCGGATTCAGCTCCAAGCAGCAGTCGCTCGAGAACAAGGCCCAACTCAAGCTGATCGTGACCCCTTACACCACCGCTCACGGGCTGTTCTCGATGAGTCCGGCGGATATCGCGGCCAACATCGCGACGCTGAAGTTCGCCCAGAGCACGGGAGTAGCGACGTACTACACGAACCCGGATCTCTTCGACGGCAGCATCTTGAAGCAAGCCGAGTCAGAGCTGGGGTCGTAGGGCAAGTAGCGATGAGGCGCATGCGGGTCGACGTCGTGCCGGCACCACCGACCAACAGAAGCGTCAGTTGCGATGAGGTCAAGACCCGGCCTCATCGCAACTGACGAGCCAAGAAACCAGACGCTTCCTAGCCAGATAACGAGTGCCGAAGCGCTCAGACCTCGAAGTTCTGTATCCGCTTAGCGGCATTGCGGTGCCGTGCGAGCATCTCCTCCACTCCACCGGCGCGAAGCGTTCCGTCCTCGACCACGACTCGTCCGGCAACCACCGTATGCCGGGCCGCACTCGGGCCGCAGCGAAGCCAGGCCTCGACGTGGTCGGTGAGGGCGCCGGCGAACGGGATTCCCTCAAGCGGCCAGCAGACAAGGTCCGCCGCTGCACCTGGGCGAAGTACGCCGATCTCTCCCGCACGGCCAAGGCACGCCGCGCCGCCAAGCGTCGCTATCTCCAACGCGTCACGAGCACCTATCGCGTCAGGGCCTTGGCGAAGGCGGGCGCAGAGCATCGCAGTACGGGCCTCGAGCCAAAGTGAGGCCGAATCGGTCGACGAGGACCCATCGCATCCAAGGCCGACGGCGACGCCGGCCGCCCGCAGCTCACCGATCGGCGCCAGACCTTGCGCGATCATCATGTTCGAGCTCGGGCAGTGCGCGACGCCAACGCCGGCCGAGGCGAGCTTGGTGATCTCGCCCCCGCTTGGATACACGCAGTGCGCCACCCATGACCGGGATCCTGCCCAACCGACCTGGTCGAGCAGCTCGTAAGGTCGGAGCCCATAGGTCGCGAGGCAGTACGCGTCCTCATCGGGGTCCTCTGCGAAGTGGGTGTGCAGCCGAACGTCGAGACGTTCAGCAAGTTCGGCGGTCTCGGTCATAAGCCGGGTGCTGACCGAGAACGGTGAGCACGGTGCCAATGCGAGCTGCACCATCGAGTCCGGACTGGGATCGTGAAAGCGAGCTACGAGCCGCTCGCTCTCGGCCAGGATGCGGTCCTCGTCCTCCACTACCGAGTCGGGGGGAAGTCCTCCATCCTTCTCAGAGACGCTCATCGATCCCCTCGTCGGGTGGAAGCGCATCCCGAGTTCTTGCGCCGCCCGGATCTCTGCGGCGATCAGGTCACCGGATCCGGGCGGATGGACATAGAGGTGATCCGTCGAGGTGGTGCAACCCCCGAGGGCCAATTCTGCGAGACCGATCCACGCAGACAGGTAGGCCGACTCCTCGTCAAGTCTTGACCACAGTGGGTAGAGGGTGGTCAACCAGGAAAAGAGCGTCGCTTTGGTCGCTGGCGCATAGGAGCGGGTGAGATTCTGAAACATGTGGTGATGGGTATTGATTAATCCGGGAGTGACGAGACAACCATTGGCGCTCAGGACTCTTCGCGCTGCTGGCTCGGTCCCCGCTGTTCCGATACCGGAGATCCGCGCATCGCTAATGGCGACCCATCCACCATTAATCTCACCGCCCCCGTCCATGGTTACGACTGATTCCGCGCCAACAACAAGAAGATCTACTTCATCCGATCGCGACAGCCCGGGTGCTTCTAGCTCTTTATGGCTAAGTTCCGACATGGCCTCCTTCGCCCTCCGATCGAACTCTTTCCGCTCGAAGCGCGCGGGCTTATCGAAACCTAGTGCGGCGACCACGAGCGGCGGCGCCCAAGGTCGACTTCGCGGTGACGCGGGCCCGATTGGATCGCATAGTGCCCGAAGCAAGCCCCGGACAGCCCTTCACTAAGGCCCTCGAAATAGAGGATAAGAGGCCACCCACTCATGACCGCTCTGACCCGCTTGAGGTTCGGCGGGGCACACGGACGGGACTCTGCCAAAGTCCCGTCCGCTCCGCTCTCACTACGTGTGGCTAATCGTCCAGCTGCCAGTTATGGCGGGCGACGGCTGCCCCCCGAAGGATCGGGTCGTCTTGATATTCATCGTGTTACCGCTGGCAAATGACACTGGTCCTGGACTTGTGCAGGTCGTCGCGTTATCCGCGATCGAGCAGGTCAGCGCGGTGGCCGCACCATTTTTCATCACCGTGACCGTCAACGAGGCCGAACTGCCCCCGGATTGTGCCGTTCCCGACAACGTGACCGAAAGGTTGGACAATGTCGACGCAGACGTGAAGGTATAGGTGTTTGCAGCACTCGAGGAACTCATCGAAGCAGCGCTAGTCGCATTGCCGTATAAGTCGCTGCCTGAACTACTCGGGAACACCTGAGTTCCGTTGCTGTTGCCAGAGAAACCTGCCGTGACCGTGACCGTGACGCTCGCCGACGTCGTGGAGTTGCCGGCATTGTCCGTTGTCACCACCCGAAGGTTGTACTGACCAGAGAGTGCCGACGCATTCCAAACCACCGAGAACGGCGACGTGGTGTCGGTCCCGATCGTGGTCCACGACGATCCTCCGACCAGCTCGTACTGGAAGGCCGCCGAGGCGACGCCGGAGAGCGAGTCGGTCGAGTTGGATTGGACCGTGACGGACCCGGAGACCGATGCGTTCGGAGCAGGAGCGCTTATCGACCCAGACGGCGCGGCGGTGTCGATATTCAAACTGGCAGACGTATGGACGGTTTCGATGTTGCCGGCGTTGTCGACCGACCAGTAGTTAACCGTCTGAGCGGCGCCGTTGGGGATCGTTGCCGCGCTTCCTGGGTAGACCGTCGCCGTTCCACCGTCAATCTCGTAGTAGGTCGTTTGGACACCGGAGCCTCCGGTGTCACTCGCCGACAAACTGAAGGTTGGGTTCGTGCCGTCGTACCAGCCGTTCGGGCCGTTCGGGGACGCCGGGTTGAGCGTGATGGTCGTAGCAGGGGCAGTCGTGTCGACAAGGACAGGAGCGCTCGTGACCGTTGACACCTGGCCGGCGCTCGACGTGCCCGTCAGTGTGTACTCGTAGCACTTGCCGTTAGCGACCCCGGTGTCCGGGCTCGTGACGACGGTGGAGCCGGTGTAGCCGCTCGTCGGGCAGATACCGCCCACCGGCGAGAGCTCAGCGGACCGGGAGATGACGTTGCTCGACATGCCTCCCAGTGCGTCGGTGAAGCCGGTTGAGGTGATCGTGACCGACAACGCGTTGGCGTAATTCGGCACGCTGACCGCTCCAGCGACCGGGCCGGTGTCATCGACGCTTACCGGTGTGGTCGTACTCGTCGTGGTGTTGCCGGCGTTGTCCGCGCCAACTGCGACCACGCGGTAGGAGCCAGTCGCGGGAAGTGACGACCACGCTACCGAGAACGGCGAGGTGGTTGCCGGGGAGCCGACCGCTGTCCCATTGCTCGGGCCACACGCGGTCGGGGTATTCGAGAATCCCGCGCAGTAGTAGTACGTCACTGACTTCATTCCAGAACCACCGCTGTCGGTGGCGCCATCGGTCAACTGGTCGCTCGACGTGCTCACGAGCACGCTCACGCTAAAGGTCGTAGACGTCGCAGCGGTCAATCCGGTCGATGTCGCGCTGAGCGAGACACCGAGTCCGGTTGCCGAGAACGTAAGCCCTGAGAATGTCGCTACCCCGCCTGAGGCTACCGCGCTGCCACTAGATGAGATCGAGCTCGCAGACGGTGTGAGTGCGATCGTGGCAGCACCCGATGTCGTGTTGCCGTTCTGATCCTCGATCTGGACGGTGACCGCGGGGGTCACCGCAGTTCCGACAAATGCGCCCGTCGGCTGCGCGACGAACACAAGCTGGCTCGCCGTCGCCGCGGTGACGTTGAAGGCGTTTGCGTTCGTTGCACCCTCGTAGCTCGGGGAGCTCGAGGCCGAAAGCATGTAGCCGTTACCGGCAATCGTGATCGAACAGCCGGTAAAGGTCGCGTCGCCGGCGACCACATTCGAGGTCATGCCCCCGGTGCAGCCAAGGACACCTGAGGTCGGGTTAGCGCCGATCCCGAGCGTGACCGAGCCCGAGTTAATGCCGGTCTCGACGTTGCCGCTCGCGTCCTCGACGGCGACAGTCGCGCTGAAGCTACCGGTTCCTGTCGCCTGGATGTTCTGGCCAACGCTCGGCTGAGCGACAAAGCCGAGTATCGCGGCGGCGCCAACCAGGTTCGTCATCGGGTCCTCGAGCGGGCTCGGTACGGTGCCTGGAGAAGACACCGCGATGTGGTAGGCACCCACCGACGAGTTCGCCGTAAAGATCAACGAGGTGGCAAGTCCTGTTGAGCTCGTCGTCGCGGTGCACGACGTGGTCGCGGTACCAGACGCGACACAGGCCCCAGCTGTGGCCTTGAACGTCCCGCTCGCGCCGGTGGCTGGCGCGGTGTAGGTAACCGTGGCGCCGGGGACTGGATTCCCGTCCAAATCGCTAACGCGTGCAACTAGCGCAGACGAGAACGGTCCACCCACGGTTGTTGACTGGTTGTAGCCAGACGACAGTGAGATCGACGTCGCAGCTCCCGCCGTGATGTTGAACGAAGTCGCGTTGCTCGGGGCGTTAAAGACGGGGCTGCTTGTCGCCGTAAGCTTGTAGTTCGTACCGACCTTGGTGATCGCGCAGTTAGCGAAACTGGCTATGCCGGAGGCGACGGTTGCGGTAAGGCCGCCACTGCAACTGAGGGCTCCTGAGCCCGGGTTCGTTCCGATAGAAAGGGTTACGGTTCCCGTGCTGATATTGCTCACCAGATTGCCATTGGCGTCCTCGACGTTGACCGAGACGGCGAACGTACCGGTGCCAGCCGCTTGAATGCTCGAACCTTCCGCAGGCTGCGTCGAGAAGGCGAGTTGGGTGGCTGGGCCGAAGGGCGAAACGCTTAAGGTCGCGGTCGCAGTCGCTGTCGTCACGAGCGTGGCGCAGGAGCTGTTCGAGTACTCCTTCGCGGTGATCGTGAAGGATCCTCCGGGCGCGGTGGTGGCAAGGACGGAACCTGTCAGGGTCGCCCCATTGCCCGCCACTAGAACACAATTCGGTGTTGGCGGCGTGAAGCTCGCGCCGCTCGGAAGGCTGGACGCGGCGAGTGCAACGTAGTCGCCGTTGTTAGCGCCAGTGATCGTGATCGGCGTGTAGGTCGTCGAGCCCCCGGCAACTACAGGATTCGTCGTCTGGGTCGGAACCGTTAGGGCGAACGCCTGGAGCGTAAGCGTCGGCGTCGCGCTGGCAGTGGTCACCGCAGTGGAGGTGCAGGTGTTGTTCGTGTACTCGGTTGCGGTGATCGTGAAACTGCCGCCAGACGTGCCCGGCGTCACCGACGCGTTGGTGAAGCTGGCGGCGTTGCCAGAGACGGCGACGCAGTTACTCGTCGGCGCTGTGAACGACGCGCCGCTCGGAAGAACGGGTGCGGTCAGCTTCACAAAGTCGCCATTGATGCTGCCGGAGATCGTGATCGGGGTGTACGTCGTTACGCCCCCGGTGACCGCAGGATTCGGCGACTGGGTCGGAACCGCTACCGCGAATGCCTGGATCGTAAGCGTCGGCGTCGCCGTGGCGGTGGTCACCGAGGTCGTGCAGCCGGCAGCCGAGTACTCGGTTGCGGTGATCGTAAAGGATCCGCTGACAGCGCCCGCCGTCACCGACGCATTCGAAAAGCTCGCCGTGCCGGTTCCAGAGACTACGACGCAGTTGCTCGTCGGCGGCGTGAAGGTCGCTCCAGTCGGCATCGTCCCGGCGGTCAACTTGACGAAGTCACCACTGAGCCCATTCGCGATCGAGATCGGCGTGTAGGTCGTCGAGCTCCCGGTCGCGACCGGATTAGTCGTCTGGGTAGGCACCGAGACCGCCAACGCCGTGACGGTGAGCGTGGGTGTCGCGGTGGCGGTCGTCACCGCAGTCGATGTGCAGTTGCTGTTCGTGTACTCGGTCGCGGTGATCGTGAAGGTTCCCGTGACGGCGGGGGCTGTAACCGACGCATTCGTGAAGCTCGCCGTGCCGTCAGCAGAGACTGCAACGCAGTTGCTTGTGGGCGCCGTAAAGGTCGCACCGGTCGCTGAGAGCGCCACGTAGTCACCACTGAGCCCACTCGCGATCGTGATCGGTGTGTAGGTCGTCGAGCTCCCTGGCGCGACCGGATTAGTCGTCTGGGTAGGCACCGAGACCGCCAACGCCGTGACGGTGAGCGTGGGTGTCGCGGTGGCGGTCGTCACCGCAGTCGATGTGCAGTTGCTGTTCGTGTACTC
>DATCDR010000165.1:0-3451 GCA_036510575.1 Acidimicrobiales bacterium | reverse complement strand
TCGCAAGACGCGCCCAGTTGATCGCACTTGCTCTGGTGTCGAGATCGGTGGCGATGCGTCGGAGTCCTCGGGTTCGTCCTCGCCTGCCTCCCCAGCCGCGTCGGACGAGGTGGGCGATCTTGCGCTCGACGAGTGGCCGGTTCGCCCGATAGGTGGCGAGCCATTCGGGATCGGTCTGCTCGGTCCGGGCGCGTTGGAGAATTGCCTCGTGCTCGCTGATCGCGATCGAGCGACCGGCTCGTGATTTTGTGCACGCGCGGCGCAGCGGACACGTCCCACAGTGGGGGGCGAAGCGGACGACACCGCTCCCGTCACCTCGTCGGGTGATCGTCGCGATCTGTCCGGCGGGACAGGTGACGGTTCGAGCCCCGAGGTCGACCGCGAAGCGGTCCTTGGTGAAGCCTCCGGTCGCGTTCCGGATCGGCGGGCACTTCGCCATGAGGGTGAACCCCGCTTCGCCGAGGGCCTTGCGCGTCTTCCCGTCGGCATAGGCGGAGTCTCCGAGGATGATCGGCTTGTCCTCGTCGGTCTCTCCGTCGAGGAGCTCAGGGACGGCCTTGGCGTCGTGGGTGTTGGCGGGGGTGGCCACGATCTCGGCAATGAGCTCGGAGTCCGGGTCGATCGAGATATGCGCTTTGAAACCATCGAAGTGGCGGTTCTTCGACTTGTGACCGTGGCGGGCCTCGACATCGACGGTCGAGATCACCCGATCCTTGGCGACGCCGCGCACGATGCGGAAGACGCCGTCATCTCCTTCGGCGACGTCCTGGCCGGCGACGAGGGCGACGAGCTCGGCTGCTGCCTTGGTCGCTCCCTCGAGCTCGTGGTCGTTGCAGACATCGAGGACGGCGACGGCGTCTTTCACGAGCGCGTCGACGAGGGCTTCTCGAGCTCCTCGGTCGTCCCAGTCACACGGCGGCTTGCCCGGTGTCGCGTACTCGTCGTCACGAAGAAGAGCCGCCCGCACCTCGGCGGCGAGCGGATCGGCCGTCTGGTCCAAGACCACGAGGAGCTTGCGGATCACCGCACGCAGCTGGGTGACGGTGTCCTCGGTCGCGACGGCGTCGAAGATCGGCGTCGAGTCGAGGACCCGGGCGCGCTGTCCGAGCGCTCCGGTCGCCTTGGCGATGACCTTGGTGTCTTCGAACAGCCGTCGGGGATGCTCCGATGCCCGGAGGCGGTTGCGCGCGCCGACGAGCACCGTTGGATGGAAGGGCTCTTTCCCGATCGCCACGCCCGCCGCTGCCTGCCACCGAAGGTCGAAGCCGAGCCGATCGACCGCTTCACGATCCGACAGCCCCTCGAAGGCCTGGAGGAGCATCACCGTCGCGAGGATCCGTGCCGGCACGGTCGGTCGACCGTCGCGTGCGCCCGAGTAGCAGTCGGCGAAGTAGTCGTCCCCGAACAGCTCGTGACCGTGCTCGGCGAGGAGCTTGTAGATCGAACCGGCCTTCAGGCGGTCCCCGAGAACGGCGACCGGATCATCGAAGCGGCGTTGGTTATCTGACGTCCCAAGGGCCATGCCCCAAGTCTTCCAAGATCGCGATCAAATCGCGAGCACCGACCCAGGTAAATCAGCAGTCACCTAGTGGCGTCGCGCAGAAGTCCCTTGAACATGGATCACGCGGCGACCTTCGCGTCGTAGACCCACTTGAAGGGTTTTGCCGTCTTGCTGTGGTGCTCGACGAATCCGAGCATCTTCGCAACGAGGTCCTCGCGTGAGGAGAACTCCCCGCGTCGGAGCACCTTGCGGGTGAGGATCGAGAAGAAGCACTCGACCTGATTCAGCCAGCTCGCGTGCGCCGGAGTGTGGTGGACCACGAAA
This sequence comes from Acidimicrobiales bacterium, assembly GCA_036510575.1. Lineage (GTDB taxonomy): Bacteria > Actinomycetota > Acidimicrobiia > Acidimicrobiales > Bog-793 > DATCDR01. Next base: position 1,626 of record DATCDR010000165.1, on the reverse strand, counting down.
CGTGGATGCTCTGCGAACCAGGCCTTGGTTGCCTTCGAGGTGTGCGAGGAACCGTTGTCCAAGACGACATGGATCGCGAGTCCCTTGTCGATGCTCTGCTCGATCTCCTCCAAGAACGCGATGAAGGTCACCGAGTCGTTGCGGACGATGTCTTTGGCGGTGACCTTGCCGGTCGCGACGTCGAGGGAGGCGACGAGGGACGCCGTGCCGTGGCGGCGGTACTCGAACTCCCTGCGCGACGGCCGTCCTGGCCGCACCGCGGTGGTGGGGTGCTTGCGCTCCTTGGCCTGGACCGAGGTCTTCTCGTCGATCGACAACACGACGGCGTTCTCCGGCGGTGAGAGGTAGAGCCCACAGATATCAGCGGCACGCTCCCAGAACTCTGGGGTGTCCCGTCGCGTCAGCCAGCCGTCGACTTTGTGGGGCCGGAGATCGCCGGCGGCGAGGATCCGTCCGATCTGGGAGGCGGAGATGGCGATCCCCGCATCTCCCATCGCCTCGGCGAGCTCGGAATGACTCCACTGCGCGGCGAACTCCGGCAGCTCCGAGGTGACCTTCGCCATGAGCACGAGCCGATCGGTCGGCCCATAGACGAGCGGGCGACCAGATCGCTCCGCGTCATCGAGGCCGGAAAGACCGAGATCACGGAAGCGGATACGCCACTTGCAGACTGCCTGGGGCGACAGCCCGACCTGTTTCGAGATCGCCCGACCGGTCACACCGTCAGCCGCGAGAAGGACCACCTGGGCGCGTTGGCGATCGCGGTGTGGCGTCGTCTGCGCCCGAACACGACGTTCGAGCTCTGCGCGGTCTTCGTCGGTCAGTACGAGCGGTTCCACTCTCCACATCTTCGACCTCCCGGGGTCGTCGGTGTGGACCATTTCACAACGTTCATAGGACTAATGCGTGGATGCACTAGTGCCGCACGCCAGGCGGCGCTTGGCCTCCTCGTAGACGTCGGTCGGCAGCGGACCCCTCTCGGCGATCGCGACATTCGAGTTGAAGTGGTCGATCTTCGAGGTTCCGACGATCGTGCTCGACAGTCCAGGGTGGCTGAGCGTGAAGCGGAGCACGAACTCGATCTTGCTCATGTCGCCGAGCAGCTCCTCGACGCCCGAGGACTCCCATCGGCGCTGGCCTTCGCCTTCGGCCTGTCCGATGACTCCGACCTGCCAGTTCTTGTCCTCCGCGGGCGCCCCACGGGCAGCTCCACCGCGGATCAGGGTCCCGGCTCCGGTCGCCACGGCGTCGTTGATCAGCTCCTCGTGCTCGCGCTGCACCGCCGAGTAGGGAATCTGGAAGACGTCGAAGACGTCCATCTCGATGTGGTCGGCGAGGTTCGGGATCGTGCCCGACATGCCGAGGAAGCGCACCTTGCCCTCGTCGCGGAGCTCTTTCATCATCTCGACCGTTCCCTCGGTCTCGAGGAGTTCGCGACTCGGAAACGTGGATCTGGAGCAGGTCGAGGTGGTCGGTCTTCAGACGCCGCAGGCTCTGCTCGATGCCGGCCCGGATGTTCTCCGGCCGGAAGTCGTGTGGCAGCGGGCCGGTTGCATCCTTCGGCGCGTCCAGCTGGCAGCCACACTTCGACGCGAGGAAGTACTCGCCACGACGGTTCGAGATGAA
>DATCDR010000164.1:0-35802 GCA_036510575.1 Acidimicrobiales bacterium | reverse complement strand
AGCGACGGTGGCACCTTCGTGCCGTGTCGACCGTTCGAGGCTCCCTTTGGCTGGCATTGACGAACGTGGCGAGATCGCAAGGTACGTGGCACGGTGCGAGGCTCCCATCCGCGGCTGAAAACCCTTAATTGAATAGTAGTTTCAGAAATTACTGAAAATTCTAGGGGTGATATCGATGGTGACGATGGCGATTCGCACCGAAGCTTTGTGCAAGCGCTACGGCGACGTTGACGCGCTACGGGATCTCGATCTCGAGATCGCTGAGGGAGAGGTCGTGGGCTATCTAGGCCCCAACGGCGCTGGGAAAACCACGACCATTCGCCTGCTCCTCGGCCTGATTCATGCATCCTCAGGCCGAGCGGAGATTTTTGGGTTTGATTGCCAGCGCCGACCCGTCGAGGCGCACCGCGACCTCGCGTACGTCGCGGGGGAGGCCAGCCTTTGGCCGTCGCTCACCGGGGCAGAGACGCTGTACTTGCTCGGTCAGGTTCAAGGTCACGTCGACGATGCCTACCGCGATGAACTCATAACGCGCTTTGACCTCGACCCGTCGAAGAAGGTGCGCACGTACTCCAAAGGGAATCGCCAGAAGGTCGTCCTGATTGCTGCACTCATGTGCCGACCCCAGCTATTGCTCCTCGACGAGCCGACGAGTGGCCTCGATCCGCTAATGGAACAGGCCTTCCGTCATTGCGTGCACGAAGCGAGAGAGCGGGGCCAGGCGGTCTTCCTCTCCTCGCATATCTTGAGCGAAGTCGAGGCCCTCTGTGATCGGGTCGGCATCCTCCGACGAGGATCGCTCGTCGAGATGGGCACGCTCGCCGAGATGCGTCACCTTTCGGCGCTGACGGTCGAGGCGACATTCGACGGCTCAGTACCCGACCTCTCCCAGGTTCCTGGGGTGCGGTCTGTCGTGGTCGAAGGGCAGACCATCCGCTGCCAGGTCCAGGGATCGATCGAGCCATTGTTGAAGGTCCTCGCCTCTTCAGGGGTACACGAGTTATTGAGCCGCGAGCCTTCACTCGAAGAGCTCTTCCTCTCTCACTACGGCGCCGGCGACGACGAGGAATACTCACATGTCCCGAGCTGACGTCGCTCTTTGGTCAGCCGCTCGCGTCGGTCATTTTCCGGGTCTGGTTGCTGCTCGTTTCACCTCGCGCAAAGCGATTCGCTCCGGGGTGATGTGGGGCTATATCTTCGGCCTAACGGTCGCGTCCTCAGCCCTCGGCTACGTCTCGGCCTACCCGACGCTCGCTGATCGATGAAGTTCGCGGCGACGTTCGGCGGGAATGCGGGACTCGACGCAATTACTGGTCCCGCCAACGACTTGCAATCCGTAGGCGGCTACACCGAGTGGAAGTCACTCGCGTTCTTGAGTGTCCTCGGAGGCGTCTGGGGGCTCTTGATCGCGACGAGGCTGCTCCGTGGTGAAGAAGACGCCGGCCGCTTCGAACTGTTGCTTGCTGGCCAGACGACGAAACGTCGCGCGACGGGGCAGGTCCTCGCCGGGCTGGGCTCGGGCTTAGCGGTCCTGTTCCTCCTCACGGCAGTGATCTCCGCCGTGATCGGGCGACAATCGAAGGTGCACATCGGCGTTGGTTCGATGGCCCTTTTCGCTGTGGCAATCGTCTCGAGTGCAGCCTTGTTTCTCGCCGCGGGGGCGTTGACGAGCCAGCTGGCGGCGACTCGACGGCAAGCTGCTGGCTACGCGGGCGCGGCACTCGGGATCTCGTATGCACTGCGGATGGTTGCCGATTCCGGAACGGGGCTTGCGTGGTTGCGATGGACAACCCCTCTCGGCTGGGTCGAGGAACTCCAACCGCTCACGTTTCCTCGGCCGCTGGCACTTCTGCCGATCCTGGCGCTCACGGCGGGCTTGGTTGTGGCCGCGGTACACCTTTCAGGAAAACGAGACCTCGGCGAGGGCATCCTTTCCGACCGCTCGAGCGCGAAAGCACGCACACGCTTGTTGCATCGTCCATTGGGCTTGGCCGTCCGGCTCGGACGTGGAACCGCGCTCGGCTGGATCTTCGCCATTGCCGCGACCGCGCTCCTCTTGGGCTTCGTCGCGAAGCAAGCAGGAAGCTCGTTCACAACGACACCGAGCATCGAGAAGATCCTTCACAAGCTCGGGTTACACGGCGGGGGCGCTCAGTCCTATCTCGGCTTGTCATTTCTGATCGTGGCGGTACTCGTGGCCTTCGTTGCGATCGGCCAGATAACTGCGGCGCGAGGCGAGGAATCCGACGGCCACCTCGAGCACTTCCTTGTCCGACCGGTCTCTCGCTGGCGCTGGCTCGGCGGGCGGTGGTTGCTGAGCGTGGCGATCGTAGTCGGAAGTGGGATTGTTGCCGGCTTGTCTACGTGGATTGGTGCAGCGAGCCAGCACTCTGGGGTTGGCATCCCGAGCCTTGTAGCCGCGGGATTGAACCTCGTTCCTCCTGCGCTTTTCATTCTCGGCATCGGAGCGCTCGCGTTCGGCGCGTACCCACGCTGGACGAGCATCGTCGCCTACGGCGTGCTCGTTTGGTCATTCCTCGTTGATCTCATCGGCTCGCTCCTTAGTTCAAATCACTGGTTCCTCGACACCTCGGTTTTTCGTCAGATGGCACCCGCTCCTGGCGTGTCCGTCAACTGGACGACGGACGCGGCGCTCGTCGCGCTCGGCATGGCGGCCGCGGTTGTGGGCGGTCTTTTCTTCAAGCGTCGTGACCTGGCGAGCGCGTGATGGCGCAACGAGTTGCACCTCGGCAGCCCGACCCGATCTGGCGCGAGACCTTCGTCGAGGAGTTCGGCGTTGTATCGATGGAGATGGGAGCCTCGAGGGCCATGTCGCGCATCATCGCCTGGATGCTCGTCTGTGATCCGCCCGAGCAGTCCTCCAAGGACATTCAAGACGCGTTGCGCCTTTCTCCGGCCGCCGTGAGCGCGGAGGCCCGGATGCTGATCGGTGCTGGGATCTTGGAGCGCACCGCTCGAGCCGGTGAACGCCGCATCTATTACCGTCTGCGCTCAGGGACCTGGGATGGCGTTCTCGATGCGCGCCTTCGTCTGTTAGTTCGGATCCGAGAGGTCACCGAACGTGGACTCTTGTCGGCCGGCGACGAGGCCGACGCCCGACTTCGAGATGTGCGCGATATCTACGTTTGGTTCGTTGAGGAACTCGAAGGGTTATTACGGGATCGACGAGCCGTTCGGTAATAGCCCAGCGCAGACATCATGCTCAGTCATGCTCGACCTCGGGTCACCCTGAGGGAGAAACGAACCGAGGCCGCCCACTACTTCTTTGCTTCGCCCAACGTTTGTTACAAATCAGGCGCCCTTGATTCCGAGGGATCGGAGGATGCTGAACGACGAGCGGACGTCCGTGGCGCATCGACCGATCCACCTCGGTCTTGCACTGCTCGTCGAAAGCTCGACGATTCAGACGGTAGGCGGATTTTGTCGCGACGGTCTTGGCGCATGCCGGTTGGAGACAGTTGGTCGTTCACTGGAACACTCCGATCGGTGAACAACTTACGAAACGCGGGTCAAGTGCAGAGCGCTTCGAGGGTCGAGGGGCTCTTGATTCCGCCAAACGCTCGGGCGCCGGCAATTTAGATGTTCCAAGCGGCGTATGTGATCGGAATATCGGCGAACACGCAGATCGAGTTGCCGGAATACTCGCCTGAGAGTTGCGCCGTGACCATCCTGGTGACTCCGCGCACGGTAAACGTTCCTACGGCCGAGCGATATCGGGTTTTCCAGTGACCGCTGCGGCGGCGCCAAGCGCGATCGGACCGTGAGCAAGAACGTGACGCTCGGGTACTTCGTGACGTCCATGACGCTGCGTTCGTCTTCACTCGTGGCGACACTCGCCACGTTTAGGGTGAACGAAGCTCGCGTCGCTGTACTGCCATCGATCACCATCGATCCCGAAACGTCCTTCGTTCGGCCGGCCATGTCATCTGTTGAAACAGCATGACCTCTTCGACCCGGTAGCCAGCCACCGATCCATGCTGGCGTCCAGGAGCCACCGATTTCGGTTGCGGTCGAGGCCCCCTGCCTGAGCAGCAGTGAAGTGGAAGTCAACGGAGGTGCCGCCGGATCATGTTGTCAGAAAGTGTCTTCGACAGGACACCAGCCAGTTACTTCCTCGGTCGACAGGTGAAACTGCCCATCGGCTACGGGGAACTGGTGCCGTGTAGTCAGCATCACCTCACCGCTTGCTCTGGTGAGAAAACCACGAACCTCAACCGTCCAGTCCAATGGTGAGTCATCGCCAATCCCGCCCGCTTCCAATGCAACAACTGACCCGCTTGGGAGGGGGACCGCCTTGCCGAGTAGCGATGTGACTCTCAGCTCACTTCCAACGAGATCGACTCGTACTGGGATGACTAGTGGAAGTGCCATATGCGTGATGGCGAGATGGCCGACGGTTGCAGTCGCGAGCAGGGCGAGGCATTCCGGTACGGAGAGTTCTCTGAACTCGACCTCCAGGCGTGTGTTCATTCCTTCATGGTCACAGGTTCCCGACGAGCTGACTAGGGCCAGAAGGCCCGATCCCGCGACGATCTGGGACAACTTAGATCGGGACGCGCCACTCCACTACGGTACCCGTCGGCTCACGGCGCGAGACGTTGAAAGTCCCGCCGAGGTTTGCCGCACGAGTGGACATGTTCCGCAACCCCTGGCCGGCGCTCGGTTCGCCCGAGATCCCGACGCCGTCGTCAACGAGGGAGAAACAGAGCCAACCCTCTTCGACCGCGACGATCGCTTCGACCGAGGATGCTCGGGCGTGGCGAGCGGTGTTCGAGAAGGCCTCTGCTAACACCTGCACCAGCTCGGTACGGACGAGCTCGGGGACCGAGATATCAACCGGCCCATGAAAGCCGACCCGCGGCGTGAACCCAAGTTCCTCAGCGAACTTGTCGGCGACTCGCAACATCTCGTCGCGAAGTCCTGTTGCTGCTTCAGTGCGCCCAGGGAGTCGGAAAATCGTGTTGCGAATCTCGTGGATGACGCCGTCAAGATTGGTAATCGCAGCGTCGATTCGCTCGCTGACGGGGCGGGTAGCTACGCGCTGGGCTGCCTGAAGCGACATGCCGATAGCGAAGAGGTGTTGGATCACGGTGTCGTGAAGATCCCGAGCGATTCGCTCGTCCTCGTTGATGATCCCAAGCCGCTCGACTTCGGAACGCACCTCACCGAGCTCGATAGCTGTCGCCGTGGCACTGGCAAATACCTCCGCAAATGCGACGTCGATCGGTCCGAACTCCTGACGTCCGTGAATCCGTCCGAGCACGAGCGTGCCGAGGGGACGCTCGTCAGCAATGAGTGGCACGTAGACACCAGGCCCGAGATCGAGACCGACCACCGCTTCGGGGACGTTCGTCGCTTCCGAGAGGTCCGAGATGACCTCCGAGTGGCCGGTTCGCATTGCTTCCGCGGATCTGCTCGTTTTTGCAGAGAGTGCAACGCCGAGGAGTACATCGGTCCCCGGTCCATTTACCGCCGTGACCTCGAGCTCGCCCGACGGCGCAGGCGCGACGATCCAGACGGCGTCGGCACGGCAGAGATCTCTGGCGCGCTCGGTGATGAAGGGGAGGATTTCGCGCGTTTCGTCTCCGGCGAGGAGTCGCTGCGTGATCTCGTTGATTGCATGGAGGCGGTCGATCCCTCGCTGGCGTTCGCGCCCATCTCGCACGAATGCCGCCGCATAACGGTCGCCGCTTATCTCGACGGGTGTGAGGCTGATTTCGACGGGAAATTCTGCGCCGTCTCGATGAAGACCCGACAGTTCGAGTCCTGCCCCCATCGTGCGAGCCCGCGGCGAGTTGAAGAAGTGTTTGAGGTGCGCAGCGTGAGGGGTGCGGCGGTCTGACGGAATGAGTATCTCTACCGACTCACCGACGAGCTCTTCGGGGTAGTACCCGAACAAGGCGGTGATCGCCGGACTCGAGAGCAGAATTTTTCCGGATTCGTCGATGACGATGACAGCATCAGGACTGGCAGAAAAGATCGCTCCGAGAAGTCGTCCCGGTGTCTTCTCAGGCGTTACGTCCATCAGTCATGCCTCGCTCGCCTCCCTGGGTGGGCCGTCGTCAGCCTACCGGGAGCGGGGGACCGAGAGGCGCCGAGAGGCGCCGTCCCATCGATCACTTACAAGTGTGTCTGAGTCGCTTTCGTAGGATCACGTCCTTCTCGTTGTCACGCACCTCTACCGCAACATCACGGCGCTAGCGCGTCCGCCGGGCTCAGGGCGGTCGCGCGGAGCCGGTGGCGTCCGACGTGGGAGGATCGTCGCATCGAGGCTACGAGGACGAAACGACGAGCACCGCGGGAATGACGATCGAAGGTCTGGCCTCGCCCAAACAAGCGGTTCTCGATGTCGGATCCCTCGACGCGGTGGTGTTCGATCTCGACGGTGTCCTCTGCAACACGGCGGCTCTCCACGAGCAGGCTTGGTCCGAGACCTTTAACGAGCTTTTCGGGTCGCTTGAAGCCGAAAGCGGACAACAGATCCGATCCTTTACTGATGAGGACTACGAGCGCTTAGTTGACGGGGAGCTTCGCTTGGACGGCGCCCGAAATGTGTTCTCCGATCGCCGCATCTCGCTCGAGGAGGGTGGCGACGTTGACTCGCCGGGCACCACGTCGGTGGCGGCGGTCGCGCAAGCGAAGGACGAGCGATTCGTCGAGCTGCTCGACACAAACGGTCCGGGCATCTTTCCGTCCTCGATCGAGCTCGTTCGAGCGCTCCGATCTCTTGGGCTCGTCACGGCGGTCGTCTCCGCGAGCCTCCATTGCGAGGAGGTGTTGCGGCGCGCTTCGATCTCTGAGCTTTTCGATGTGGTGATCGACGGACGCCGTGCAGCGGCGATGAAGCTCCGAGGCAAGCCGGCACCGGACACCTTTTTGGAAGCACTGATCCGTACTGGGGTCGAAGCGCGGGCTTCAGCAGTGATCGAAGATGCCGTCTCCGGAGTCCGCGCTGGCCACGAGGGCGGATTTCGTGTTGTAATCGGCGTCGACCGACGACATCACGCGAGCGATCTCGCGGCGGCCGGAGCCAACATTGTCGTTGCTGATCTCGGTGAGCTCACCCTCGCAGGGGAGCGCGAAGTGACGCGGCGGGTGCGCGTGGATCGTGTTGGTGGATCCCCAACAAAGAACGACGAAGGTGTGCACGAGACGCTGCTCACACTGGCGAACGGTTACGTCGCGACGAGGGGTGCGCCGGCCTTCGTTCGCGACGATGGAACGCACTATCCCGGGACATACCTCGCTGGCGTCTACGACCGTCTTTCGAACGAGGTCGCCGGCGGGCCCACCGAGCAGGAGTCGATCGTCAACGGTCCGAACTGGCTCTCGTTCGGATTCTCGATTGACGGTGGGTCGACTCTCGGCACGCCTGGCATCGAGGTCATCTCGCGTTCGTCCCGTCTCGACCTGCGGCGTGGTCTTTTGACTACGGCGTACCGGGTGCGCGACGAGCTCGATCGCCAAACGAGCATCATCGAGCGTCGAATCGTCTCGATGGCCAACCCCCATATTCTCGCAACCGAGACTGTTCTTATTGCGGAGAACTGGTCGGGGCATCTCGAGGTGAGTTCAGGACTCGATGCGTCGATCCGCGACGACCAAACCATCGAAGAGCAGCTGCTGATGAACCAGCACCTCGAACTAGTTGAGCGTGGAGAGGAGGTGCCAGAAGTCGCGTGGCTCGCGACTCGGACAGCGCAGTCTCATGTCGTGATTGCTGAGGCATCGCGAACGCGGCTGACGGACGTGCCGGCAGAACGCAGCTATGAAGCCGACGATGGACATGTCGAGCATCGTTTCGAGGTTGACCTCAAAGCGCTCGGGCGGATCACGCTCGAGAAGGTGGTCGCCATTTATACGTCGCACGATCGTGCGATCTCTGAGCCGGTGGTTGCGGCGCGCCACGGTGCGTCAAGAGCTCCAAGCTTTTCGGCGCTTCTTGACGAGCACGAACGAGCCTGGGCGCGGCTTTGGCGAAGAGCGGGCTTCGAGATCGACTGTGACGATCCAGAGGTGGAGCGAACGCTCGACCTCCATCTGTTTCATCTCCTGCAGGTCGCCGCGCCACACGTGCGCGATCTCGATGTCGGACTTCCGCCACGGGGGCTTCATGGCGAGGGCTATCTCGGTCACATCTTCTGGGACGAGCTTTTCGTGCTCCCGGTACTATCTGAGCGCTTCCCCGAGATCGCGAAGGCCTTTCTCGGCTATCGGTCGCGCCGACTCGACGCTGCGCGGACCGCGGCCGCCGGTGCCGGCCACCGCGGCGCGATGTTCCCCTGGCAGAGCGGCAGTGACGGGCGAGACGAGACACCAGCAATCCTCTACAACTCCCGCACTAGGAGCTGGATACCCGATCGCTCCAATAATCAGCGCCATGTCGGCCTTGCCGTGGCCTACAACTCGTGGCGCTACTTCCAGTCGACGGCGGACTTGGCCTGGCTCTTTGAGAGCGGCGCCGAGCTGATCCTCGAGGTGGCTCGATTCTTCGCGAGCCTTGCTCGGTTCGACGCGCCGATCGGTCGTTATCGAATCGAGGCGGTCATGGGTCCCGATGAGTTCCACGACGGCTACCCATGGCGAGAGACTCCGGGCGTAGACGACAACGCGTACACGAACGTGATGACAGCTTGGGTGCTTGCACGCGCGAATGATCTGATCGACCTCATCTATCTCCATGGACGTGACGACGTCCTTGACCGCATCGGCTGGTCCGATGACGAGCGCGTGCAGTTCGCGGAGGTCGCGCAGCATCTGCACGTGCCGTTCGTGGGGGAGGTCATCGCGCAGTTTGACGGGTACGAGCGATTGGAACCCATCGATCTCGACGCATACCGGGCTCGCTACGGCGACATCAGTCGCCTCGAGCTGATCCTCGATGCCGAAGGTGACACGGTGCGGCGCTACCAGGTTGGCAAGCAAGCCGACGCGCTCATGCTCTTCTATCTGTTCTCTGCCGAAGAGCTCCGAGAGGTATTCGAGTCGCTCGGCTATGACCTCACACCCTCGATGATCCGAAAGACGGTCGGGTACTACGCGAGCAGGGTCACCCATGGCTCATCGCTCTCGCGAGTGGTCCATGCATGGGTGCTTGCCCGCCTCGATCGAGCCTCCTCGTGGCAATATTTCCGCGAAGCGCTGTCTGCTGACGTAGCGGACACGCAGAGTGGAACAACCCGCGAGGGGATCCACCTCGGCGCAATGGCGGGAACTGTCGATATCGCCGGACGGTGCTATACGGGCCTCGAGGTCCGCGCCGACGCGTTGTGGCTGAATCCGGAGCTCCCCGAGCAGATCCGCCGGCTGGCCTTCGACCTCACGTACCGCGATCGCGCGCTTTCGATCGTCGTCGACGAAAAGGACGTTCGTATTCGCATGGCCGACGGCTCGCCAGGTCCTTGCAACGTCGTGGTAGCGAAGCGCCCGTACGTGCTCGTCCCGGGCGAAGAGCTCGTGCATCCCCTTGGAGGCTGACCCTGTACCCGGCAAACTCGCTGCGTTTGTTGGCCTCGTCGCGCTCATTCACGACGCAATACCTGACGGACCTCGCTTGCGATCTGGAGATCCTCACGCGCAGCGATCACTAGCGAGCGGACGTCGGCTCCGATCGATCCGATCTCGCAGTCCGGCACGGCCGCGATGTTTGAGGCCTCGTCGAGTTCGATGCCGAGAAAGCGGAGGTCTTCTGCTGCCTTGCTCCGGACTATCGGAGCGTGCTCTCCGACGCCACCAGTAAAGACGAGCGCATCGATGCCACCCATCGACGCGACCATCGAAGCGATCGCTGACCGAAGTCGGTGCTGATACACCCCGAACGCGAGTTCAGCAGCTTCGTCTCCCTTCACCATCCGTACGAGCACCTCCGCCATGTCGGCGGTGCCCGAGAGCCCGAGTAGACCTGAACGGTGCTCGAGCGTCTCGGCAAGCGCCCCCGGTGGCATGTGGGCGTGCTCTTCGAGCCAAAGCATCAGGCCAGGATCAAGGCTTCCTGAACGCGTCGCCATCACCAGGCCCTCGAGCGGCGTAAAGCCCATGGTCGTGTCGACCGACGATCCATTCGCAATCGCCGCGAGCGAAGCGCCAGCACCGAGATGACACGACACGATGCGGAGAGCGGTCGTCTCAACGTCGAGGAGGGTGCCGGCACGTCTTGCGATATAGGCGTGGGAGAGCCCGTGAAAACCGTAGCGGCGAAGGGTCCATCGCTTGCGCCACTCCGCTGGGAGCGCATAGGTCGAAGCGGCAGGCGGTAGCGACGCGTGGAAAGCGGTGTCGAAGCAGGCGATGGCAGGTACTTCAGGGAGCAGCGCAGTGACGGCATCAAGTGCCGCGAGTGACTTCGGCTGATGCAGCGGAGCAAGGTCCGAGAACGTCTCGAGCGTCGCTCGCACGGATGCATCGACGCGAACCGGGGCGACGAACCGCGTGCCCCCGTGAACGATGCGATGACCCACTGCGTCGATGCCCTCCCACGCTGCGATCGTTGTCTCGATCGTTGACCAGTCGACGCCGCCTTGGATCGCAGCGACGTCGGCCGACTCCACGATCTCATCCTCATCATTGAGGACGCGAAGCTTGAGGCTGCTCGATCCGGCATTGACGATGAGGATCAGCACGCTGGCTGCATTATCCCTTCCACACCCACTCCTGGATCTCGGGTGAATCCTCGCCGTACTCACGAGTGTGTAAACGGCATTCAAGTCGACGATCCACCATCAGCTGGCGGACATGACCGGCGCGAGGCGCGAGGCCGGGCACCCGATCGATGACGTCCATTACGAGATGGAAGCGGTCGAGATCGTTGAGCATCACCATGTCGAAGGGGGTCGTGGTCGTACCCTCTTCTTTGTAGCCGCGCACGTGGAAGTTCGGATGGTTGCGGCGTCGATAGGCGAGGCGGTGGATGAGCCAGGGATAGCCGTGGTAGGCGAACACGACCGGGCGGGCGGTGGTGAAGAGCGCGTCGAACTCCGCGTCAGAAAGCCCGTGTGGGTGCTCGCTCTCGGGCTGGAGTCGCATCGGATCGACGACGTTGACCATCCGTATTTTGAGCTCGGGTAGATGCTCGCGGATCAGCTCGATCGCGGCGAGGATCTCGAGCGTTGGCACATCGCCGCAGCTCGCCATGACGACGTCGGGCTCGGCGCCGCCGTCGTTGCTCGCCCACTCCCAGATGCCGAGCCCTCTCGTGCAGTGGATCACTGCCTCGTCCATCGACAGCCAATCTGGTGCGGGCTGCTTGCCGGCAACGATGACATTCACGTAGTTACGACTCCGAAGGCAATGGTCGGCTACCGACAAGAGGCAGTTGGCGTCCGGCGGGAAGTAGACGCGGATGATCTCGGCCTTCTTGTTCATGACGTGATCGACGAATCCGGGGTCTTGATGGGAGAAGCCGTTGTGGTCTTGGCGCCAGACGTGGGAGGAGAGGAGGTAGTTGAGCGAAGCGATCGGACGCCGCCAGGGGATGCCGTTGCTGACCTTTAGCCACTTCGCGTGCTGGTTGAACATCGAGTCGATGATGTGGATGAACGCCTCATAGCAGTTGAACATCCCATGTCGGCCGGTGAGAAGGTAGCCCTCGAGCCATCCCTCGCACAGGTGCTCGGAGAGCACCTCCATCACCCGACCATCGGGTGCGAGATGGTCGTCGTTCGCGACGATCGTCGCGTCGAATGCTCGGTTCGTCACCTCAAAGACTGCCTGGAGCCTGTTGGAGGCGGTCTCGTCGGGTCCGAAGAGGCGAAAGGTACTCGGGTTGGCCGCGATGATGTCTCGCAACCACGTCCCGAGAACCCGCGTTGCCTCTGTCGCGCCGCCGCCTCGTCGCGTGAGTTCCACCCCGTAGTCGCAAAAGTCCGGGAGGTTGAGATCACTGAGCAGAAGACCGCCGTTCGCGTGGGGATTCGCGCTCATGCGCCGGTAACTCTTCGGTGCGAGCGCCGCAAGCTCGTCGACGAGCGTGCCGTTTTGATCGAAGAGCGCTTCAGGTCTATAGCTTCGAAGCCACTCCTCGAGCTGCGCAAGGTGGGCCGGGTTCTCTCGTACCTCCGCTATAGGCACCTGATGCGCACGAAATGTGCCCTCGATCTGGAGCCCGTCGACGATCTTTGGCCCGGTCCAGCCCTTTGGCGTGCGAAGGATAATCATCGGCCACCGGGGTCGTAACGACACGTCCTGCTCTCGTGCCTCACGTTGGATTTGTTGGATCTCCTCGACGACCTCGTCCAACGTCGTCGCGAGCAGTTGGTGAACTTCCTCGGGGACATCTCCGACAACGAGGTGGACGCGGTGGCCGTACCCTTCGAAGAGCGAGACGAGCTCCTCGTCGGGAATTCGAGCGAGCACCGTCGGGTTCGCGATCTTGTAGCCGTTCAGGTGCAGGATCGGAAGTACGGCGCCGTCTTGTGCCGGATCGAGGAACTTATTCGAGTGCCAGCTCGTCGCAAGCGGGCCCGTCTCGGCTTCGCCGTCGCCGACGACGCAGCAAACGAGTAGGTCGGGATTGTCGAACGCCGCTCCGTACGCGTGGGCGAGCGAATAGCCGAGCTCTCCACCCTCGCTGAAGGATCCGGGAGTCTCAGGCGATGCGTGGCTCGGAATGCCTCCGGGAAAGGAAAACTGGCGGAACAGTCGATGCATTCCCTCGGCGTCGCGGGTGATGCCTGGGTAAATCTCCGAATAGGTCCCTTCGAGATAGGCGTTGGCGACGATTCCTGGACCGCCGTGTCCGGGCCCGGCGACGAATACCGCATTGAGGTCCCAGTTTCGAATCACCCGGTTGAGGTGTGCGTAAACGAGATTGAGCCCCGGTGTGGTACCCCAGTGTCCAAGGAGCCGAGGCTTGATGTGCTCGGGTCGGAGTGGCTCTCTAAGGAGCGCATTGTCGAGAAGATAGATCTGGCCAATGGAGAGATAGTTTGCCGCGCGCCAATAGGCGTCGATCTGACGAAGTTCTTCCGGCGCGAGGGGGCTCATAGGTCGAACACTACGACCCATGAGGCCTAGTAAATTCGCGCAGCGCCGCGCCATCTGCTGATGGCCTGAGGATCAATCGCACACTGATCGTTACGCCACTCTCCATGCACTACGCTCACTAGAGAGCAGGGCGGCGACAGTGGTGTGGGGCTTGGGGACTACTCGGGTCCGGCGAAGGAGCGGTGTTCGTGCTGGTCGACGCGCACGGCGAACACCGCTGCTTCGGTGCGTCGCTTCATCCCGAGTTTGACTAGCACGTTGGAGACGTAGTTCTTGACTGTTTTCTCTGCGAGATAGAGAGCGCCAGCGATCTCACGGTTGGTCTTGCCCTCCGCGATGAGATCGAGAATCCGACGCTCTTGTGGCGAAAGTCGGCCCAATCGCTCGTCCTCTTCGTGGCGGCCGAGGCGTGCTTTCGCGAGCGCGACTAGCCGCGGGTCGAGGAGCGACTCGCCTTTTGCGACTCGGCGGATCGATCCGACGAGATCACTGCCTCGTATCTGCTTCAAGACGTAGCCCGATGCACCGGCGATAACTGCTCCAAGCAGTGCTTCGTCGTCGGCAAAAGACGTGAGCATCAGACATGCGACGTCGGGAGTCTCCGACCGCACCTCACGGCAGACTTCGATTCCGTCGCCATCGGGGAGACGAACGTCGAGAATCGCGACATCAGGCTGGGTGAGGGGAATCCGGGTAAGCGCCTCGGCGGCAGTTGCTGCCTCGCCGACGACCTCGAGGTCATCCTCTTCTTCGATGAGTTCTCGAACGCCGCGTCGCACCACCTCATGGTCATCTAGCAAGAAGACGCGGGTCATCTGGTACCTCCAAATCGAGCTGCGGACATCGTGTCATTTTGCTCGGCTGACTTGGCAGCCTCTAGGGCCGAAAGACTCTATTGGGTGGCGCGCCACTCCTTGGGGGCCTAATTGGGACCTTCGCCTCTAGATGAATCCGTGGCTCCCCCTTACCGTGGGTGAGCGAAGACTCGAGAAAGAAGGAGCCTTGAAAGCAGTCGTTTACCACGGGCCAGGCGCCATCGCCTGGGAGGAAGTTGCAAAGCCGACGATCATCGCGGATACCGATGCCATCGTCCGAGTCGATTCGGTCACCATCTGCGGAACGGACCTTCACATCTGGAAGGGCGACGTACCTGAGGTTACGGATGGTCGGATCCTCGGCCACGAGGCCGTCGGTACTGTCGAGTCGGTCGGATCTGGCGTGAAGAACGTCCGTGTGGGGGATCGAGTCTTGGTCTCGTGCATCACCGCGTGCGGCGCTTGCCGCTACTGCCGCGAGGGCCGTTACGGGCAGTGCCTCGGTGGCGGAGGATGGATCCTCGGTCACAACATTGACGGTACCCAAGCCGAGTTCGTTCGCGTCCCCTTCGCCGACACGTCGACCTATCCGGTTCCTTCGGGAGCGTCCGATGAAGTGATCCTGATGCTCGCCGATATCCTGCCGACATCCTACGAGGTGGGTGTTTTGAACGGCACGGTCCGGCCCGGTGATGTGGTCGCCGTTGTCGGTGCTGGCCCGATCGGGCTCTCCGCGATCCTTGGCGCACGGCTGTACAGCCCCGGTCATGTGGTCGCCATTGACCTCGCGGACAGTCGCCTCGAGGCCGCTAAGCAATTCGGCGCGGACATCACGATCAACAATGGCGTCGAGGACCCCGTCGCGGCGATTGCGTCGATAACGGGTGGTCTTGGCGTCGATGTGGCGATCGAGGCCGTGGGTGTGCCCGCGACTTTTGAGCTCGCGACAAAGCTCGTCCGTCCCGGAGGACACGTCGCGAATATCGGCGTTCACGGGGAACCGGCGACGCTGCACCTCGAAGAGCTCTGGACGAAGGACGTCACGATCACGACTGGGCTCGTCGACACGTACTCGACACCGACGTTGTTGAAGCTCGTGACCTCCGGCCAGCTCGACGCGCGCCCCTTTGTAACGCATCACTTCGGGCTCGACCAGTTCATGGAGGCTTACGACATATTCCGCAACGCGGGAGAGACCGGAGCGCTAAAAGTCGTTCTCACACCGACGAACTAACGCAACCAAGAGTCGAATCTCAAAAAGAAAGCAGGATCCTCGGCTCCTCACCCACCCGCCCACGATCGCAACCGGGATCGTGGGCGGGTGCCATTTTCATCGCTAGTCCGAATGGAACGACGAAGCAGAAAACGCAGGCGCTTCGTTACTCGAGAGAGCACGACACCTGTCGGGCCTTTGTGACCTTCGCTCCGGCCTTCGCGGACGCCGTCCAGTTGGTTGGCCCGGATCGGCGAATCGATAGCCGTCGACAATCGCAGAACAGCGATTTCGCCCCGACTAGTTGTCGAGGTCGGGATCATCGAGACGCCGACGATGGTATTCGCTCACAGACGTTCCTTGTTCAAGGTGCCGTCGAGATGGATGAGTGACTCGTCTAGTTCGGCAAGGTCGACAAACTTGTGACCGCGTAGCAAATGGGCGATCTCGCCTGAAACGTTCTCGATCGCGTGCTGTACTCCCAGTTCTCCATAACGGTCGGGGTCGTTGTCGCGGAGCTCTCGTGCTTCCATCGATCCGGTGGAAGCACCGGCAGGAACGCCAGCGTGACCTCTGTCGCCGGTGAGGAGCTCGACGCCAACCTCGAGGGTGGGATGACCCCGAGAGTCGAGGACCTCACGAGCAGAGAGCCAGATGACCTCGAGCACTTGTCTACCTCCGATCTTCGAGGGATCTCGGATGCGCACCGCTCGCGCGTGCAACATCGTGCTAGTCAGGCTCACGGATCGCGCTTCGAGCAACCAGGGGCGAGGGTCCCATCTCATGTTGATTGCTTCGCCCAGATTTCCAATTCGAGAACCCGACTGGACGACACGGCCCTAGGTAGCAGCCGCTGAGAGCATCGAGGGCTCGCGCCTAACGGCGTTGCAGCTGTTGTAACGCACTCGCTCGGAGTGCGGCACTCTCCACCGACGCTCGCTCTGAGCGCTGAGCGGCATGTTGAGGTCCGCGCACACGAGGACACCGCGCCCCGCGAGTGGAGCAGATCCCTAAGCGCAGGGAGGGGCAGTCGCGCCCCGAGTTCGGATCCGACGTCGGAGGAGGACAGTTCGCTCAGCAGGCCACCGTCAGTTTTCGTGCGACATCGAGAAGTGCCTCTGGCACCGGGCGCGGACCTCGCGCGACGCTATCGAGGGAGGTCAGCTCGGTCTGCTCATTGAGCAAGCAGACCATGGAGTTGAATGACCGCGCGTGAACCGCTTCGACGGCGGTGACCCCGAAAGTTGTCGCGAGCAATCGGTCCGCAGCCGTCGGCGCTCCGCCGCGCTGAACGTGACCGAGCACAGTGAGGCGCGTTTCGTAGCCGGTGCGATTGGCGAGTTCGGTCGACACCAAGGCTCCCATCGAGTCACTCGGCCGTTCGATCGCGCCGAGGAAGTGGGCACCTTCGGCGACCACCACTACCGACGAGCTGGAACCAGTGTCGTGCCGCTCGCGAATAGCCTTTGCCAACGCGTCGAGGTCGGTGATCTCCTCGGGCAGACAGATCGCGTCTGCGCCCGACGCGATGCCGGCAGAGAGCGCGAGCCAACCGGTCGTGCGGCCCATGACTTCGACCACCATGACCCGATCGTGGCTCTCTCCGGTGGTGTGGACGCGATCGATCGCGTCAGCGGCGGTGGCAACAGCGGTGTCGAAGCCGATGCAGCGCGTTGTGCCTGAGACGTCATTATCGATCGTCTTAGGGATACCGACAATCGGCACCCCCAAGTGTGCGAGCGTGTTCGCGGACCCGAGGGTCCCATCCCCGCCGACCACGATCAGCGCGTCAAGTCGGTCTCGTTCGAACGTCGAAAGCACAGCCGCGGTCCCGCCCTCATTCTCGTCGGGGTGGTATCGGGCCGTTCGGAGGATGGTCCCACCGCTTTGCAGAATGCCTTTGGTCTCTGCCGTGGTGAGCACCCCTGAGTCGCCCTCGACTACGCCGCGCCAACCGTGGTGGAAGCCGACGATCTCATCGTCGGCGGCAGTCGCGACGCGCACTACGGCGCGAATGGCGGCGTTTAGTCCGGGGCAATCTCCTCCTCCGGTTAACACCCCGATTCGCATCGCAGGTCCTTTCACTTCCGCTCCTGCCATCAGGCTCGTGGATCCGACCCGGTACCTACCAGGGTCGAAGGTCCCGAATCGAGGTTTTGAATGGGGTCATCCGGCCCTACAGCTTCCCGGCGCTTCGACCGAACATGGAGCAGACGAGGAGGCAGTGGTCCAGATGGTTGATGATGTTCAGACGGCCGAAGTACCCGAAGCTACCTATCCGAGTGCCTGGGAGTTCGATGGGCTTCTCACCGATGGCACCGCGGTCTGTGTCCGGCCGATTCAGCAATCGGACGCGGGGCTTCTTGTGTCCTTTCACGCAAGGCTCTCGCCCGAAAGCATCTACCGGCGGTACTTCGGAGCCCATCCCACACTTACGCACGAAGAGGCGCTGCACGATGCGGTCATTGATTACCGGAGCCGTATGGCCTTCGTTGTGGTTGTGTCGGAGCAACTCCTCGGATTCGCGAGCTACGAGAACGTTCCGTCAACCTCTATTGCCGAGATCGCATTCCTTGTCGCGGATGAGGTCCAGCACCACGGTGTGGCGACGCTGTTGTTCGAGAGCCTTGCTGCCTACGCTCGCAGCGTCGGAATCGAGCGCTTCGTCGCGGAGGTGCAACGTAACAACGCGAACATGCTCGAGGTGCTCGGTGCGACGGGTCTTGGGTACGAACGTATTGAGGAAGGTGACACCGTGCGGGTAGGCATCGCCCTGCAACCGACGCCTGAGTACGCCGCTGTGTGTGATGAGCGCGAGGCGATCGCCGAGGCAGCAAGCGTCGCGAGCTTTCTGCGCCCCCGTTCGATTGCCGTCGTCGGGGCGGGACGAAGGCCCGGCACGGTTGGCCATGAACTTGTCCGATCCCTCCTGGCAGGCGATTTTGCCGGCGCTGTATACCCAGTCAACCCGCACGCTCCGTCAATCAGCGGCGTTCCGGCGTTCTCGTCGCTTTTTTCGCTTCCTGAGCCGGTCGACCTCGCGATCATCGCGGTACCGCCGGCCGCTGTGCGCGACGTCGTAGGTCACGCGGCGACGGTCGGGGTGCGCTCCGCCGTCATCATCACAGCCGGCTTCGGAGAGACCGGAGCGTCCGGGGCAGCGGTTGAGCAGGAGATGCTCGCAGTCGCTCGTCACCATGGCATGCGGATCGTCGGGCCCAATTGTCTCGGCGTAGTGAACACCGACCCGGGCGTTCGTATGGACGCGACCTTTGCTGAGCTTGATCTCCAATCTGGTCGGCTCGCGCTCGTCTCCCAGTCAGGAGCGATCGGAGTCGCACTCGCGAACGAGGCACGCCGTCGCCACCTCGGGCTCTCGAGCTTCGCGTCGATCGGCAACAAGCTCGATGTGAGTTCGAACGATCTGCTCTGCTTCCTAGAGCGTGACGAACGCACCTCGGTTATCGCGCTCTATCTCGAATCATTCGGCAATCCCCGCAAGTTCGCCCGAATTGCGCGTCGTATCGGGGTCAACAAGCCGATCGTGGCGTTGACGGCGGGCAGGACAAGTTCGGGCTCGCGTGGCGCGCTGTCCCACACGGCGGCTGCAGCGACGCCGAACATTGTCGTCAGCGCGCTCTTAGACTGTGCCGGCGTGATCAAAGTCGATCATCTCGATGACCTCGTCGATGTTTCAAGCGTCCTGCTCATCGGCAAGTTGCCACAAGGTGGACGCGTCGCGCTCGTTGGCAACTCTGGCGGCCCGATGATCCTTGCCGCCGATGCCTGTGAAGCGAGTGGACTCACCGTTCCGCGCCTCAGCACTGCTACGACGAAGGCGCTCGGGGAGGTTGCGGGACCGTCGGCGGCCGTCGCGAACCCGGTCGACTTGACTGCTGACGGAAACGCGGATGTCCTGCAGCGTGGACTCGAGGTCGTGGCGAAAAGCGATGAGGTGGATGCGGTGATCGTCGTGATCACGGACCTGCCGGCGCTCTCTGTCGCCAATGCCCGCCTAGCCGTCGCGAGGTTCGCCCTGACCACGAGCATGCCAGTTGTTGCTTGCATGCTGGGCGGCGCGGATGTGCCGAGTCGAGGAGATGACGACCTGTTTTCGGAGCTTCCCTCGCCTGAGCGTGCCGCAGCGGCGCTCTCCCATGTGGAACGATATGCGCGGTGGCGTCGTACTCCTCATGCCGCAAGACCGGCGGAGCCGGCAAGGACGATGGTCGTGAACAAGGCGATCGCCAGTGAGTTTTCGGCGCATCCAGAGGGTGGCTGGCTCGATCTTGATGGAGCAGCTCGGTTGCTAGGTGCTTGCGGGCTGCCGTTGCTACCCGTGCGGGTAGCGACGAGTCCGCTCGAGGCTATTGCTGCCGCTACAGAACTGGGCACTCCTGTCGCGCTAAAGGCGCGTGCGGGAGCGATTGTGCACAAGTCCGAGGCTGGCGGCGTCGTAGTTGGAATCGAAACTCCGAACGACGCTGGTGAGGCCTACGAAGCGATGGTCTCTCGGCTCGGCTCGGACATGGGTGGCGCGGTCATCCAACAGATGGCGCCTAAAGGAGTGGAGGCGATCGTCGGGGTTGTGACCGATCCGCTGTTCGGACCGGTGGTGATGGTCGGGTTCGGCGGGGTCACGACGGACCTCCTCGGAGACCGCGCCTTCGCGATCCCGCCGCTCGAGCCTGGTCAAGCCGAGGAGATGGTGAGGTCACTGCGCCTCTCACCATTGCTCGATGGTTATCGTGGCTCGGCTGTTGTCGACCGGGCAGGACTCGTGCGCCTGGTCGAACTTGTGGCACAGATCGCGGACGAGATCCCCGAGCTCGCCGAGTTGGACTGCAACCCGGTACTCGTCGGTGAGGCCGCCACGATCGTCGTCGACTGTAAGGCCCGTTTAGTGCCGCTCCGCTCGGGGCCGAACGCACTGTTTCGCGCCCTTAGGGGCCGGAAATGAAGTTCTATGTCTGTGAGTGACGCGGACACAGATAGGCGAATAGTTCGAGAGACGGGCATATGCGAGCCGCGATGATGCGAGCGTGGGCAGTCGATCTACCCGGGCCAATTGATGAGCACCCCCTTCGGCTCGTGGAACGCGAGGTGCCGAGACCGGGCTCATCGCAGCTCCGGATCGCAGTTCGCGCGTGTGGTATCTGCCGGACCGATCTGCACCTCGCCGAGGGCGACCTCGCGCCGCGCCGTCCCCTCGTGACGCCGGGCCACGAAGTTGTTGGGATCGTTGACGAGATTGGGGACGGACCGACTCGCTTTCGCATTGGAGATCGCGTTGGTGTGCCGTGGCTCGCTCACACGTGCGGTGTTTGCCGTTACTGCGCTGCTGGCCGTGAGAACCTCTGTATCGCGCCAACCTTCACCGGCTGGGACGTGGAAGGTGGCTTCGCCCCTTATGTCATCGCGAATGAGGACTACGTGTACTCGATCCCGGACGCGTTTACCGACCTGGAGGCGGCGCCCCTCCTCTGTGCTGGAATCATCGGCTATCGAGCGCTCCTTCGGGCCGAGCTGCCTCCCGGTGGCCGCCTCGGCATTTACGGCTTTGGGGCCTCAGCACACCTCACCGCGCAGATCGCGCTCGCCGAGGGCGCGACAGTTCACGTACTTACGCGCGCCCCTGAAGCCCAGCGACTCGCGCTGGAGCTCGGTGCGGCGAGCGCGGGTGGTGCTGCCGACATGCCGCCCGAGCCGCTCGACGCGGCGATTCTGTTCGCGCCGGTTGGGACGCTCGTACTCCCGGGCCTTGCGGCGCTCGACCGGGGCGGGACACTCGCGGTCGCGGGGATCTATCTCACCGACATCCCAACGCTCAATTATGAAAACCACCTATTCGAAGAACGAACGCTTCGGAGCGTGACCGCGAATACTCGTGAAGACGGCAGCGCGTTTCTCGACCTCGCGGCGCGCATCCATATCAAGGTCACCGCGACTGCCTACTCATTTGATCGAGCCAACGAGGCACTGTCCGATCTCGCGAACGACCGCGTCAATGGTGCCGCGGTCCTCGTGGACGGCGCCTCGACGAGTTGAGGCTGCAGCGATGGTCGAACTCTGGTCTCGCTTGGAGGACCACTTCGCCGGCTCTGATCCGCCAAAGCTCCGTCGATATGACCGCGTTTCGTGGCCGGGGCGTCGTTGGGCGTAGCGTGCCTCCTCGCCAGTGAGCGCATCGATTCGAATTCATCTCTCGAGGCACGACACTGAGCTGGCGAGGTCAGCTGGCATCCTGGATTCAGCTGCTGATCGGCAAGTCGAGCTGTGAAACAAGCACCCGTCGGAAACTGCTTAGATTCGCTCGGGGATCATGTCGATTGCTCCGCATGGGCATTCTTGCGCGCACATGCCGCACCCCTTGCAGAAGTCGTAATCGATCTCGTACGTGCCGTCGTCGAGCTTGATGACGGCGTTGTCTGGGCAGACCCCGAAGCAGTTGTCGCAGCCGAAGCAGTTGCCACACGAAAGACAGCGGCGGGCCTCGAAGAGTGCGTTCTCCTCGCTAAGGCCCGCGACGACCTCCTCGAAGGTACTCGCGCGCCGCGCGAGCTCGAGCTCCGGTCGTCTCGTTCGCGGCGCGTCTGCGTAGTACCAAGTGTTGATGTGGTCGAAGGTCGCGAGCCCGTGGTGGGTGGGCGCGGCAAGCTCTCCGGCGACGAGGTACGCGTCAATCCCATGCGCCGCATGTTTGCCATGCCCAATTGCGACCGTAGCCGTGCGTGTCGACGGCGCGACATCGCCGCCAGCGAAAACGCCATCCTCGCCGGTCATCATGGTTGGGCGAATCTCGATTACGCCGTCTTCGATGGTGATGTCGGCTGCGCTCTCGAGGAGCGACAGATCAGTGGCCTGGCCGAGGGCAAGGATGAGGGAGTCCGCGTCGAGCTCTTCGAACTCACCGGTCGACTCGGGAAAGCCCTCGGCGTTGAGGCGCATCTTCTCGAGCACGAGCTGGTCGCGCTCAAATCGCTTTATCGTCGACAGCCATCGCGTTGTCACGCCTTCACCGAGTGCCTCCTCGAGTTCGTCATCGTGTGCCGACATGTGGTCGCGGTTTCGTCGGTACACGATGACGGCATCGGAGGCGCCGAGCCGACGAGCGGTGCGTGCGGCGTCGAGAGCGGTGTCGCCGCCGCCGTAAATGGCGACTCGTCGACCGATGGACGGCGGATCGCCTTCGGCGACCTGGTGCAACATGGTGACGGCGTCAAGGACGTGTGAGGAGTCTCCAACCGGAATCTCGATTCGCCGCGCGAGCTGCGCGCCGACCCCGAGGAAGACGGCGTCGAAGCCACCCTCGCGTCGTTCTGACTCGATGTCGGTGACGGTGTGCTCGAGCATGACCTCGATGCCGAGGTCGATGATCCGGCCGATCTCCGCGTCGAGCGCTGCGCGGGGGAGTCGATATGCCGGAATGCCGTAGCGCATCATGCCACCAAGCAGCGGTGCGGAGTCGACGAGCCGGACACGATGTCCGCGGCGACGGAGGTGGTAGGCCGCGGAGAGCCCCGCAGGTCCGCCGCCGACGACCAGGACGTGCTTCCCACTGTCTGGCCCGGCCGCTGGCAGTGCCCAGCCGCGTTCGATCGCGAGGTCGCCGAGGAAGCGCTCAATCGAGTTGATGCCGACCGCCTCGTCGAGCAAGGCGCGGTTACAGGCCGTCTCGCACGGGTGGTAGCAGATTCTGCCCATGACGGCTGGGAAGGGATTGTCCTCGACGAGGAGCCGCCATGCCGCCTCGTAGTCGCCAGGCTCGGCGTCATAGAGCCAGTGCTGAACGTTTTCCCCAGCAGGACAAGCGTCGTTGCACGGCGGCATCCGCTCTACGTACACGGGTCGCTCGACGCGCCACGAGCCGGTGTGGTTCGCTCGGCTAGAGCCGACGTCGAGGGTGATCGCGAACGGGAGCTTCTTCACCGGTGCTCCTCTGCGTCGTCGCCGACGGCGAGGCCGTACGTAGCGATGTTCTGGTTAGCGATCGCCTGGATACGCGCCACGATGTCGGGTCGGCCATGGTCGCCAAAGAGGTGTGAATAGCGTCGCTGGATCGAGAGGTACGCCTCGACCGGTGTGCGGTGCCGGATGGGCGAGACCGACGTGACCTTGCCATACTCGGCCTCGAAGACCGGGAAGAGTCCAGTCTCTTTTGCTAAGCGCGCCGCCTTGATCGTGTCGTTCGATGCCGAGCCCCAGCCGAGCGGGCACGGGACGAGGATGTGGAGGTAGCGGGCTCCGTGGAACGTCATCGCTCGTTCGACCTTGGCCTCGAGGTCGTGCAGGTCAGCCACGGTCGCAGTCGCGACATAGGGAACGTCGTGCGCGATCGCGATACGTGGGAGGTCCTTGCCCTGGCCAAAGGCGTTGCCCGGCTCGGACCCGATGGCCTCAGTTGTTGCTGTTCGCGCTCCAGGCGGGGTCGCGCCGGAGCGTTGGACTCCAGTGTTCATGTACGCCTCGTTGTCGTAGCAGACGAAGAGCACGTCGTCATTACGTTCGAACATCCCCGACAGGCAGCCGAAGCCGATATCAACGGTCCCACCGTCGCCCGCCTGCGCGATGACGCGAACATCGGCGTTGCCCTTCACCTTCAGCGCGGCCGCGACACCGGTCGCAACAGCGGCCGCATTGCCGAATAGCGAGTGGAGCCAGGCGATCCGCCATGAGGTCTCGGGGTAGGGAGTGGAGAAGACCTCGAGACACCCAGTCGCGTTTACGGCGACGAGACGACCCCTGGTCGCTCGCATCGCCGAGTCGAGTGCATAGCGGGCGCCGAGCGCCTCACCACAACCCTGACAAGCGCGATGACCCGAGTCGAGCGAGTTCGAACGATGGGCATCGGACTGGACTGTCCGGTCCTCCTCGGCAAGCAAACGGTTGCCGACTGCGAAGCTTCCGGTTTGGTAGAAGCGCACGGGTTGGGCAGTGTTCATCAGACCTCCTCAGCCGATCCGTGACGCGGTGGCGCCGAGGTCGCGCAAAATGTTCTCCGCGGATGGACCGGAGTGTCGCGTCGCACGCATCCGAGTGCGCTCTCGTTCGACGATCCCCTCGTCGAGATCGAGGAAGGTCAGCGTCTTGAGGCGGTCACCTGCCGCGTCGGCGAGCATTGCTTCGAGTGAGCGCTGGGTGATTGCTCGACCGCCGAGACCGGCGATGACGGTGCGTAGCGTCCAGTCCGCGTCATGGGTTGCCATCGCGACATCGGTCGACAGCACACCACCGAAGCCGATACTGAAGGCTTTTTCGATGACAACGACCCTGCGAGCCCCGGCGAGTGCCACGCGCACCGCATCGGTGGGGAAAGGTCGGAAGGAAGTGATCCCGACGACCCCGACGCGCTCACCAGTTTCGCGCCGAGCGTCCGCTGCATCCTTCACCGTCCCGAGCACGGAACCGAGTGCGACCACTATCGTCTCCGCGTCCTCCGTCCGGTACGTGTGGAGGAGTCCGCCGCTGTCTCGGCCGAAGGCTTTGGAGAACTCGGCAGCGATGCCGGGAATGCGATCGAGCGCGTCGAGCTGGCGAAGGTGGGCAAGGTAGCGCACTTCCTCGAAAGCTTCCGGTCCGACCATCGCACCGATCGAGACGGGGTCGTCGGGATCGAGGATCTGACGCGGCTCGTAGGGCGGCAAGAACGCGTCGACGGCGGCCTGTTCGGGCACGTCGAGGCCCTCGACAGCGTGAGTGAGTATGAAGCCGTCCATGCAGACCATTACCGGAAGCGAAAGCTCCTCGGCGAGTCGGAACGCCTGGACATGGAGATCGGCGGCCTCTTGGTTCGTCTCGGCGAAGAGCTGGATCCACCCCGAGTCGCGGACAGCCATCGCGTCGCTGTGGTCGTTCCAAATGTTGATCGGGGCGCCGATCGCCCGATTTGCGAGTGTCATCACGATCGGCAGTCCGAGTCCCGCCGCGTTGTAGACCGCTTCGATCATAAAGAGCAGTCCCTGGCTCGCGGTCGCGGTGTAGGCGCGAGCGCCGGTTGCGGAAGCGCCGATCGAGACGGACATCGCCGCGAACTCGGACTCGACGTTGATGAACTCGCACGGCGAGAGCTCGCCGGACTTCACCATGGCCCCGACTGCCTCGATGATGTGCGTTTGCGGCGAGATGGGGTACGCGCAGACGACTTCCGGACGGCAGTGCGCAACAGTCTCCGCGACGGCTCGTGACCCTTCAATCTGTCGCAACATAGGTGAGCTCCTCCTTGGCGTCGATGGTCAGTCGGTAGGCCGCTTCCGCGGCTGCGGCATTGCCCTCTCCGACCACTCCGGGAAACCGCTCGCGCACGGCAGTCGCGATCGCCGCGAGCGAGACCTGGCCGGATAGCGCCGCGAAGCCACCGAGCAGTGCAGCGTTCGAAAGCGGACGGCCAAGATGCTCAAGAGCGAGCTCCGTGGCTGGGCAGGTGAGGAGACGCTCACGCCGGAAGCCTTTGACGAAGTCGCCAAGCCCCAGCTCATCGAAGCTCTGCGAGGTGTTCACGAGGATGTAGCCCTCAGGAGATAGGCCAGCAAATAGGTCCACCTGGTGGATGAGCGTCACGTCCTGGATGATCAGCGCGTCAGGCTCCATCACCGGTTCGCGCGTGCGGATCGGCCGGTCATCGATCCTGCAGAAGGAGACCACCGGCGCGCCCATCCGTTCTGAGCCGAAGCTCGGAAACGCCTGCGCGTGGCGACCTTCTGCGAAGGCGGCGACGGAGAGTATTTCTGCTGCGGTGACGACGCCCTGGCCGCCGCGTCCATGGATGCGAACCTGGAACATCTGGGGACTCCGTTGGCGGCTACGCGGCGGACGTGCCGACGAGTTGCGCTAGGTCGGCGAGGCGCGCGGAGTATCCGGACTCGTTGTCGTACCAGCCGAGCACTTTCACGAGATGTCCATGGGCCATCGTTAGCTGGGAATCGAAGACGCACGAAGCCGTCGAATTGATGATGTCGCTCGAGACGAGCGGCTCGTCGGAGTACTCCAGCAGCCCGGCGAGACGACCGGATTCTGACGCCGCGCGAAACGCATGGTTGATCTCGCTCACGCTTGGAGTCGACCGTAGGTTGGCGACGAGATCGGTGATTGAGGCATCAGGGACAGGGACACGAAGTGCCAGCCCATCAAGGTGGCCTGCCACGCTTGGCAAGACGAGGCCAGTGGCTCTTGCCGCGCCGGTGGTGGTGGGCACGATGTTGATCGCAGCGCCACGGGAGCGGCGGGCGTCCTTGTGCAACGCATCGACGAGGTTCTGGTCGTCGGTGTAGGCATGAACTGTGCTCATGAAGCCGTCCTCGACGCCAAAGGCATCGTCAAGGATCTTCACCAGGGGAGCGAGGCAGTTGGTCGTGCACGACGCGTTCGAGATGATGAAGTGGCGAGCAGCGTCGAACTGATCTTCGTTTACACCGAGCACAAAGGTGGCGTCCGGGTTGTCAGCCGGAGCCGAGATAACGACTCTGGTCGCACCTGCTTCGAGATGTTCGGAAGCCTTTTCGCGCTTGGTGTACTTGCCGGTCGACTCGACCACGACATCGACGCCGAGGTCATGCCAAGGCAGCTCCTTAGCGTGCGGAGTAGCCAGCATCTTGATCCGTCGGGCGCCGACGATCATCTCGTCGCCTTCTACCGAGACCGGCTCGCGATAACGCCCATGTACCGAATCCCGAGAGAACAGACGCGCGAGCGCGCTCGGCGCGCCGAGATCATTGATCGCAACGATCTCGAAGTCGTGCATCGGCTCAAGCGCGGAGCGCAGTAGCTGGCGCCCCGTGCGGCCGAATCCATTGATCGCCAGCCGAACTGTCATCCCATTGCCTTTCTTGATCTCACGGGACCGGGTGGTCCCGTCCTTCTCAATGGTGCGAATTGTGGGCGTCCCACGGTAGGGCCGAAGGTCACTCGTTCTCGAGACTCACGCGGGAGCAGCGCTCCAGGACGAACGGGGATAGCAAAGATCCAGACTTCCCTAGGTCTCCCTGACCGGTCGCGATCATGTATCGCGAGGCAAGTTGCGGTAGGTGCGGGGGACGTGTGTCGGACGCCATCCACGACGCGGAAGCTCGCTGTCCCAAAGCTCAACGGGCGGACTGTTCGACGCAGCCGGTGAACCGCATTAAGCAGCCGGTGAACCGCATTAAGAGGTCGCTCTGCTACCGCGCCATGCTGGTTCGCCCCGGTGCACTTCTGCAGGCGGCCGTAGCGCGACATCTCGTCGGGCACGAGAACCTAGGTGAGACGCGGAACCGCCTGGCAGCGATGCTTTGAATGCACCAGCCCTGCTCCGGCGCACCGTCAGCGCATTAGCCGAGTGGGGTCCGGAACACGCTGCAGCGCTCCGGATGGTGTTCGGCGAAACCGCGGTCGGGACTTTGGACCCTATTCATCCGGGCGTCCACTCCATAAATTCGGATGGTGAAAGCGTTCGCTGCTCTCGGGAGGAATTTCGAGAGTTCCGGCGGCGGCACCAATTAACGAGGTGGACCGAGCTCGGACACCCCGACAGTCAAAGAGAGCGACAGACTAGGAGATCATTAATATGCCAGTGCACCCGAAGTCACCACAAGACCTGCTCCTCGCGCCAGTGGCGGTCGAGATCGACACCAACCTTCGCCGGCTACGTGATCGCTCCCAAGACGAGCTTCTCTATGAACTAGAGCTTCTACTCGACCGGCCCGCCAACATCGACGATCGTTCAGAGCGAGCGCGCGCTGTGATGGACACGGCAACTCGCTTGGTCCACCTCCACGGCTACGAGGCCTCCATTAGCAGCGACGGCACGCGGCTTCACCTGGCCGGAGGGACGGAGTCGATCGACCTTGGACTTAGCAGGTCCATCGCCGATTACATCAACGGGGCCGCTTAACGCCTGGATGCAAAAAAAGCGGCACGGCAGTGATTCGCTACCTTGAACGGTGAACGTGCGGCTTTGGAGCCGGATGCCGCGCTTTTGAGCCATCTTGAGACAACCTGAAGGGTGCCCCTCCGAAGATGACTGGCGGAGCATCGCGTCTCCTCCTACGAAATCGACCATGACCTTGTCGCATCACGCTCCGGCTCTTGCGCCAGGAACTTACCCAGGGTCGAGCGTCGACAGTCCAAGTTCGTCCGCGTCAATAAGCCGGTCCGCCGTCCGGTTCGTCAACTAGCGCGAACAAACCCGTTCTTATTCAACCACTTAGCGTCGTTTCGACCCCTTGCTGCCTGCGACGTGGTCGAAGAAGCCGTGACCTTCAAGAATGGGCTGTCGGACCTTGCGATCCGGAAGCTCTAAGCCACCTGCGGAGAAAGTCTTCGCGCCCCTCAGCGCACGACGGCAACTGGACAGGCTGCGTGATGGAGACAGTGCTGGCTTACCGAGCCGAGCAGCATTCCGGTGAAGCCTCCGTGTCCTCTCGTGCCGACGACGAGAAGATCTGCATCGCGTGAGGCATCAATCAACACCGATGCGGCCGAACCGTGAACGACCGCTGGCTCGACCGCGACGTCGCGGAACTCTTTCCGCAACACGCGTAGCGCTTCGTCAAGATGATCCTTCGCGACGCCTTCGAAGTCTGGGTGGAAGACGTACTCAGCACTGCCAGAAAACGACCACGCAACTACTGGACGCAGCACTGCGCCAACTCCGCTAGCGTACCTCGCTGCCCACCGAAGTACTTCCAAAGAATCCTGCGACCCGTCGAGACCAACAACGACAACTGGGCCGACGGTACTTCCGGTCGTAACCATATTCATTCACTGCCCTCCTCGGTTCGAAAGTGCCACGAAGCACAGCGGCATTTGCCGCAAGCAACGCGAAAATTGCCTTTCCCACTAACGACCCTCGCCTCCAATCACGAGGACTGATGCAATTGAACGAGACCAGCGCAGACGTGATCAGAGGCTTTAGACCATTATCAAGATCCAATGGTGGCGAAACGTAAGCGGGGGTGTCTGCCCCACCGATTTGCTACGAGTGGCGCCCCATCGCTCCCGGGTGCCTCCAAGATCATCGGAGTTGCGAGAGGGCTTAGGAACGTCGGGCCGATACGACCGTGTTGAGCCGAGGGTCCAACTGGATCCGATTTTGGGCTCGTTTTGTCTCGACTTTGGTAATGGGGTGGGTCGGCGATCACTTAAGGACTTTTGTCCCTAGCCGGGAAGGGTGCTCGTGGGGCTAGATGGAGGATGTTCGCCGATCGGGGAGGGCGCTTGATGTCTAGACGACCTACAAATCGGGATTGGAACGCTCGAGTTGCTCACCGCTTCGGCCAACAGTGAATTCCGATCGCCTCCGAGCCGGTGAGCAAGTCATAGGACCGGTACCCCAGCGAGTCGTGCGGAGGACGAGATGACGCCGCTACCTGGAGCGCCGGGAACGAGCGGTGAACATTTGATAGGCCACGACAAGGAGATTGTGATGGAGAGAGAGCAGACGGTCGGAATTCTCGGCGAGATGAGCAAGGACGAATGCCTCGAGCTCCTCGCTGGTGGAGAGGTTGGGCGCATCGCTGTCGTAGCGGGGGGGCAACCGCTAATTTTCCCAGTTAATTATGTTTTGGACGGTGATTTGATCGTCTTCCGTACCGACCCCGGCACAAAGCTCGACCACGCGAGCCTCGACCGGGTGGCTTTCGAGGTTGACGAGATTGATCCCACGCACCACGAAGGGTGGAGCGTCGTCGTCGTCGGCACCGGCCGTGAGATTACCGGCGCTCTAGATAGGGCTTCTGAGCGTGAACGGTCTTTGCTGCTCCAGCCTTGGGCGAGCGGCCCAAAGGAGCACTGGATCCGCATCGTCGCGCCAGCAATCACTGGCCGTCGTCTCCACCGTTCGAGTTCCTTGCTGCAGAGTGGCGATGAGCAGTTAGTCGTGACTCTTGAGCTCACCGATGAGCAAGCGACGGTCCTTAAGGAACTGCTCGAGGCGTCACTTGGCGATATGAGCTCGGAGATTGCAGACACGGATAATCCGCGCTTTCGGAAGTCACTGATGAGACGCCGAGACCAGCTCTCCGACGTCGCGACTCGTCTCGCCCGGGCCACAGATGACGAGCAGGCGTCGATAGGCATCTCGTCGCCCGACCAATGAGCAAGTTACGCAACCGAGAGCGAGCGAATTCTTGCTCCCACCGAGGGTTGGTATTCGTTGGCCTAATGGCGAAAGCTCTCTAGCCACGAAAGGAACGGGGTGGAAATGGTGAGTGAGTGCGAGTGGGTCGTAGTCGGACTCGACAATGGTGCAACGTCCGACAATGCCACTGTGATGGATCAGTCGGGCAAATATCTCGTGGACTCGCTCCTCGAGACTCCGAGCAACGTGCAGCTTGGTCCCGAGGCCGCCGTGGAGGCGCTCGTTGATGCTTTCGACCGTGCCCTTGCTGCAACCGGGGCCGGTCGGCGCATGGCGCGAGCTATCGGCCTCGACTCGCCGGGTCCAGCGAGTGCGGACGGCGTGATCTCGTCAAAGGGTTCGACGAACTTCGCTCAAATGGCTTGGCGAGGATTCGACCTGCGAGGTGCGATGGAACGTCGACTAGGAATCCCAGTCGTCTACAACAATGACGGCAACGCCGCGGCGCTGTACGCCCACCACCTCTACTTTGCAGAGAGCGCCGCGAAGCGTTCCTCAATATCCGCAATCGTCGGCACGGGCCTCGGAGGTGGGGTAATCGAGTCGGGCCGTGTGATTCGCGGCGCGGCGGGAATGGCCAACGAGCTCGGTCATGTTCATATTCCGATGGAGGGTCTGCTGGCTGAAGGACAGCCACGGCCCGTGTGCAATTGCGGGTTTACTGGGGATGCAGAAAGTGTTGCCTCGCTGACTGGGATCGAGAAAAATCTCCTGCCCGATTGGCTCACGCGATTCCCGGAGCACGATCTCGCGCGTGAGAGCAACATGAGCCGTGCCGCCAAAATGATTCGAGAATACGGAGACCGTGGTGATCCGATGGCGCTCGAGATCTTTTCTCAGCAGGCGATGGCGCTCGGACGACTGTTTACCATCGCCGGCAACTTCTTTGATCCTGACGCGTATTTCATCGGTGGCGGTGTCGTCGAGGCCACGGAGCACTTTCGGGAGTGGTTCCTCGGCAAGATCCGCGAATACACGACACTTCGCCAGGAGCAGTTCGATGTCGTGACGTTCGCACTTGTTCCCGACCTCGATACGGCGGGCGCGCGCGGTGCGGCACTCGCGGCGGCGGCCTCGATAAGTGCCGCTGCCGTCGCGTGAGCCGATGCTGGGTCGAGGCCAGGTTCGCTCTCGACCTGCGCTAGATCCTATCGGCGTGTTCTGAGGACAGCCTGCCGGCGGTCCTCAGAGGTTATGCTGCCCTGCTCGAATGTCAACCTCCACTACCTGAGCAGGCACATCAAGCGTGTACGAAACGGCTCGCTACGCGGGCGATCAGCGGTAATTAACCGTCACCGAAATCGGGGACTTACGGCCCTACTCCCCAAGCGACCTGACCTTCAGACTCGAAAGTGCGATAACCGCGCAAGTGATCGCGTGAAGGAAGGAGGAGCGATGACCGCACAACCGGGTGATCGACTCATTATCCGTCGACTGGACGTCGGAGCTCCGCCGCGGGACGGGGAGATCCTCGAGGTTCACGGTTCTAATGGTGCACCCCCGTATCTCGTCCGCTGGTCCGACGATGGCCAGGAGGGACTGATCTTTCCCGGCACCGAAGCCACCATCCAGTCCCTCAAGCACATCGCCGCGCCTCGAACCAGCAGTAACAGACCGACCGCATCAAACGAGCAGGAGACAGAGGAGCGATGACAGCGCACTCGATACCTCAGGCCAAGACCGAGAAGGTTCAAGAGGGCGGACCAATTGTCGTCGGCATTGACGGCTCAGACTGTTCGTGCGAAGCACTTGAGTGGGCTGCCGAGCAGGCGAGGTTCACTGGACACGACCTGGTCGCTGTCACCACCTGGGAGTGGCCGATGGACTATGGCTACCCCACTGTGTGGCCGGACAACGTCTCCTTCGAAGAAGACGCCCGGCACGTCCTTAAGGAAAGTATCGAGAAGACGCTCGGCCCGGACGCGAAGGACTCGGTGACCCTGGCGGTTGTGAATGGCGCCCCCGCGTTGACGCTCCTCGCGGAGTCAGATCGGGCCTCGCTCCTTGTCGTCGGCAGTCGGGGCCACGGCGAGTTCGCCGGCATGTTGCTTGGGTCCGTGAGCGAGTTCCTCGCCACCCATGCCCATTGCCCCGTCGTAATCGTGCGTCACGCCCGCTAAGGGCGAACAACTGGCATGCCAGATCGGCACTGCGTTCGCGGTGCGTGCGGAGCGGGCATCGTTGTGGACGATCGGGTTTGTCTCGAACTGACCACTGCTCGGGCGATTGTCTTAGAGATTTCCGTCGCTCTCATGATCGCGTACACGCCGCGTCTCCACCGCGTCTTCGGCACTGCCGGGCTAAGCCCGGCCCAGCAGCTCACCGTCGTCCCGTTCCCTTTCAACGTATGGGGTGCCGACGAGCTCAGGTTCAATAACGGCTTGATTTTGCTTCTTCAAGCGATCTGCGGTTTTGGGCTCGCCGGTCGCGAAATGATCGCGCCCGCGAACTCTTGAGGCAGTCGAAGGTTCGACGACTGAGTATGTCGAGTTCCTGGCGTAGGACGAGAATCGCTATATCCCTCGGGCAGATCGTTTGCAGCGGATTAGGACGAGTCGGAGGAAATCGACCTTCTTCGGGACGTTCGGCCCTACCGGCCTGTTCAGTTCCGCCAGAGAATCGCTGCATCGCGTCTAGATGGACGAGTCGACTCGATTGGGAGGTACACGATGGCAATCAATCAACTCCAGAGTGACGTTCAGCAGGAACTCAAGTGGGATCCGGAAGTCGATGCGCGAAAAATTGGGGTGACTGCCGAAGAGAGCGCGATCACTCTGTCGGGCTATGTCCCCTCCTACCACGAGAAGACTCGGGCAGTAGCCGCAGCGGAGCGCGTATATGGCGTGAAGGCCGTCGCAGACGAGCTTGAAGTCAGAGTCCACGTCACGCACGTAAAGAATGATTCGGACATCGCTGTATCCATCGCGCACGTCTTCGAGTGGAACTCAACGCTTTCGCACGAGAACATCAAGGCAACGGTGTCTCACGGGAACGTCACCCTTACCAGCGAGGTCACGTGGAACTACGAGAGCGACGAGGCCGAGCGAGTTATCAACCGTTTGCTCGGCGTGCAGTCCGTTGTGAATCGCATCACCGTTAAGCCTCGCGTAATGGCTACGACGGTTGAAAAGCAGATCACCAACGCGCTCGCGCGCCGCGCGGCCCTTGATGCTCGGCAAATCCACGTTTCGAGACGCGGAACGAAGGTGGTCCTCACCGGGCACGTTCACTCACTTGAGGAGGCTCGGATCGCGAAGGGTGCGGCGTGGTCAGCCCCCGGAGTCACCGATGTGGAGGATCACCTCGTGGTCCAGCCCTAAGGCCTCCTTCGTTGAGTACGACTGTTCGAAGCTCGCGGCGATGAGGGCCAGCGCCCCTTCGCTCAGTCCGACCTTCACGGCTCTCGGGACGAACTGCGAGGTTGAGTACGTGAGGCGTATGGAGATCGTGTCGCGATTTCAGTCGATCGTGGGCGAGCTAGGAACTCCTCGCGAGAACACGAGTGCCTGACGCCGACCACTTTGAAGCCGAACGACATGCTCTGAGGTGTCGCCGCGTCCTATCTTTCTCAAGAGATCCGGACGAGTGGTCGAGCTTCCCCCGCTTGCGGAAATAACGACATAGTGCTGCCCAGGTAGAAATCGCAACTATTGTGCAAACTCTTGCTGCTGGGCGAGCTTAAACGTGGGAGCTCCTGGCAGGCTTTCGTCGACCTCTAGCCGCAATGAGGGCGCGCGATCCGTCGGTCCGGCTCGAGGAGCCGATGTTTGCACTAGGACGGTTCGCCATAGCTCCCGAACGGGTTTGACAAAAGGCGTCATCTCATCTCGCCAAGGTGCTGCAAGCATTGCCGAAGTAGATCGCCATCCCATCTTTCATCCCATAACCCGCAGTCGGTCGTCGTGCGATGCAGTGCACACGCGATGTGCCTTCTTGGCGATCGGATAGGACGTTCGGCCCTAGTCGCCAGATTTAACGGCACTCAAGATAAGGCCATGAGGGCGAACACCACAGACCAGCAAGAACCAGCTGCAACAGTCAGTGAACTGCTTGAACTTGACGCCGCGCAGAGAGGATGTCCCGAGTTCCGTGGAACTTCGGTGGCGGCCCTGATGTTCAGGCTTCGTCTTCCTCCTTGTTGTAGTCGACTGGTGTGACACCCGCGGCGACGTAGGCGTCGAGCGTCTTTCGAAGGGCAGGGAGGTGGAGGAAGCCGTTCACCTTGCGGAACTGCTTGGCGGCCTCGCCCATGCCCGCCGCGCCCCAGCGCAGCGCCATTTCGCCGTCTCTCCACCGCTTCACGTTGCTCGAGTGATCTCTGCAGATCTCGATCATCGACTCGATGGCGTTCGTCGAGCGCAACGTCCTCGCAAGCGTCGGTGGGATCTTGAGGCGCATCACCGTCAGCGTCTCGCTGAGTCCCTCGCGAAGGCTGCCGGCGGCTCCGGGGTGGTTCTTTTGCAGCTGACGGGCGAGTTCGCTGAGCTCGGCTTCGGCCCGGAGCGCGTCGTCGAGGTGGTAGATCGCCCGCATCTTCTTCGACACGGTCGCGGCGAGGGACTTCGGCAGCTTCGCCTCCACATTCCTGATCTTGTGGAGTTGGCACCTGGCGATCACCGGGTGGTCAAAGACGGCATTCACCGCTGAGGCGAGCGCTTTCGCGCCGTCGATCACGACGAGGATCGGCCTCGTCACATCGAGCCCTCGGTCGCGCAGCCCGACGAGGAGATCCTTCACGACCGTCGCGTTCTCGGTGTCGCCCTCGACCACCGCCAGCGGGTGCTTGACGCCGGCAGTGTCGATGCCGAGCGCCACGACGCACAGATGATCGGCGAAGTGGACGCCGTCGACCATGAGCGCGACGAGATCGAGCTCGGAGAGGTCTGACGCCAACAGCTCCGCCAGGGCAGTCTCGGTTCGCTCGACGAAGCGGCGCGAGACCGCGGAGCGGGACTTGCCCGAAGAACGCGCCTCGACCGCGGTGCCCACGGGCTCGAGACCGAGTGTGTAGCGACGCGTCGAGAGCTTGGCGAGCATCTTCTCCATGGCCATCGCGCCGAGCACCTCGGTCGAGGAGAAGTGCTCATACGCGGGAATCGCTACTTCACCCGAACCGTCAGTCGACCGCACACGGGGGCGGCGGACCGGGACCTTGCGTCCACCGAGGACGACCGAGCCGTCCTCGGTGCCGTGACGGACGGCGATGCGCTCTGCATCGTGGCGACCCTTCGGGCCGCACAAGTCCGTGACGCTCTCTTCGAGGATCGCGTGCATCACCTGCAGCCCGGTGCCGACCGCGAGCGCGAGCAGTCCTTCGCGGAGCTCGTCGGCGAGGTAGGTCATCGCAACGGCGACAGTGTCGGGCACGGCAATCTCGGCGGTGGAGTGATTGGTCTGATAGTTCTTCTTCATGGTGGTCCCCTGTCTCGGATGTTCTTGGCGGAACGCCCGATACCTACCAGTTGGCAGGAGTCAGGCGGGGGACCGCCACTTCAAATTCCACGACGAACGGGACAACCTCTTGATTCGCGGCAAGGCCGTTGTCTGCAACAGCGCGGACACCGAGTTCCTGGCCATCAACAGGGCCGAAAGCCGCTTCACGCTCATGTGCCTCGCTCCACGGGACTTCTAAACGTCGTTCTGTGGGGGCAGCAGCTCCA
>DATCDR010000163.1:0-35927 GCA_036510575.1 Acidimicrobiales bacterium | reverse complement strand
CGCGACGACGGCTCCCCCTGATCACTTCGAGCTGACCTCGGTGCAAACGCACGAGGCCTTCAGGGCACTTGTCGCCGAAGCCATCGCCGCAATCGCAGAAGGGTTGTTCGAAAAGGTCGTCGTCGCCCGCGAGGTCAATGTCGTAGCGAATCGGCCGTTCGTACCAAGTGACCTGCTCGGGCGCCTCCGTGCCCTCTACCCGTCGTGTGTGGCCTTCTCGCTCGGTGACTTCGTCGGCGCCTCGCCCGAGCTGCTTTGTCGACGAAGTGGCTCGGTCGTGACCTCGCACCCACTTGCAGGGACCATCGCACGAAGCGGCGATCCCGACGAGGACGCACGGCTTGCTCGAGGCCTCCTCGCATCGGCGAAGGAGCGGAGCGAACACGGCATCGTCGTCGATGCGATCGTCGCTGATCTTGGCGAGCTCACCTCCGCGGTGATGGCGTCGGCCGAGCCGCACCTGCTCGAGCTCCGAAACGTCGTGCACCTCGCGACGACGATCTCGGGGCATCTTCGAGAGCCGGCTCCCGGCGCGCTCGAGATCGCTGTCGCGCTGCACCCGACGCCTGCGGTAGGTGGCTGGCCTCGTGCGGCCGCCATCGAGTGGCTCGTCAATCACGAACGCCTAGAACGCGACCGCTACGCGGGACCACTTGGCTACATGGACGCAAGTGGCGACGGCGAGTGGTGGCTCGGCATCCGCTCAGCGATGCTAGAAGGCGCCACCGCCAGACTGCTCGCAGGGGTCGGCATCGTCGCCGACTCCGATCCCGCTGCTGAGCTCGCAGAGACCCAGCTCAAGTTGCAGGCACTCCTTGTCGCAGCGGTTCGGCCCTAAGCAGCAGCAGGAGCGGTGGCCCGAGTGGTCGCGTCGCTTGGCCCGAGCCCGAAGAAGCGGCGAACGCCCCAGAACGTGACGAGAGCGAGTGCCTCGGTGACGACCGACCTCGACATCTTCGAGCTCCCAGCGACGCGATCGACGAAGTGGATCGGCACCTCTTCGATTCGGGCACCCGCTCTTCTTGACCGGTAGGTCATCTCGATCTGAAAGCCGTAGCCGTTCGCTCGCACCTTGGAGATGTCGATTCGCCGAAGGAGATCGGCACTGTAGACGCGAAAGCCAGCCGTCGAGTCGTGCACGCCGAGACCGAGCACGAGATTGGCGTAGAGGTTCCCGGACCTCGAGAGCATCTCGCGGCTTTTCGACCACGCGGGAATCGATCCCCCTTCGACGTATCGGGAGCCGATCACGAGCTCGGCGCCCGCCTGTGCAGCTGCGAGGAGGCGCGTCAGCTCGGCAGGGTCATGGGAGAAGTCGGAGTCCATCTCGACGAAGGCGTCGTATCCCTGTTCGAGCCCCCAGGCGAAGCCGGCACGATAGGCAGGCCCGAGGCCGTCCTTGGACTTGCGCAGCAGCACGCTGATCTGGCCGATACGCTCCCCCACCTTCTCAGCGATGGCGGCCGTACCGTCCGGGCTCGAGTCATCGACCACCAAGATGTTGCACGCGGGCGAGGCCTCGCGCAGCGCCTCCAGCATTCTCTCGATGTTGGCCTGCTCGTTATAGGTCGGCAGCACCACAAGAACCTGCACGGCGACAGGTTAGTCACCGCGACAGTTCAGTTCCGACAGGCCTGAGAACTCCTCAGTTTGCATTCGGACAGGTCGCGCCACCTCTGGGGGCGTGCGGCGCGGCCGAGCAGCACCAGGCCCGCGAATATTTCATCAATTCGATTCACATTGTTCATCATTTGGCGACGTGCGACGATGAGAACGTGTCCGAGCAAGCGCCGAGCCCGCCACCGCGTCGTAACTGGCGAAGGCTCATCCCGGCGCCGCTTCGCCACAGCCTGACGATCTTCCTCGCCCTCCTTGTCGTCGAGTACCTGGTCGTACCGAAGTTCGCGATCGCCGAGGCGAGCCTGCATCGCCTCCGACACCTCAACTTCGCCTGGCTCGTGGCTGCGATCGTGCTCGAGGGCGCGGCGCTGTTCGCGTACGCGCTCCTCACCCGCAGGCTGCTGCCAAGTGATGGACCAAGCATCGGCGTGGTGTTCCGCATCGACCTAGCTACCACCGCTGTCAGCCACGTAATCCCGGGAGGCACGGTCGGAAGCGCGGGGCTTGGCTACAAGCTGATGACACAACGCGGCGTGCTCGGTACCGACACCGCATTCGCGATGGCGACCCAGGGGCTCGGCTCGGCGGTCGTGCTCAATCTCCTGCTTTGGGTCTCGCTCGTGATCTCCATCCCGCTGGCCGGAGCACACGCCGTCTATCTAGCCGTCGCGCTCGTCGGGATGCTAGCGATGCTGGCGGTAGGCGCCCTCGTCTACAGCTTCACGAGGGGCGAAGAGAGTGCAGCGCGATTTGTTCGGTGGCTCGGCAGACGACTCCCGCGCGTCAACGGCGAGCGGCTCGAAGCCTCGGTCCGCCACATCGGCGACCGGCTCCGAGACCTTTGGAGAAACAGCGACGCTCTTGGCGAAGCGATCGGTTGGGCGACGACGAACTGGCTCCTCGACGCGGCGTGCCTGTGGTGCTTCATCGCCGCCCTCGGCCGCTACTTCGACCCGATCCTGCTTTTCGCCGCGTACGGCATCGGCAACGTGGTCGCGGTGATCCCACTCATGCCAGGCGGCCTCGGCGTGGTCGAGGTGACCACGATCGGGCTGCTCAGCGCGTCAGGCCTACCGCCGAGCGTCGCGACGCTCGGCGTGCTCGGCTGGCGGCTCGTCAACTTCTGGCTCCCGATCCCGGTAGGTGCGGGCTGTTACATCTCCCTTCGGGGCTCGCGATCTGGAGGACTCGTCGCAAGTTCCAGGTCGCTCCGGACGATGACCAGGGAGGCCCGGCCGAGGGCTTCGGAGATACCTGCACCGGACGGGACCGTGCCGGAGTAGCAGGCAATCCATCGCCCGCTTTTCACCCGGGCACAAACCGGCCTAGGTTTCTCTTGAAGCACCGACGGCGCGAGCGCGCCTTGGGGGACGAGGAAAGGCTCAACGAATGACGCAGCTCTCCGTTGCACTTGGAACGTATCCACACACACAAGCTCTTAAGGACGGATCGGTCACTCCGAAGGGCTTCGAACTCGAGTTCGTCGAGATCGACGGACCGATCATCGGCGCCTTCCGCCGCATGGTGCGCCAGCTCGAGTTCGACGTCTCTGAGATGGCGATCACGACCTACCTCTCGGCGAAGGAGTACGGCAAGCCCTTCACGGCGATCCCGATCTTCCCGGTGCGCGAGTTTCCCCACCGGGCTCTCGCCGTCAACACCGAAGCCGGCATCACCGATCCAAAGCAGCTCGAAGGCAAGCGCGTCGGCGTCCGTGCCTACACCGTGACCACTGGGGTCTGGGCACGAGGGGTCCTGGCGGACCAGTACGGCGTCGACCTCGACAAGGTGACCTGGGTGATCGCCGATGAGGAGCACGTTCAAGAGTGCGCGCTGCCAGGAAACGTGGAGTCGATCCCTGGAGCCGATCTCGGGTCGATGGTCTCCTCGGGCGAGCTCGTCGCCGGGATCGGCGTGACACGGCCCGACACCGCGAACGTCGCACCGCTGATCGCCGACCGTGCCGCAAAGGAAGCGGCGTGGGTGGCGAAGGGGATCTACCCGATCAACCACACCGTCGTCATCAAGGACTCGGTGCTCGCCGAGCACCCCGACGCCGCGAGCGCGCTCTTTGCCGCCCTCGTAGCTGCCAAGGAGCCCTTCCTCGCCCGCCTCGCCGCCGGCGGTGAGCTGCCAGAAGAGGACAAGGCGCTCGCGGCACGACGAGAGCTCGTCGGCCCCGACCCGGTTCCCTACGGGATCGAAGCGAACCGTTCGACTCTCGAGGCAATCGTCGGCTTTGCCCGCGCGCAGCACATCTTGTCGAAGGACCTTGCCATCGAGGAGATGTTCGTCCCGGGCGCAGAAGGCTAAAGCGCGCGGCTCTTACCGGAGCCGCGCGCAGCACACGTGCCTTGCACGCGACCAAGCCCCGGCTCCGCCGGGCTTGGTCGCGTCAGACCAGCAACAGATAGCTCACGATGTCAGCAGATCTCCCGCGTCTTTTGGGCCAGACGGTGAGGAGAAGTTGCCGAGGTCAGCTCGCCGTAGGCGAAGCTGGACGGGTAATACTCGCTACTTAGGAGCCGGCGTAGTTGACCGTGTAGGCGTGTGGTAGGCATCCCGGAGCAGTGATCTTCACGGTCCCGTTGATCGTGGCAGCGGAAAGCTCGCCCGAGATCGAGAGCGTCACCGTCATGGCCGTGCGTGACGACGTGCCGAGGTGACGGATCCCGTGAAACTGGTAGCTCTTCGAGAAGCCGTACTCGCTGCCGATGGCGTGCATCGCTATCCGCGGGAGCCCGACGTAGGCGACGCCGCCGATCCGGCTCCGACCACTCTCGCAATTGACGTAGAACACGGTGTCTTGCGCCTTGCCGTTCAAGCCGCTGATGTAGTTATTCGGTCCTGCCGAGATCGTCGTTGGGTTGGCGGCGACGAGGTGCATCCCGCCCCATCCCCAGGCAGTGTCGCTTGGGTGGGAGAAGTAGTAGCAGTAGGCGTGCCCAGGAGTGAGGACCGCCAGATTTGCGCTCGCCGCGGCACTAAAGAGAGCGAGGCTGCCGATCACCGCGCCGCCGACGGCGACGCCGCGCACGACGAGGCGGTGCAACATGCCAGACCGGATCACTCGCATCAGCTTCTCCTTGTCGACTCTCCGAGCAGCGTCTCGCCGATTCACGAGCCCTCCACCAGGATCGATCGTCCGCAACAGGTACAAGATCCTACCGGCTGCCCGCTTAGGAATCACCGCGCCCCCCTGTTCTTCTCAGGTAGGAAGCGCTCCCAGCAACTCGAACCAAGTGCCGCCCGCTCAGGCGAGCGGTGCGGTCTCGACCGGGTCGACTATCAGATCGAAGGCGTCGAGGTGGCCGACGCTCAGCTCGAGCTCGACGTTGAAGACCTTCTCGAAGAGATCCTTCTTGCGGTCAAAGGCCCACGTCTCGAGCTCGCCGTTGTTGCGAGTAAGACAGCGGATCGTCCAGCGGCCGCCTGATTTCGACACCTTCAGCTCCTGCACGGCTCCTGAGTGTGCCGCATCGAGGGCGTCGGCTACTCGCAAGATCGCGGCCAACGCCAGCACTCGGTGGCGCCCGTCCTCGTCGAGCAGCGCAAAGCCCGGATGTGAAAGACGAGGCGTGCCCCGGTAGTGGAACCTGCCGAGCAGCGAAAGGATGCGGATCTCATCGGGGGCAAAGCCTCGAAGACCGCCGTTCTCGAGGAGGTAGGCGGTGTGCCGATCGTGATCGATTCTCGAGACGTGCTCGCCGATGTCGTGGGCAAGCGCCGCGTATTCGAGCAACTCCTTATCGAGGGGAGAGAGATGGTGGAGCTCCGCCGTCTCCTCGAAAAGGTCCAACGCCAGCGCCGCGACCTGACGCGCATGACCTTGGCGCCAACTCGATCGAAGGCAGAGCGAGAGCACAGATGAGCGCCGAATCGCACGGGGGTCGTCCCCGTTCGGGTCGACGCCGTTACTGCCGCCTATCGCGGTGATGATCATTCCCTCACGAAGCGCCCACTCGCACATCACGAGCTCGTCGAGCCCGGTCTCTTCCATGATCGAGGAGAGCACGACGACGCCAGCAGGGAGCAGCTCGGTTCGACGCGGGTCACATCCCGGGAGTCGTGCGCGATCTGCGGTATTCATCGTCATGATCTGGGCGGCGATCGCTTCGACATCTTCGCGATGGACGGCGAGCTGGTTGAGTGAGTCCGGGATTATCCCGTCTCGAAGCGCCACCGCCATGCGCGAGATACAGGCGAATGTGCCAGATGACCCGATCAGCATCCGTGGACGAAGCGTCGCGATCTCCGCGAACGCGGGCTGGAGATCGCTGGCGATGCGCGCTCGCAGGCGCTTTACCTCAGAGTTACTCGGAGGGTCGTCGCTTAGGTACTCCGCCGTAAGCCGGCCGACGCCGAGACGAGCACTAGCTGCAAAGTGCAGGCTGCTCTGGTCGCCGACCATCAGCTCCAGACTGCCGCCGCCAAGGTCGGCGGAGAGCGCCGGGCTCGGCTCGATCAGCACCGAAGCCCGAACCGCCGCGAAGATCGTCTGTGCCTCCAAGAGTCCGTCGACGATCTGAATCTCAAAGCCAGTCACGCGTTTGGCCAGGTCGACGAACTCTCGACCGTCACTCGCCTCGCGAATGGCTGCGGTCCCGTACGCGATTACCTCGTCGCAGTGACGCGCGTTCACGATCGACTGGAACTTCGTGAGCACTTCGATCGCGGCAGCCATCGCCGCTGGACCGATCGAGCCGGTCTTCGCCACGACGTCACCGAGTCGGAGCATCTCTTTCTCACGAGCTAACGGCGAGAACGTGCCATCGAACCGGGCCTCGGCGACGATCAGATGGAAGGAGTTACTTCCGAGGTCAATCGCAGCAATTCGCACAGTTAGATGGCCTGCTCCTGTTGTCGGTGGTGACGGTTGCGTTCTTTGGCGAACTCGATGTGGACGCTTTGTGAGGCCACTCCGCGCTCGGTAGGTACTCGGGACCAGGTCCCATCCGCGTGCAGCGACCATGCGAAGCGGTCATCGGCGAATCCGAGATCGAAGGTGTCTTGCAGTCGCGCACATAGCGACGGGTCGACGACAGGAGTGAGCGCCTCG
Source organism: Acidimicrobiales bacterium (assembly GCA_036510575.1). Taxonomy (GTDB): domain Bacteria; phylum Actinomycetota; class Acidimicrobiia; order Acidimicrobiales; family Bog-793; genus DATCDR01. The sequence continues at coordinate 29,248 of DATCDR010000163.1, read as the reverse complement.
ATACGAAAATCGAGATTGCGCTGCAGCAAGTCGCCCGAGCCGATGAAGTACTCCGCCGGGTTCATAGCGTCGGAGTCGCGCGACGTCCCAAAGAGCGTCAGCGCGCGTACCTCATCGCTCGCCGCGCCGAATCGGTAGATCCTCGAGTGCTCGAGGAACCTGCCGACGATCGAGCGCACGCTGATCGTCTCGGAGAGTCCTGGTACGCCTGGACGAAGCGAGCAGAGGCCCCGGACGATGAGCTCGACTCGACAGCCCGCCTTGCTCGCTGCATAGAGGGCGTCGATGACCTCCGGATCGGTGATGCCGTTCACCTTGAAGGCGATCCTGCCGCCCTCCCCTGCTGCTGCCTCTGTGGCGATTCGCCCAAGCACCCAGGGGCGAAACCCATTCGGTGCAAGCACGAGCGCCTTGGTCGTCACCGGGCGGGAAAAGCCGGTCAGGTGGTTGAACAGGTTCGTGAGGTCGCTCCCGATCGCGGGATCGCACGTCAAGAGCCCAAGGTCCTCGTAGCTTCGGGCGGTGTCGGAGTTGTAGTTGCCGGTGCCGATGTGGCAGTAGTAGCGGATCCCGTCGGCCTCCCTCCGCACGACGAGGATCGTCTTCGCGTGCGTCTTTAATCCGACGACGCCGTAGACGACGTGCACGCCGGCCTCTTCGAGCTGTCTCGCCCAGGCGATGTTGCGCTGCTCGTCAAAGCGGGCAGTGAGCTCGACGAGCGCCGCCACCTGAATGCCTGCCTCGCTTGCCTGGGCAAGTGAGGTCACGAACTGCGCATCTCCTGAGGTGCGGTAGAGGGTCTGCTTGATCGCCAGCACGTCGGGGTCCGCGGCAGCTTGGGCGATGAAGGCCTCGACGGAACTGCCAAAGGACTCATAGGGATGGTGCAACAAGACATCGTGGCGACGGATCACGCTGAAGATGTCCTCGTCCACTCTGCCGCCGACGTTCAGCCTCGGTGGGATGATCGGCACAAAGGGCCGGTCTTTCAGGTCCGGTCGGTCCTTGCCTGCAATCGACCACAGCTGCGCGAGATCGAGCGGCGCGCGTGGCGCATAGACGTCGTCGTTCGTGAGCTCGAGCTCCTCTAGGAGCACGCGCTTTGCTTCTACACCCATGTTGGGGTCGATCTCTATCCGCACCGCCTTTCCGAAACGGCGTCGGCGAAGCTCCAACTCGATCGCTTCGAGGAGATCTTCAGCGTCGGTCTCTTCGAAGTCGATCTCGGCGTTTCTCGTCACGCGAAAGCAGTGCCTGGCGCCGATCGCCATCTCGGAGAAGAGCGTGCCGAGGTTGGAGGAGATGACCTGCTCGAGCGGCACGTAACGGATGCCGTCTTTCAGCTGCACGAAGCGCGGCAAAAGCGGCGGCACCTTCACCCGGGCGAAACGGGACTCCTTGGTCTGCTTGTCCTCGACGTGGACCGCCAGACTAAGTGAGAGATTCGAGATGTAGGGGAAGGGGTGTCCAGGGTCGACCGAGAGCGGCGTGAGCACCGGGTAGAGCTCACGCTCGAATATCTCGCGCAGCTCGTCTTTGGCTTCGGCGTCGAGAACGGCGAAGTCGGTGAGATGGATGCCGTTCGCCTCCAGGCCCGGCTGGACCGAGGACGAAAAGATCGAGGAGTGACGTTCGACGAGCTCGAGTGTCCGGACGCGAATAGCTGAGAGCTGCTCGGCTGGCGTCATGCCGTCCGGCGAGGTGGAACGCACCCCTGCGGCGATCTGATCCTTCAGTCCAGCTACACGGACCTGGAAGAACTCGTCGAGGCCAGAGGCGAAGATGGCGAGGAACTTCACCCGCTCGAACAACGGCTCCTTGTCATCTAAGGCGAGGTCGAGCAGGCGCGAGCCGAAGTCGAGCCAGGAGAGCTCCCGGTTGAGAAAACGGCTCGGACCGGGCACGAGCTCGGTGGCAGCGCGCACTTCTGCGGGACGAGGCGCCGTCGCCGCCCGTCTGAAATACTCTGCCATAGCGTCACCATACCGGGGGCGAGGCGCGAGGGTTCGGCTCTCGAAAGCGAACAATCAGTAACATTTGCGTGATGACGTTTGCCGCACGCATTGCAAGCGGTGGACATGCTCCGAGACGACGCAACGAACTCGGGCTGCTCGCCGTCGGGGCGCTTGTCGTCTTGTTCGCATCACTGCTCCCCTCGCTTGCACAAAGCAACGCACTGCCTGCCCATGAGGTCGGCTTCATCGCCGGGCTGATCGGTGTCACCCTCGTCGTGCAGGGCGCCAATCGACTGCTCGTTCCCGATGCGGATCCGATCTTGTTGCCGGTCGCGCTGGTCTTGAACGGGCTCGGCTACGTCATGATCGAACGCCTCGATCCAAAGAGCGCGGGCCAGCAACTCGCCTGGACGGTGCTCGGCATCGGTGCCTACGTGGCGACCTTGATGATCGTCAAGCGCAGCAGGGACCTCGAGCGCTACCGCTACATCATGCTTTTCGTCGCCTTCGGATTGCTGTTGTCACCGCTGCTCCCCGTGTTCGGGGGTACGACCGGAGGTGGCAGCAACTTGAACGGTTCCAGGCTGTGGGTTCACCTCGGGAGCCTGCTCGAGTTCCAGCCGGTCGAGATCGCGAAGTTGCTGCTCGTGTTGTTCTTCGCGAGCTACTTCGTCGAAAAGCGCGAGCTGTTCACGATCTCGACCAGACGTGTCGGCAACCACCTGCTGCCAGATCTGCGCGCGTTTGGACCGATGGCTGTGGCAGCGGCGATGTCGCTGATGGTGATCTTGGCCGAGCGCGACATCGGCTTCGCATTGTTGTTGTTCGTCATCTTTCTCGGCATGCTCTGGGTGACGACCGGACGCTGGACCTACCTCGTCATCGGCCTCATCGCCTTCATCATCGCCACCTACGTAGCTAGCCAGGTGCTCACCGTCGTCAACGCTCGGATCGAGATCTGGCTCGACCCCTGGAAGTACTTCAACTCGGGCGGGTACTACGCGGGGGCCCAACCCGTCGAAGGCGAGCTGGCCTTTGGCCGCGGCGGGCTCTTCGGCTCAGGTCTCGGCCTCGGCCTCGCGGCCACCATCCCGGTATCTACGAGCGACTTCATCTTCGCCGCCTTCGGCGAGGAGCTCGGGCTCTTTGGGACCACCGCGATCGTGACGGCCTTCTTGCTGATCGCAGGTGCGGGCTTTCGTGCGGCGCTCCGGGCGCGCTCGGAGTTCGCCAAGCTCGCCGCTACCGGGCTTACCGCACTCCTTGGGTTCCAGGCCTTTTTCATCTTCGCCGGCGTCGCCCGCCTGCTGCCACTAACCGGCGTCACGCTGCCGTTCGTCTCCTACGGCGGCTCCTCGCTTCTTGCCAACTACATCTTGTTGGCGTTATTGATGCGAATCTCCGACGAGGGGAACAAGCCTCAAGACAGCGACATCGGCGCGCCGGCGTGGAACAGTACGAGACTGTCCGCGGTCACCGGCACCGGAAGGCGCTGACGAAGGGCAAGACAGACGCCGTCAGAGATCCTGCACTCGAGAACCCGCATGCCTGACAGGCCGGTGAGAATGAGCTCGGCAGAGAACGAGGTTCCGACCACCTGGGTGATGCGCACGGTCTCGAGCGTCAAGGCAAAGGCGTCGAGCATGTTCGTGATCAGCTCATGGGTCAATGGCCGAGGTGTCTCTATCTGCTGGGCGGCATAGGCGATGGCGACCCCATCGGCGAACGCGATCGGGATATGGAGCTCTCGATGGAGTCCTGCGATCTCACGCAGCACGAGAATTGGGTTCGCCGCGGGAAGCGCCATCACGACGTCGACGTACTCCATCGGCACGTACGGCGTCGGCGAGAACTCCTCCTCGCGCTCGCCAGGCGCGTCAACAGCCGCGTCGCTCGACGCGTCTCCAACCTCATCGGCGTCGGCTGGAGCTTCAGCCGCGGCGTGGATCGGCTCGTCTGGCACCTCGCTCGGCTCTTTCGTCGCCGGATCGCGGTGCTCGGACGACACGGCATCCCCGCTCATCTGACACCGCCCCTTCGCAGCTCTACGTTCATCACGAGGCCGACAGCTGCATACATCGCGAACAGCGCCGAGCCACCATAAGAGATGAAGGGTAGCGGGATGCCGGTGATCGGCATGATTCCGATCGTCATCCCAACATTTTGAAAGACCGAGAACGCCGCGAACATCAAGGCGCCGCCACAGACCAGGCGGCCGAAGCTGTCCCTCGCTAGCTGCATCGCCCGGACGACTCTGAAGCAGAGCAGCGAGTAGAGCCCAAGGATGACCACCTCGCCGAGGAAGCCGAGCTGCTCACCGATCGCGGAAAAGATGAAGTCGGCATAGGCGTAGGGCACGAACTCATAGCTTGTCTCGGCGCCCTTAAAGAGCCCGGTGCCAGTAAGCCCGCCGGCACCGATCGCGATCTTGGACTGCGCTAGCTGGTAGCAATCGCTTTGTTGCGCCGCGGACAGTGAGAAGCAGTCGCCAGGGGCGGGTTGGTGCAAGAAGCCCGTGATCCGCTCGAGCTGGTAGCCGTGCAGAATGTGAACGTTCACCGCGAACAAGAACCCACCGACCACCACCACCGCGATCGCGATCAGCAGTCGGAGCCGAAACCCTGCCATCAACAGCAGGCCGAACACGACGATCGCCATTATCATCGTGGTGCCGAGGTCGGGCTGGAGGTATACGAGGCCCATCGGCAGCGCGCACAACAACAGCAACCGCACGAGCACCTTCGGACTCAGTCCCGCCTCACGGTGATGGAGGTACTGCGCGACGGCGATGATGAGCGCCAACACTGCGAACTCCGACGGCTGGATGCTGAGCACGCCGAGGTTGATCTCGCGCTGCGCGCCAAGCGAGCCTGGCGTACCGATCACACGTACACCTATGAGCGCGGCGATCGACAGCCCGTAGATGACCCACGCCCACTCCTCGATCCTTCGGTAGTCGACGAGCATCGTTACGAGCAGCGTCAACGCGGCGAGTACAGCGAACACCGCCTGGCGTTTCACGTAGTAGGTCGGATTGCCCGGTTCGGCGGTTCGGGTGGCTGAGTAGATCATCACCAGGCCGACGCAGGTAAGTGTCAACGTCGTGGCCAACAAGACGACGTCGAAGCGACGAAGAAATCCGAGAAAGCCCATCTGCCGGCGCCCCGGCGGTCCGGCACCGAGGCGATCGATCAGGCTGGACACAACCGGCAAGGATACCGACCATCTGTCGGGCAACTCCGGGCGGCACCAGCTGCGGCGCTACGCGGGGTCTAGCTCGTCGCTTCTTGCTCGACCGAGGCCCACATCGCTTCTATCGGTGCCTCGAGCCCGGTAAAGAACTCGACTTGGCGTGCGGCCTGGTGGACGAGCATGCCGAGACCATTTCGGGCGCGTGCGCCAGAGGCCAGCGCAAGCTCGAGAAAGAGCGTCCTCGACGGCCGGTACACCAGATCGACCACCAGCTGGCCGTCGTGGAGATGCGCGGCAAAGCTCCTCGCGATCTCGTCACTCTCGCCAGCTGGGAGGAGCCCGATCGAGGTGGCGTTGACGATGACATCGAAGGCAGCGAGCTCGTCTAGGGAGCCGACCCGTCCTCGATCGCCCGCAAGCTCGGCAGCTACGGCGGCCTTCGCGAACGATCTATTGACCACCACCACCTCGTCGGCGCCGGCGTCGGCGAAGCTGAGCACGACATCGCGCGCAGCGCCACCTGCGCCGAGCACTGCGCAGCGGACACCAGATGGATCAAAGCCGGACGAGCGAGCGAGATCGGCGAGCAGGCCCACGCCGTCGGTGCTGTCGGCTAGTGACTTGCCACCTTTGATCGCCACGCTGTTGGCGGCACCGAGCAACTCGACGCGGCGCGTGCGGGCGTCAGCCGCTTTGGCGATCGCGTCCTTGTGTGGTGTCGTGACCGAGATACCGACGAAGCCGAGCGCGGTCGCACCCGCGAGCGCCGCCGCGGCCTGTCCTGGCTGCACCTCGTATGCCCCGTAGACGAGGTCCAGGTCCAGTGCCTGATACGCGGCGTTGTGCAGTGTCGGGCTAAGCGAGTGGCGAACCGGGGCGCCGATGACGCCCGCATGGCCGGTACGAGCGGTGATCTCGCGCGTCACGGCGTCGGCGCGCTTGCGAGGAAGGACTCGAGCACGATCGCCGCGGCCTTGTCGTCGACGACCTGGCGACGCTTCTTCACCGGCGAGCGGGAGTTTCGGTTAGCGGTCGTGGTGTCTCGAAGCCGCCGCTTTGCCTCGACGGTCGAGAGCCGCTCGTCAAAGGCGACAACTGGAACCGGCAACAGCGCCCGAAGCTCTTCTATCTCGATCAGTGCTTTGGCCGCGGCCGGCCCCGCCACGCCAGAGAGCGAAAGCGGAAGGCCGACGACCACCGTCGTCGCACCCGCCTCCTCGACCAGTCGACAGATCTCGGCGTGCTCTCGAGCCCGGTCGCCGCTTCGCAGTACCACCGTGAGTGGGCTGGCAAGGATCCGCCGTCGATCGCTCAGCGCCACGCCGATCCGCCGGTCGCCGAGATCGAGCGCCATGGCTGGTCCTGGCACGGCGCGGCTCTCGGCATCGCTCATCGGCGCTTAGCTGACCGCAAGAAGATGATCGAGCGAGGCGAGCGCAGCATCGATTGCGCCGACATCTCGACCACCTGCGGTCGCGAGCTCAGCTGAGCCTCCGCCTCCGCCACCCACCAGCTTCGCGACTTCGCCTGCGATCGCTTTCGCGTCGCGGGCATCACCTTTCGCGACGGCGACGACAAGGGCAACCTTGACACCGTCTGGCGTGCCGAGGAGTCCGACCGCCTCTACCCCTGCTGCGTCGCGGATTCGCATTGCTAGGTCACGGAGCTCTCCTGGATCGAGGCCGTCGCGCCGGGCCACCACTCGGCCCTCGACTGCTCGGGCGGCAAGCGAGCTCGCGTCTTGTCCGAGGCGATCCGAGCGCAGGCGCCCGAGTTCGTCTTCAAGCTGTCGCTGGTGCTCGAGCACCCGAGCAAGTGCCTCTGGCAGCTCCTCAGGCGTGGTTCGGAGCGATCCAGCTGCACGGCGAAGAGCGATCTCCTCATCGTGGAAGGCCGCGAGCGAACCGGCGCCAGTCGTCGCGAAGATTCGACGGGTGTTCGCGCCGATCGAGCTCTCCGAGGTGATCCGGAAGGCGCCGATCGTCCCGAGCGCGGAGACATGGGTCCCACCACAGAGCTCGATCGAGACGTCACCTGCCTCGACCACGCGGACGACGTCACCGTACTTCTCGTCGAAGAACGCGATCGCGCCGCGTGCCTCCGCCTCGGGCTTTGAGGACTCAGACGCTCGGACCGCCTCGTCGCCAAGGACCGCGTCGTTCACGAAGCGCTCCACCTCGTCGATCTCCTCGTCACTTAGCGCCGAAAAGTGCGAAAAGTCGAATCGCAACCGATCGGGGGCGACCTGGCTGCCTTGCTGGGTCACGTGCTCGCCGAGCACGCTTCGAAGCGCCGCCTGCAACAGGTGCGTCGCGGTGTGGTTTCGTCGTATCGAGGCGCGGCGCGTCGCGTCGACACTCGCAGTAACAAGGGTGCCCGCTTCGAAGGGCTCGCCTTGGAAGTAGCCAGTGTGCCGGCGAAGACCCTCGATCGCTGTCGTGGTGTCAAGGACCCTGAAGCGACCGGACTCGGATTCGAGGTAGCCGGTGTCGCCGATCTGGCCACCACCCTCGGCGTAAAACGGCGTCTCGTCGAGCACGATGTCGTAGAGAGCGCTTTCTTTAGGTGGCCGCTCGCCTTCATAGCTCGCGAAACCCTCCGCCTCTCGCTCGACGACGGCGAGTACGCGAGCGTCATCTGAGAGCGTCGTGTAACCGACGAATCGGGTAGGGCCGAACTCGGCGAGCACCTCTCGCCAGATTCCGAGCTCGGTGCCTTGGCCGGCGCCTGCTCGTCGGGCCTGGCGGGCGCGGGTGCGCTGCGCGCTCATCTCCATCTCGAAGCCCTCGAGATCGACGTCGACGAGTCGCTCATGGGCCAGTTCGGTGGTGAGCTCGATCGGGAATCCGAAGGTGTCATGGAGGCGGAAGGCGACATCGCCAGGGATCGTGGTCGTTCCAGTCGCGAGTACCTCTTCGATCAGTGCGCTGCCTTGACGAAGCGTGCGTCGAAACGCCTCCTCCTCATGGGCGATCGTGGTAGCGAGCAGTTCGCCATCTCTTACGAGTGCAGGGTAGGCACCACCCATCTGGGCGATGACTGCCTCGACAACCTGCGGCAACACGAGCGCAGTCGGTGCGAAACGCTGTGCGCGAAGCACCGCCCGGCGGATGATCCGCCGCAGCACATAGCCGCGACCCTCATTCGAGGGGAAGACCCCGTCGGAGATGAGAAAGCTCATCGTCCGGGCGTGGTCCGCTATCACGCGAAGCGCGACGTCGTCCTCGTTCGATGCACCGTAGGTGGCACCCACCGCAGCTGCGGCGCTAGCTACGAGCGGCGCGATCAGCGTCGTCTCCCACACCGAGTGCGCGCCTTCGAGCACCGTCAAGATCCGCTCGAGCCCCGCCCCGGTATCGATGTTCGGCGACGGGAGCGGCTCGAGCGACCCGTCGGCCTGCATCGAGTACTGCATGAAGACGAGGTTCCAGATCTCGAGATAGCGCTCTTCGCCGCCGTGCGCGGGGCCGCCTGGAGCTCCAAAGACGTCCCCGCGGTCGTAGTAGATCTCCGAGCACGGTCCGCACGGTCCGGTCTCGGCCATCTCCCAGAAGTTGTCTTCGCCCATGCGCTGCAAGCGCTCGGCCGGGATACCGATCTCATTGAGCCAGATCGCCGCGGCATCGTCGTCGTCGAGGTGGACCGTCACCCATAAGCGGGATGGATCGAGACCGAGCGTAACGGTGAGGAACTCCCACGCGAAGGCGATCGCGTCGTGCTTGAAGTAGTCACCGAAGCTGAAGTTCCCGAGCATCTCAAAGAAGCTGCCGTGACGGGTGGTGCGCCCGATCAGCTCCACGTCGTCGTGCTTGCCGCGCACGCGCACGCATCGCTGCACACTCGTTGCTCGCGCGAACGGCGCGCGTTCTTCACCGACGAAGTAGGGGAGGAACTGGTTCATACCGGCATTCGTGAACATCGGCGCGAGTGGATGATGCGGGATAAGGCCTGCTGACGGCACAAGGACGTGACCACGCTCGGTGAAAAATCCGGTGAAGGCGGACCGGAGGCCTTCGGCGTCAAGTGTCATGGTTCTCGCGTCCTTGGTCCCTTCTCCTCGTCACTTGGTTCTGATTCGGTCGGATTGCCACTTCGAAGCCGCTCGAGACGCTCCGAGAGCTGATGCTCTTGGCCGTGCTCGCTCGCTACAAAGTACCTGCGCCCCTGCAGTGCAGCTGGCAAATAGGAGCGATCGACCCAGCCGCGAGGGTCATCGTGAGGATACTCATACCCGACTCCGTGGCCGAGCGACCCCGCGCCTTGGTAATGGGCGTCTCGAAGCTCAGCAGGTACGTCGCCGAGTGGCTCGTGCTCGACGTCGGCCTGCGCTGCCCAGAGCGCCCGCGAGGTCGCATTGGACTTCGGGGCGAGCGCCAGATGGACTACTGCCTGGGCGAGGTTGAGCGAGGCCTCGGGCAGGCCGACGCGATCGAGCGCGGCCGCCGCCGAGGTAGCGACGACGAGTGCCATCGGATCTGCCATTCCGACGTCCTCACTCGCGAGGATCACGAGTCGCCGGGCAAGAAACCGAGGGTCCTCGCCGGAGGCAATGAGACGAGCTAGCCAGTAAAGACCGGCGTCGACGTCTGAGCCTCGAATCGACTTGATGAAGGCGCTCACGAGGTCGTAGTGCTCGTCGCGCCCGAATCGCATCGCCCGTGTGGTCCGCGCCTCTGCGAGGACCGACTCATCGATCTTGCGGCCACCGTCGCGGACCTCGACGATAGCGAGCGCCACCTCGAGAGTGCCGATGACCGCGCGTGCGTCACCTTCGGCAAGCGCGACCAGATGCGCGAGTGCTGCTTCGTCAGCAGTCGCTGACTCGAGAACAAGCACGCGATGCGCGAGCTCGAGGAGTTCGCCCGAGTCGAGCTCGGCGAATCGGAACAGTGTCGAGCGGCTAAGCAACGGCGCGTTCAGCGCGAAGAACGGGTTCTCCGTCGTCGCTCCGATCAGCACCACCGTGCCATCTTCGACTCCAGGTAAGAGCGCGTCTTGTTGCGAGCGTGAAAAGCGATGGATCTCGTCTAAGAACAGGATCGTCCCCTGACCACGCTCACCGAGACGACGTCGTGCATCGTCGAGCACCTCTCGGACGTCGCGAACGCCCGCCGAGGTCGCCGACAGCGGCACGAACTCTTTCGACGTCGACTCCGCAACGAGGCGAGCGACGGTCGTCTTGCCGGTCCCTGGCGGCCCGAACAGCACTGCCGAGGAGAGCCGATCGGACTCCACGAGCTTGCGAAAAGCCGCGCCAGGGGCGAGCAGGTGCCGCTGGCCGACCACGTCGTCTAGTCGGCGCGGGCGCATTCGTTCAGCTAGTGGTGCCCGCCTGCTCAACTCATCGGCCGCGGCGGCGTCGAAGAGGTCGCTTTGACGCCGCTCTGCCATCTCGCTACCTGCCCCCAGCTACTCCCGCCGCAGGCGGAACGACGACGCGGATGCCAAGGTCAGCCAACTGGCGCGGCGTGAGCGGCAGCGGCGCCCCTGTCATCGGATCCGAGCCGGACTGCGTCTTTGGAAAGGCGATGACCTCGCGGATGTTCTCCTCGCCACAAAGCACTGCGACGAAGCGATCAAGGCCTACCGCGAAACCGCCGTGCGGCGGCGCGCCGTAACGAAATGCACTGAGCAAGAAGCCGAAGCGTGCCTCGGCCTCCTCATCGGTGATGCCGAGCGCACGGAACACGGCGGCCTGGATGTCACGACGATGGATTCGGATGCTCCCCGACCCGAGCTCCCAGCCATTTAGCACCAGGTCGTAGGATTGGGCGCGGACGCGCAAGGGATCGCTCTCTAAGAGCGCAAGATGCTCGGCCTTCGGCATCGTGAAGGGATGATGCGCAGCCCGCGGATTTCCGGCCTCGTCGACGCCAAGGAACATCGGGAAGTCGATCACCCAACAGAACCGGTTCGGCCCCTCCGACACCGGAGGTCGCGCCAGATCGACCCGGAGCTGGCCGAGAACCTCACAGGTGAGGCGGTGCTCGTCGGCCACGATCAAGACCAGGTCGCCTGGAGCTGCATTCGTCGCCCGGATCAGTGCTTGTTGCTCGAGATCGCTTAGGAACTTCACGATCGGCGACTCGAGCTCGGTTCGCTCCCCCTCGCCGGTGACGCGCATCCAGACCAGACCCTTCGCGCCGAGTGCTTTTGCGCGATCGACCAGCCCGTCTAGACGAGAGCGCGGCGAGTCCGCGCCGCCGACCAGCACGAGCGCCTTTACGGTCTCTGCCTGGAACGCCTTGAATTCCGTCTCGGCGAACACCGCTCCGACGTCGATGAGCTCCATGCCGAATCGGAGATCCGGCTTGTCGGTGCCGTAGCGGTCGAGTGCCTCGTCCCAGGTCATCTCGACGATCTCGGACCCTCGCTCGCCGGTGACTGCCTCAGTCGCGTCCGCGATCGCCACCGAGACGAAGCTGCGCACGTCCTCTTCGGTGACGAAGGAGGCCTCGACATCGAGCTGGGTGAACTCGAACTGGCGATCCGCCCGAAGATCCTCGTCGCGCATGCAACGGGCGATCTGGTAGTAGCGGTCAAAGCCACCAACCATCGAGAGCTGCTTCGCGATCTGGGGCGACTGCGGCAACACGTAAAAGGAGCCGTGCTGCAGCCGAGACGGCACCGCGAACTCGCGGGCACCTTCGGGTGTCGGCGTCCACAGCAACGGCGTCTCGAGCTCGGTGAAGCCCTGCCGATCCATCGAGGACCTGAGCGCGGCGTTTACCCGAGCGCGAAGGCGCAAGTTGGCCTGCATCCGTTCGGAGCGCAGATCGATGAAGCGGTACCGAAGCCGTACCGACTCCTCGGCGTCATTCCGCCCGTCAAGGGAGAACGGTGGCGGCTCTGCTTCGGCGAGCACCTCGACCTCGCAGTCCCCGAGCTCTACCTCGCCGGTATCTAGCTGATCGTTCTCCATCCCTGCCGGACGGCGTCGGACAAGGCCGGTCACGGCGACGACATACTCCGAGCGGAACGAGTGTGCGCCGTCGACGACGCACTGCAGCACACCGGTGTGGTCGCGGACGTCGAGAAAGGCCAGGTGCTCGCCGTGCTCACGCCGCCTTGCCACCCACCCACAGACCGTGACGGTCCTGCCGACATCTGCAGCGCGAACAGTGCCGCAGTAGGCCGAGCGCATGCCGACAGGCTCGGGGGCGAATGGGACGGGTGCTTCGCTCATCCGAGCAGCTCCAGGATCGTCGAGACGAGCTTTGCACGCTCGACCAGCTGTTGATGATGGGCGTCGGCGCCGCCGAGTACCCGGATGGTTGCACGGTCCTCTGCGAGCTCGTTGGCGCCGATAATGACGGCTAGGCGCGCCCCGGAACGGTCGGCGAGGCGCATCTGGGCTTTGAGCGACCGCCCCTCGAACGCGCGATCTGCTGATATTCCGGCCCGACGAAGCAGGTGCGTGAGATCGCGCGCGACCGAGCCGTCAGTGAGATCGACGACGAAAACACCAAGCGGTGGCGCCGCGAGATCAACACCTTCAGCCTCAGCTGCGAGCAGCACCCGCTCGACGCCACTACCGAAGCCGACGCCAGGGGTTGGTGGACCGCCGAGCGCCTCGGCAAGTCCGTCGTAGCGGCCGCCGCCGCCGACGGCGTTTTGCGCCGCGTCGAGCGCGCTCGAGGCGAACTCGAACGTGGTCCGTACGTAATAGTCGAGGCCCCGTACGAGAAAATCATCCCGTGTGTAGGCGATGCCGAGCGCGTCGAGGCCATCGGTGACGCGCGCGAAGTGTGCTCTGCATTCGTCACAAAGCGACGCCGACAGACGCGGCGCTCCCTCGCGAACAGCGAGGCACGCAGGGCGTTTGCAGTCAAGGACTCGAAGCGGGTTCTTCCGCCAGGTGTTCTGGTGCTCGCTGCAAAGCTCTGCGACGTGCGCTTCGAGATAGGCCGAAAGCAGCTCGCGATAGCCCGGCAGGCAGGCGCCATCGCCCATCGAGTTCACGCGAAGCTCGATGGCACGAAGCCCAACCGAGCGGAGGTACGCGTCGAGCAGGCCGATCACCTCGACGTCGAGATCGGGATCGTCGGTACCGAGAACCTCGACACCTAGCTGGTGGTGCTGGCGATACCGTCCCGCCTGTGGGCGTTCGTAGCGAAATGCCGGCGTGAGGTACCACGCCTTCCAGGGCACGAGTGGACGGTGCTGCACGAAGGCACGGACAACCGATGCCGTGCCCTCGGGGCGCAGTGCAAGCATGCGCCCTCCCTTATCTTCGAACTCGTACATCTCTTTCGTCACGACCTCGGACTCTTCGCCGACGCCACGGCGAAAGACGCCGACATCTTCGAACATCGGTGAGACGATCAGCCCGTAGCCGGCGAGGTGTGCCTGACGCGCGAATCGCCCGACGAGTGTTTCGACGCGCGCGCTCTCCGGGGCGAGCACATCGCGCGTGCCCGTCGGTGCCTGAAACGAGGTCACTGCTGAGAAAATGCCAGCGGTCGACCCCTGCCAGGGAGGATGCGGTACGCATCGTAGACACCCTCTAGCTGGCGAATCGCATTGAGAACAGTGTCGAGATGGCCGACGTCGGCAAGCTCGCACTCGAAACGCATGCTCGACACCCTATCTGCGCCCACCTGGGTCGAGGAGGAGTAGATCGGCACGTGATTCTCAGAAAAGATGCGCGCCACGTCGACGAGAAGCTGTGCACGATCGAGGGCCTTCAACTCGACGGCGGCTAAGAACACGTGCGGCAGCGACTCGTCCCACTCGACCTCGATCAGGCGCTCGCCCTTCTTGCCGACGAGCGCCTGGGCGTTCGTGCAGCTCTCGCGATGGACCGAGACTCCCCTGCCGCGTGTCACGAACCCGATGATGGCGTCGCCAGGAACCGGTGTGCAGCACCGCGACAGCCGCACCATCACATCGTCGAGACCCTCCACGTAGACGCCAACCGCGCCCGAACCCCTGCCAGTGGGCCGCCTGGATCGAAACACCGTCGTCGGCGGCTGCTCCTCGCCGTCTGAGAGGTCGCGTTGTAGACGCTGCACGATATTTCGAGCCGAGCTGTGGCCGTCGCCGATCGCCGCGTAGAGCGTGTCGACGTCGGAGAACCCGAGCGACGTGGCGATCTCGCCAAGTGCTGCGGGCGCGGAGAGCTGTTGGGCCGGGAGACCCTCGCGGCGAAGCGCCTTTACAAGCTCTTCTCTGCCGCTGTCGATGGAGTCCTCGCGCCGCTCCCTCGAGAACCACTGGCGAATCTTGTTCCTCGCTCGAGCCGACACGACGATCTTTAGCCAATCCTGACTCGGGCCGGCTGTTGGGATCTTGGAGGTGAAGATCTCGACGGTGTCACCAGAGTTCAGCTTCGAGTCAAGCGGTATCAGCCGGCCGTTCGCCCTGGCACCGATGCAGTGGTGCCCAACCTCGGTGTGGACCGCGTAGGCGAAGTCGATCGGCGTCGCGCCGGTGGGCAAGGTGATGATCGCGCCTTTGGGCGTGAAGGCGTACACCTCGCCCTGGTCGAGGTCGAGCTTTAATGACTCGAGGAACTCGACTGGGTCGGTGGTGTCCTGCTCCCAATCGGCGAAGCGCCGGAACCACGCCATGTCCTCCGCCGAGTGTGCACCGAGGCCGACCGCCTCTTTGTAGCCCCAGTGGGCTGCGATGCCGTACTCCGCGCGGTGGTGCATCTCCTGGGTCCGGACCTGGACCTCGATGGCCTTCCCACTCGCGCCGAGCACCGTTGTGTGCAGCGACTGGTAGAGGTTGAACTTCGGCGAGTTGATGTAGTCCTTGAACCTGCCCTGGATCGGAGGCCAGAGCGCGTGCACGGAGCCGAGCGCTGCCCAGCAGTCCTTCTCTTGGTCGACGACGATGCGGATCCCGATGAGGTCATGGATCTCGTCGAACTCCTTGCCCCGGACCACCATCTTTTCGTAGATGCTCCAAAGGTGCTTCGGCCTGCCCGTCACGACCGCCTCGACGCCAAGGGCTGCGAGGCGCCCTCGGACGAGGTCGAGTACCTGATCGAGCTCGATATCAAGCCGTGGGGCTCTCGTCGCCACCATCTGCGCGATCTCGGCGTAGCGCTTCGGGTGAAGTGCCTGGAACGAGAGATCTTCGAGCTGCCACTTGATCTCCTCGATACCGAGCCGGTGCGCGAGCGGCGCGTAGATATCGAGCGTCTGCTGCGCGGTTCGATGCTGCTTCCACTCCGGCATCACCGAGAGCGTCCGCATGTTGTGTAGTCGGTCGGCGAGCTTTATTACGAGCACTCGCCAGTCCTTGGCCATCGCGACGAGCATCTTTCGTACCGTCGCCGCCTGCTGGGCCTCTCTCGAGGAAACGTGCAGGCGATCGATCTTGGTCACACCGTCGACGATCTCTGCGACGTCTGGGCCGAACTCCGCAGCGATCTCATCGAGCGTGACCTCGGTGTCCTCGACGACATCGTGGAGCACCGCGGCAGCAGCGCTCGTCGCATCGAGACCGAGTTGCGCGACGATCAGACCTACGGCGACCGAGTGTGCGACGTAGGGCTCACCAGAGAGTCGGGTCTGACCCTCATGGGCACGACTTGCGACCGCGAACGCCCGTCGAACGATGTCACCGTCCTCGTCTGGACGACGCTTGGCGAGCTCGGCAAGGAGCGGCTCAATAGTGGGCACCATGTCCGAGGAAGCCTCCGAAGAAAGTACCGGAGACCCAGGTCGGAACTCAGTTGTTCCATTCGCCAGTGGTTCGACGATCGCCATACCTCAGGCTACCGCCGACCGGTGCTCGGGAGTGCCACACACGTGTGGAAAGTGCGGACCTTCGACTTTGTCACAAAGTTGACGACCGGTAGGCTGGAAAAGATCTGATCATGACCGCGACCGGCGAATCCACTCCCGCTGTTACCACCTCGCCTGCGGTGAACGCCGACGGCGGGTCCCTACCCGAGCCTGGCGTCTCGCGACTTTCGCCGCAATTTCCGCGCAAGGGTCCGGCACTGATCTTTCTCGGCCTCGTCGCTGTCGTCGCACTCGGTGGTTTTCTGCTGGCGGCGCTCTCGTCGGGACCAAAGGTGCCTCCAGCAGCGCTCGGGCAGGTCTCGGGATCGACGATCTCGGCGGCGAGCGCGAGCAACTTCATCTCCAAGATCGCCGTCGCCGGCGAGCCACCGGCGAACGTGACCGAGGCGGTAGTGGTGCCGGCGAATGCCACGCTCACGTCGTCGCATCGGGCAGCCGAGAATCTCGAGCTATTTGCAGGGAACCTGACGCTGTCGGCGCCGGATCAGGCGAGCGACCTCGTCACCTTCTACCGGCTCGAGCTCAGCCACGAGAAGTGGAAGCTAACCCGAACCGACGCGACAGCCGATGGCAAAGGCAGCGAGCTGTTCGCCACGATCGGCGGATCGGACGGCTTCTATTGGGAGCTAGAGGTCATCGTCGAGTCGAGCAATCCGTCCGTCTCACCCGCGCTAGGTGGTGGCGACGCGACCGTTGCGTCGACGGTCTCGCTCCAGCTCGTCGAACTCGACGACCCCGACTGACCAGCCGACACCAACTCGCCGGACTGCTCGGATTGACCGGACTGCTCGGATTTACCGGTCGCGACAGCGACGGGCCGCATCCCTGCGACGAGATACGCGAATGCAGCGAGATCGGCTGGGTAGATGAGGTAGCCAAAGCGCGTCGCCGGGGCCAGCACGGTCGCGATCAGCAGCGCGAACGCCGTAAAGCCTGCCACCTGAGCCGTCGTCCGCGGCGTTCGTATCTTTCCGACCGCGATGACGATCCCAAGACCCACCACGAGCAGAACGACGGTTATCAACCTTCGATGACTCGGCAGCAGATTAGTGATCATCTGGCCAAGGAGCGGACTCGCCGCAGGCGAGCGAATGTTCGTGAGGCCGAGTGGGAACCGCACAACACTCTCGAAGAACGCCTTTGGCGAAGGAATGAGGCCGATCGCTGTCACGGGAACGACGACGAGCGCGGCAGCCACGAGATAGCGGCCAGGAGCCCGGCGACCGGCCCGGTCCTGGGAGGCCAACGCCATCAACAACAAGATCGGCCACGCCGTGAACTTGAGCGTCGCCGCGCAGCCAAGCGCAAGGCCGGCAAGTATCGGCGATCGCCGCGCGGCAAGGACGAGGCCGAGCAGCACGAGCGCGATGACGGGAAGGTCGTCGCCGCCAGTTACGAGCGGCAGCGCGCCAAGTGGCAGCGCCACAAGAAACTGAAGGACCCGTAATCGACGTCCGTTGCTCGCTCCCGCCAGTCGAAGCGCAAGCGCGGCGATAGCGATCGTAAAAGCGACGATCACAAGACGGGCGTCGGTGAGCGCCACCGGGAGCGAAAGCGCGTTCGTGAGACCGAACACCGCCATCCCCGGAAGATACGGGAAGAAGCTCTCGGCATCGATGTTCCGCGCGTCCGAGCCGGCGTCGTTACCTACTTGCGTCGGATTCGCAAGGTAGGGCGAGTGCCCAGCCGCCACACGGTCTCCTGCGCGCTCGATCACTGGTACCTCAGGTTGCGCGTGCGCGCCCGTTGCAGCCTCTGCTCGCCACCCAACCTCGGCAGCGAGTGGCGCGAACACGGCCCCACACACGACCAAGGCGACGATGATCCGTCGCATCGAGAAGATCTGCGCAGCGAGCAATCGGCCTTCTAGTGGCGAGCGGAGAATCACTCGTTGGCAAAGCATCGCCACCAAAGCAGCGACGACGTAGACGATGCCCGCGAACCACCCCCAGGAGCGGTAGTCGGACGAAACTGCGAACGCAGAGGTTAAGAACGCGAAGCCGGCGGCCGCGATGTAGAGCGCAGCGTCCTGTACCAGAGCTGGGATTCCTTCGAGCCAATTCCACAAGGAGATGCCAGCCCCCAGCACGGGATGAGCGTACCCCGGGCACTGCCCCGATGGAACTCTATTCCGAGCAATCTGTGCGGGCACGATGATGCCCCGTCCCAGTAGCCCGGGACGGGGCATCACAACGAGCTGGTTGCCTACAAGTTGGGCTGAGGTGTGTAGCGCAGGTACGGCTTGACGGCCGTGAAGCCCTTCGGGAACTTCTCCTTCGCCTCTTCGTCAGAGACCGCCACCGTGATGATGACGTCCTCGCCTTCCTTCCAGTTCACGGGCGTCGCGACCTGGTAGTCGGCGGTGAGCTGCAGCGAGTCGATGACGCGCAGAATCTCCTGGAAATTCCTGCCCGTGCTGGCCGGGTAGGTGATGATGAGCTTGACCTTCTTGTCGGGTCCGATGACGAACACCGATCGCACCGTGGCGGTGGTGTTGGCATTCGGGTGGATCATCCCATAAAGGTTCGCCACCGTGCGGTCCGGGTCGCCTAGGAGCGGGAAGTTCAACGCGTTGCCGGTGGCGTCTTTGATGTCACCTGCCCAGCTGTTGTGGGAGTCGACCGGGTCGACCGAGAGGCCAACGACCTTGGTGTTGCGCTTGTCGAATTCGGGCTTTAGCCGCGCAACCTCGCCGAGCTCGGTGGTGCAGACGGGCGTGAAGTCCGCGGGGTGTGAGAAAAGGACTCCCCAGCCGTTGCCGAGGTAGTCGTGGAAGCTGATCGGTCCCTCAGTTGACTCCGTCGTGAAGTCTGGAGCTTCGTCTCCGAGCTGCAGTGCCATGTTGTTTCCCCTCAGTTGCAGTAGCGAATATGCCTAGCGCGATCATAGTGAGCAATAGCCAGATAGTCGACCTCGCGGGTCAACAATTAGAACCGCTCGCTTCGCTCCCCAAGGCGTCAACTGCCTTGTACGTTGCTACCGTGCAACCTGCCGTCCTCCCTGGGTTTCTCCAGAGTCTCGGGCCACTCATAACGCGCCACGGCTATCTCGCGGTAGGCGGCGTCTTATTCCTCGAAGCGTTCGCGATACCCGTTCCAGGTGAGACGGTTCTGCTCACCGCGGCGATCTACGCGGGTGCGGGCCGGCTGAACATCGTCGTGGTCATCGTTGTCGGGACGATCGCAACGTTCCTTGGCAGCTTCGTCGGTTACTTCATCGGACGAACAGGCGGCAGGGTCCTCGTCACACGCTATGGCCGCTTCGTCGGACTGAACGAACGCCGCTTCGCCTCCGCTGAGGCGTTCTTCGAGCGACAAGGCCCGAAGATCATCGTGCTCGCCCGCTTCGTCGAAGGCCTCCGCCAAGCCAACGGAATTCTCGCCGGTACCTCAGGGATGGCCTGGAAGCGCTTCTTCGTCTTCAACGCGATCGGCGCGGTGGTATGGGTGACGACATGGGCGCTCGTCGGTGACTTGGCGGGCTCTCACGTCGGTGTGATCTACGACGGCATCGTTCGGTACTTCTGGGTCGCGCTCGGCGTTGTGGTACTTGCGCTCGTCGCTCTCGTCATTCGCCATCTCCGCCATCGTGCCGATCTCGAGGCCACGCCCGAGCAGCTCGTCGAGCAGCCTGCTGAGTAGGTCGACGCAGCGACGAAGGCGATGCGTCCGCACTCGCTGGCGAGCCTCGCCGACGACCAGAAATGCCCGGAAGGCCAAATACCTATAGGGTTTTTCGATGCCCACCATTGAGGAAGAAGATCTCTCGACCGACGGACGTCGGCTTCGAGGCCAGCGTACGCAGACAAAAGTTCTCGAAGCACTCCTCGAACTCGTCGCCGAAGGCGAGATGCGACCAACCGCCCAGGCCGTCTCGAACAGGGCCGGCGTGTCGCTTCGAACCGTGTATCACCACTTCGAAGACGTCGAGGACGTGCGGCGCCGCGCACTCGAACTGCAGCGAAGCCGTTACAAAGTGGGATACCGGTTCATCGATCCGACGCTTCCGCTAGAGGAGCGGATCGAGACGTTTTGTCGACAGGTTCGCCGCTTCTTCGAAGCGATCACGCCAATTCGACGATCGATGCTCGCCGACGATCCCATCAGCACCGAGATTCGAGAGGGACGCCGACGTTCGCGCGAGGTCCGGATCGCACAACTTCTCGCTACGTTTCCCGAGCTCTCAGACCGCTCCCGCCCGGCGAAAGATCTTCTCGTGGCGCTCGACGTCGCCACCGCGTGGCCGACTTGGAACTATCAGCGCGAGAGCCTCGGTCGATCGGCTGCGGCGTGTGAGTCGGTGATGGCAACGCTGATGCGAGCGCTGCTTACCGGCGCGCCCGCAAAGCGCGACGTCAGGAAGAAGATCACTCGGCCGGGCGCCTCTCGCCCGAGAAACGCCAAAAGGTAGGGGCTCGCACCA
Source organism: Acidimicrobiales bacterium (assembly GCA_036510575.1). GTDB lineage: Bacteria > Actinomycetota > Acidimicrobiia > Acidimicrobiales > Bog-793 > DATCDR01. Next base: position 8,919 of record DATCDR010000163.1, on the reverse strand, counting down.
ACCACCGGCTTGTAGCCTAGATACCAGTTCCGGACCGAACCCGAGGTGGCAGATGCCTACGTTGACCAACGCCGAAATCGCTGCAGTCGCCAAGCAGTTGCGGGTGGACTCGATTCGAAGCTCTACTGAAGCGGGATCTGGCCACCCCACGTCCTCGATGTCGGCCGCCGACCTGATCGCGGTGCTGGCCGCAAAGCACCTGCATTACGACTGGAACCAACCGAAGCTGCCGTCGAACGACCATCTGATCTTCTCGAAGGGCCACGCCTCGCCACTGCTCTATTCGCTCTACCGGGCGGTAGGCGTCGTGAGCGAGGAGGAGCTCCTTACGACCTATCGGCGCCTTGGTGCGCGACTCCAAGGCCACCCCACACCCGCCCTGCCGTGGATCGATCTAGCGACTGGATCACTCGGTCTCGGAATCGCGGCAGGGGTGGGTGTCGCCCTTGCCGGGAAGTACCTCGACAAGCTCGACTACCGGGTCTGGGTGCTTTGTGGTGACTCCGAGACCGCAGAGGGCTCCGTCTGGGAGGCACTCGACAAGGCGTCGCACTACGGCCTCTCGAACCTGACGGTGATGATCGACGTCAACCGCCTCGGCCAACGCGGTCCTACCGAGCTCGAGTGGGACCTGAGCGCGTACGCGCGCCGCGTAGAAGCCTTCGGCTGCGAAGCAATCGAGATCGACGGCCACGACCTCGCCGCGATCGACGCCGCGATGGACAAGGCCGCGTCGAGTAGCCGACCTACCGTGATCCTGGCAAAGACGATCAAGGGCAAAGGGGTCGCCAAGCTCGAAAACGCCTTGGGCTGGCACGGTGTCGCCCTCAAACCAGACGACGCACTGGCTGCGATCGATGAGCTAGGGGGCGTGAGCGACATCACGATCACCTCGCCCGCACCCGGTGGCGGCACGCCTGCGATCACCCCGGCGCCGAACTCGAAGATCGAGCTGCCAACCTACGAACTGGGGAAGAAGATCGCGACGCGAACGGCCTACGGTGACGCACTCGTCGCGCTCAAGTCCCGACCAGAAGTTGTGGTGCTCGACGCGGAGGTAGGCAACTCGACTGGATCCGAGAGATTCGACGCAGTCGCTCCCGAGCGCTACTTCGAGGCGTTCATCGCCGAGCAGCTGATGGTCGCAGCAGCAGGCGGCTTCGCCGTCCGGGGCTATGTGCCCTTCGCCTCCACCTTCGGTGCCTTCTTCTCTCGCGCCGCTGACTTCGTCCGGATGCTTGGAATCTCCGGGCTGAAGATCCGCCTCGCGGGTAGCCACGCAGGCGTCGAGATCGGGGCGGACGGTCCGAGTCAGATGGCGCTCGAGGACCTCGCCATCATGCGCAGCGCGAACGGCTCGGTTGTGGTCTATCCCTGCGATGCGCCTTCGGCGGCCGCGCTCACCGTGGCAATCGCCGACGCTCCAGGAGTCGCCTACATCCGCACGACACGGGGCGCCTACCCCGTGTTGTACCCACCAGGGACGGAGTTCCGGATCGGTGGTGCAGCGGTGCTGCGCGAGAGCCCAGACGACCAGGTCACCCTGGTCGGCGCTGGGGTTACGTTGCATGAATGCCTCGCCGCAGCCGAGATCCTGGCAGGCGAGGGCATCGCTAGCCGCGTCATCGACTGCTACTCGGTAAAGCCACTCGATACCGAGCTTTTGATCCAATCGGTGCAAGCGACCAACGGTCGAGTCGTCGTCGTCGAGGACCACTTCCCTGCGGGAGGTCTCGGCGAGGCGATAGCTGGCGAGCTGCTCGGCGCAGGAGTCGAGTTGTCCTTCGCACACGTAGCTGTGCGCAACATCGTCGGCTCGGGTACACCAGAGGAGCTGCTAAACGAAGCGGGGATCAACGCTCCACACATTGCAGCTGCGGCGCGGACGCTCACGAAGGCGTAGGCGGTTAGCGACATTGCACCATCGAGCTCCGCTCATCAGCGCTTCTGTATCACTGCTCGCGCTGGTGATCTTCGCCGTCGTCATCGCAGTTCGCTACCACCCGAGTTCGGCCGACAACACGAACTCGATCGCCTCGGCGACGCTCCACATTGGCTCGGTCGCACCGACGAAGTTCGCCCTCGACGAGATCTCGGGAACAAAGCGTGAGACGCTCGCAGCACTGGTGCACGGCAAGCCCGCGATCATCAACTTCTTCGCGTCGTGGTGCCCGATCTGCTTAAAGGAGCTCGACGCCTTCGGCGCCTACTCGCGACAAAAGCCGGCGGGGATATCACTCGTCGGGATCGACACCGACGACCCCTCGCTCGCCACCTCACGGCGCCTGCTCGCGAAGGCGGGCGCGAAGTATCCGGTGCTCATCGACACCAGCAAATTGGCCGTCGCCACCGCCTTCGGTGTCGACCCGCTTCCGGTGACGTTCTTCGTCTCGGGCGACGGACGGATCGTGAGCGAGGCAGTCGGCGCCTTAACGCTCGCGGAGCTGCAAAAACAGGGCGCCGCCGCGCTCGCCTCCTCCTAAGACTTCAGCCGCCGCGCCAAGGCGACACCCCGGCGTCACGCTCCTGCTTCGACCAGTGACGACCAGTAGAGGTAGGGGCCAGCACCTGGATCAGGCACTGCGCTCGAGGTCGGCGGCAAGCTGGACGCGAAGTGCGGGAGGTCCCGAACCGTCGGGGTCGCATCTACCTCCGCCAGGAACTCCTCGGAGATTCTCGGGTGATCCGGCCCCGACGCCGCTACGGCGAGGTAGTTCATCCTCGCCTGCTCCTCGAGGGCGTAGACGTTTGCAATCGAACGCGAGATGCTCGTCCCGGTAGCCACCGCGCCATGACCAGGCAACATCGCCACCGGTGAGTCGCCGATCAGGCGCGAGAGACCCTCGCCATCTTCATCGGTGACAACGAGACGCGTATGGGTCCACATCGGTACCGGGGTGCGGACGAGGTTCGCCCCCTCTTGGCACATCGGCACGAGCGGCACGCCGAGCACGCTCATGAGCACGGTGTAGCGCGGGTGCACATGCACGACCGAGTCCACCTCGGGGTGGTTCTTGTAGATCGCGGAGTGGATCTTCACCTCGAAACAAGGCATGCCCCCTGGCGGGCCTTCGACCATTGCGCCGTCGAGATCACAAACGATCATGTCCTCGCCGCGAACAACCGGCAACACGTCGACCGCGTAGCCCCTGCCCTTTACGATGAACCGGTCCGGCTCGCCTGGGACACGCATGCTCACGTGTCCGAGCGCAAGCGTGATCCCGTCGGTGAGCCCAATGTGGTGGAGCACCCTGTTTCCTACCGCGACCTGCCGCTTCGTCTCTTCGAAGGCCATTGCTCCCCCATCGCATTCCGTTCCGATCGCTCGTCGATCGCCCCGGATTGGTCTACTACGACCACGACCTCGCGATGGCAGCTGCTTCGCGGAGCAGCCCTGCGGCCTCGACGGTTTGATCGTCGTGGGTCATGTCGTGCGCCGCAAAGATCAGGTCCCGCATGGTGTAGAGGTCGGGTGAGGCGAGCAGCGCGCCTGCCTCGGGCGGAGGTCCGATCGTGTTGCCGTGCCGCGCCGTTTTGATCGCGATGTCGACCAGCGTGAACAGGGCGTCCATCTCCGACTCTCGGTAGACAAGCTCCTGGAACGTGTGCGACGAGATCAGCCGGTCGGCGACGCCTTCGATCGTGGCAGGCAGGAGGTTCTCGATCCGCTCCGGCTCTGGACGATCGCGCTCGTCGGTCAATTTCTTGAGCTCGCCACGTCGCTTAGTACGCGCTTCCAAGCGAGGCCGCGTCCACGCTCTCTGGTTGCGCGCTCAAAAACAGCGCCACCGGGTCGACGCTTCTTGGCGCGTCGATCGCTACCGAGCGCGCCCGGAACGCATCGGGGTGCTGGAGGTGGCGAGGCTCCTCTCCTTTTTGGAGGTTCTTTGCGAGCGTGAGGAGTAGCCGGCGCATGCCGACGATTCCCCGATCCGTGACGCCGAGGTGCTCCTCATCGCGCCGGCAGATCGTGCCGTCCTGGTTCTCTTGGACGGCGAGGTCCTGATTTCGAATGCCGAAGATCCCGGTGAAGCTCCTCGTGCGTTGCAGCTCGCGGTCGATCAGGTAGTTGTTCGTCTTGTTCGCGAGCGGCAACCAGGTCGCGGGATCGACGTGCACGTGGACACCCTCGCCACCGGTCACGCCGAGGATCTCCGCCTCGTCGAGCGGGCGAGCTGGATTCCAGGTGGCGGTGAAGCCCCAGGCGTTGTCGTCGTCGATGGGGACGACGGCGGTCAAGGTGTTCGCCGAGCCGAGCGGGGAGGGGATGATCGTGAACGACGGCAGCACGAACGGCGTCATCCGCCAGTAGTACTCGTCGTTCGGGGTCTCGCTCCGTGCCATCGCCACAATGCCGAAGTTCGCCTCGGAGAGGAAGAACTGCTTTCGCGCGATGTTCTCCGGCGGCATGATCGGGTCTTCGCTCGACCTGTTCGTCCGGTGCAAGAAGTTCACGTGCGACGTGTCGAGTTCGCCTTCGAGGTTCTGCAAGTAGTTGCAAAGTTGCAGCCGCTTGGTGACGAGGAACTGGTCCTCGTTCAGCAACGTCCACTCGAACGCTGGGAACTCCGGGATCTTGTCGCGTGGCCCCATGTAGACCCAGACGATGCCGCCTGCCTCATGCACTTCGTAGGCGAGTGCGCGAACAGCGTCTTTGTACCTCGAGTCCGCGGGCTCAGCAGGCTGGTCGAGACATACGCCCTCGGCGCTGAACTTCCAGCCGTGATAGGCGCAGCGGAGCCCCTCCTCCTCGTTTCTGCCCCAGAAGAGACTCGCGTGCCGGTGCGGGCAGCGAGCCTCGAGAATCGCGGCCTTGCCGGAGGTCGTTCGAAAGCCAACCAGCTCCTCACCGAGCAGCCCGAACGCGACCGGGTTGCAGTCGGGCTCTGGAAGCTCGCTCGAAAGGAGCGCCGGCACCCAGAATCGTCGGAAGAGCTCCCCCATCCCGGTGCCTGGACCCGTTCGGGTGATCAGTTCGTTGTCGGCCCTGGAGAGCATCGATCCCCTCGATTCAGCTCGGCGAAGTAGCGCTACGGCAACGATAAACCATCGTCTGTGTTCGGACAATCCGGTTACGGAGTATTTTTCGGGACCACCGCACCGGCCCCAGGTAGCGTGACGGCCGAGTAAGCGGCGCCGCCGCCACGACCGCTGCCCGATCAGAAGACACCTGGAGCACGATGCCCGAACCACCCCCACCGCACGTAGGCCACCTGATCAGGCTCGCGCAACAGATCCATACCCGCATGTGGAACGCGACCGTCTCCGAGGAGGTCACCTCTCCACAGTTCCAGCTGCTCTTCGTGCTCGAGTCCGCACCGAACGTCGACCAGCGCACCGCTACCGAGCTCGCTCGCCTCGACCGCTCAACGGGTGCCGAGCTCATCGAGCGACTTGCTCGCCACGGGTTGATCGAGCGGCAACGCGATCAGGGCGATCGCCGCCGTTATCTGCTCTCGCTCACCCCCGACGGCGCCGCACTCGTGCGAGGGCTCTTTCCAGCTATCGGAGAGCTGCACCTAAAGATGTTGGATCTCGTCCCCGAAGAGCTCCGTTCGCCGTTCCTCGAGGCCCTTCGTAGCTTCGTGTCTGCCGCCGAGGCCGACGTCACCGACGTCTGATAGGTAGCCGGCCGGCATGCTCGAGCGCTCCCGGTGGGATTGCCCCTAAGCGTTGAGCGCACCATCGATCAAGAAGACGCCGCCGGAGATATAGCTCGCCTCCTCTGAGAGCAGCCACGTCGCGAAGTTGGCGACCTCTTCGGCGGTGCCGAGAACCCCTGCGGGAACGGTTCCAGCCATTCGCTCCAAGTTGGCGGCGTAGTCGCCGTTCTCGTCGGTGCCGAGCCGTCGGAGCATCTCGGTATCGATCAGTCCAGGGCAGATGGCGTTGCAGCGGATGTTGTTCGGGGCACCCTCTAGGGCAGCGCACCTCGTGATTCCAACGACCGCATGCTTGGAGGTGATGTAGGGGCTGAAGTTCCGTCCACCTTTGATTCCGGCCTGGGAAGAGGTGTTGACGATCGCGCCGCCACCGGAGCGTTCCATCACCGGCATCACCTCATGAAGTCCGAGCCACACGCCCCGCACGTTCACGTTCAATACCCGGTCGAAGTCCTCGATCGAAAGGTCCCCGAACGATCCGCGAGGTCCTTCGATCCCAGCGTTGTTGAAGAACAAGTCGATGCGACCAAATGCCGACACCGCCTCGTTCACGTAGCGCGCGACGTCCTCTGGCCGGGTGACGTCGGCGACGACCCCGAGACCGCCGAGCCTCGAAGCAACTTCGCGGACCTTGTCATTGACATCGACGAGCACCACTGAGGCACCGTCGGCGACCAAACGTTCGGCGACAGCTTCACCGAATCCGTTCGCACCACCAGTGACGACACCAACTTTTCCCTCGAAACGACCCGGCATTGCTTCCCCCTCGGCTGGTACATGTGCGCGAGAGCTCTTGGAGAGCCCCCGCACCCGGAAGACTCATCGTATGGACTTTCTGCGCTGCTCTGCGAGGAGTTCTCCAGCCACGAGACGCCGACGCCTCCGGACCAAACAGGACCTCCCCTGCTCGATCGCTCTTTTGAGCAACTCGGATTTAGCGGGTGAGTAGCCGCTCGAGGCGAGACGACAGCACGAGCACCCCGACGACACCCATTACGGCGAGATAGCCGACGTGCCAGAGGATGCTCGGTGAAACCACTCCCGTACACAGCGCTCGGAGCGTCACAACACCCTGGTAGAGGGGGGTGAGCGAAATGACCGTGCCAACCGCGTGCGGGTAGACCGAGAGCTGGAAGAAGGTCCCCGAGAACAGAAACATCGGCAACACCGCGAGCGCGACGACCGAAAGGTCCTGCCAGGTTCGCATGAACGAGGTGATCGCCGCCCCAGTAGCCGCGAAGGCGAGGCTCACAAGGACCGCTACGGGAAGACACGCCAGCGCCCATGGCGAGGTGATGAGCCCGAAGCTCGCCATCACGCCGAGAAAACCGGTGGAGTAGAGCGCGCCCCTACTGATCGCCCATCCGATCTCGCCGAGTGCGACATCGCCACTAGATAGCGGCGTCGCGAGCACCGCCTCGTAGATCTTGGTGACCTTCAGCTTGAAAAACAGGTTGTAGGTCGTGTCCAAAATCGCGCCGTTCATCGCCGAGCTGGCGAGCAGGCCCGGCGCCACGAAGTGCGCGTAAGGCACCACGACGCTGCCGACTCGCACGCCGCCGACGAGATGACTGAGGCCGAGGCCGATGCTCAACAAATAGAAGAACGGCTCGAAGAAGCCGGAGACGATAAAGACCCAGCCCCGCTTGTAAACGGTGATGTTTCGCTCGAGCATGTGCACAGCACGACGACCGCTCGCTAGCGCGATCGGGGTGGTGCGCAGATAGCCGGTGATCGATGCGACCGTCATTTGGCGAGCCTGGCTTGGAAGGTCCGCGTCGCCCAGGCGTAGCCGAGCGCCGCGAGCGTGCCGAGGTACGCGACATGCACGAGCGACACCCAGGTGAGCCCATGGCCGAGAGCCAATGACCGCGAGAGCGCGACGCCGTGGTAGAGCGGGGTCGCGACCGCGATCCATTGCAACACCGTCGGCAGCTGGTGAACCGGAAAGAACGTGCCCGAGAAGAGAAACAACGGGATGACGATCAGGCGGTTCAACACCGGGAAGCCACCGTCGTAGTCCTGTTTCGCGGCGAAGGCGGCGATCGGGGCCGCGAATGCGAGCCCGCAGAGCACCGCCGCTGGCACCGCGAGCACCGCCTCTGGGGAGTGAATCGCTCCAAAGGCGGTAGCTACGAGCGTGAAGGTCCCACATGTCAAAAGCAGCCGGAAAGCGATGAACGCCAGCTGCCCTCGCAGCACGTCGGTCACCCGAAGCGGGCTAGCGACCATCGCCACGTAGGCGTACGTCCACCTGATCGCGCCAAGGACTGGATAGGTCGACTCTTGCACCCCCACCTGCATCGCTGAGCTGGCGAGCACCCCTGGAGCGAGGAACGAGAGGTAGGAGATCCCACCGAGCGTCGCGGCGTGCGCGCCGACGTGAGCACTCACCAAGTGCCCGAGACCGACGCCCATCGCGGTCAGATAGAGCGTCGGGTAGACGAAGTTGGACGCCAGCGAGCTCACCCAGGTCCGGCGGTACTGCAGAAAGAAATACGACAGGGATCTCGTCCAGCGCACTCGATGCGCGCCGGCAAGGATCCCCGGTCGAAATGAGATCTCGTTGGTTGCCATGACTACTCGACCAAAGACCTGCCGGTGAGCAGCAAGAACACGTCTTCGAGCGACGCCCTCCGTACGAGCTCGGAGATTGGCGCGTAGCCGAGCGACTTCACGTAGGAAAGGAGCGACTCACCCTCGTCGGTGTAACAGCAAAACCGGTCGGCGAGCATCTCGGTCCGCTCCACGCGGTCGCCTAGATCGAGCGTCAGCTGCTCGTAGTTCTCCTCTGGCAGTCGGATCTCGACGACCTCCTTGCTCACGTGCTCTTCGATCAGCGATCGGGGTGGCCCGTTCGCCACGATCGAACCGTGGTCCATCACGACGAGTCGGTCACAGAGCTGCTCGGCCTCGTCCATGTAGTGCGTCGTGAGGATCAACGTCACACCATCTCGCTTCAAGCGGTACAGCCGCTCCCAGACGAGGTGGCGCGCCTGTGGATCAAGCCCGGTGGTTGGCTCGTCGAGAATGACGATCTCTGGCGAGGAGATGAGCGCCCTGGCGAGGGTGAGGCGTCGCTTCATGCCGCCGGAGAGCTCTTCCACCTTGGTCTTGGCTCGATCGCTTAGCTGCGCGAACTCGAGGAGCTGCTCGGCTCGAAGGCGAGCATCCTTCTTCGGAATGTCGAAGTACCTGCCGTAGACGACCAGGTTCTCGAGCACCGTGAGCTCCCCGTCAAGGGCATCTTCTTGGG